>JACPGZ010000039.1 GCA_016188895.1 Candidatus Pacearchaeota archaeon
GATTTCCAAGAAATAGATTAAGATTTGATTATAAAGACAGCGGAGGAGCAAGCAGGGATCATTATAGCAACAGTGTTATTACTCCAAATATCTGGCATTATGTTGCTTTAGTAAGAGAAGGCAATAGAATTAAATTTTATTTAGATGGCTCTTTAGATGGAAACAGGCCATTTAATGCAGGGCCTGATAATAATCTTGGTATTATTAATCCAGCATCTGAATTTTGGATAGGCGATTCTGTAATTAGCGGGGATATTGATGAGGAATGGAATGGCGCGATAGATGAATTAGCGCTTTATAATAGAAGTTTGTCTAGCGGAGAGATTCTTACAAATTATCACAGAGGAAAGGGGGTCAGAGTTCTAAAAAATATTGTGACTCTTCACAATCAATATACTTCCATTGGAGACAATTGGACATGCTCGGTATTTGTTTCAAATCAAAATGAGAATGAGAAAGAAACAAATAATGCCTCTATATTTATTAGGTCTGATATTCCTCAAATAGAATTTGTTCCTCCAACACTTCCAAATGGCTCTGCAACTTTGAATACTTCTGTTCAAATAAATGTCAGCATTATTGACGAGGGCGGATTAAGCGGAGCTGGAATTAAAGAAATTAAATTTAACTGGAATGGGACGAATTACAGCTTTTATAATGATTCTCTTGTTTTAATGATGAATTTTGATAATAGAAGCGCTTTGGGCGAGAATGATACATTTGTAAGGGATTTGAGTAGGTATGGGAATAATGGAACATGCTCTCCTATTGGCGCTGGAGATAACGGAAAATGTCCAACATTTAATGTTAGCGGAAAATATAATGGAGCTTTTGAATTTTTTGGAGATAGCGATAAAAGACTTATTGAAATAAATCACAGCAATAGCCTTAATATAACCTCTGAAATTACTTTAATGGCATGGATAAAGATAAAGTCATACACTCCAGATCAGAGAATTATAAGAAAAACTGCGAGTGTAGATCCTATTAACAGGGATAATTATGCAATTTTGTTGAGTAGTAGTGGAGCTGTTCAGTTCAGGACAGTTTCAGCTAATTGTGGAAGTGATTTTCCTATCGCTAGTGGAGGCTTTGTCCCTTTGAATGAGTGGACGCATGTTGCGGCAACTTTTGTGAATTCTGCAAATACTGTAAGGATTTATATAAATGGAATAAATGTTGCTACAAATACTTCATTTAATGGGG
Source organism: Candidatus Pacearchaeota archaeon (assembly GCA_016188895.1). Classification (GTDB taxonomy): domain Archaea; phylum Nanobdellota; class Nanobdellia; order Pacearchaeales; family GW2011-AR1; genus JACPGZ01. The sequence goes on from JACPGZ010000039.1 coordinate 1,207, forward strand.
AACCATGCTCTAGCGATATTACTCCTCTATATATTGGAGGAATCAAAAACAGATCTATACGCTGGTTCAACGGCACAATAGACGAAGTAAGAATCTGGAATAGACCGCTTTCAGTAGGAGAGGTAAAAGAGCAGTATTACTCAAATTTATACAAATATGATAAAGAAAAATGGCTCCTTTATATTAACCAGAGCAATTTGACTAATGGGACATATACATATTATTCAGCTGTCACAGATATTGACAATAATTTCAATATGACAGATGTGAGAACATTAAGAGTTGGGAATAAACTGCCTGTTGTAACACTTGATAGTCCTGCTGATGGAGCTACAACCACAAACAGGACACCATTTTTCAATTGGAGTGCAACTGATCCAGATGGAGATGCAATTCAGTTTTATCAGATAAATCTTAGCTGTTATAATGTTCTTGGAGGAGTGTGCTCTGGAAAAGGGCCTTATGAAATAATTACAACTACTGCGGCAAATAGCCATACTGTTCCAGCTCCAGATTATTTGAGGTATTTAATTGATAGTGGAAATTATTATAATTGGACAGTTAGAGCTAATGATGGCTTGCAATATGGAAATTGGGCAACTCCTAGAAGAATAAACATACAGGCATTAGTTGATATTTCATTGAATCCTAATTTAATTGATTTCGGCGAGGTTTTTCCAGGAGCTAGCAAGAACACATCAAATGAAGTTCCTCCACCATTTATAATTGAGAATAATGGAAGTGTTTTTGCTAATGTTTCTGTAAATGCATCAAGATTATTTGTTTCAGGGAGCTATCCTTCAAATAATTATCAGTTTAAGATAAGAGAGAATGAAGCTGGCTCATTTGGCCCGCAGACTTTAACTGACTGGACAAATTTCAGCTCTTTATTGCAAGTTGCTATTGCCGCATTAGACTTTAATGACATTAGAGACTCTGCAAAAACAGATGTATTAGTAAGAGTGCCAAGCTCTGAACCAAGCGGGTTAAGAAATTCAACTGTTACATTTTTAGCGAGTTTGGGAGAATGATAAACAAAAAAATTTTAATATTTGAGGCAGTTTTCATAGTTGGAGCTTTGGCTTTTGTTTTATTTAACAGCATGCCAAGAATTAATGCTCCTGTAAGCGGGCATGTTGTTGAGGGCGATTTTGAGCTTGAAATTAATGGAGGAAGTGTTTTAATTTCAACAAGCCCTTTATTTGAGATATTTGTCAAACTTAAAGAAAATGAGGAAATAGAATTGCTTCAGCCAGGAACTTATTATTGGAAAGTAAAAAGATTGTTTTTTGAGAGCGAAGTGAGGAATTTCAGCATCAGAGAGAAAACTATTTTGAGATTTAGCAACAAAACTCTAAGCGGCGAAATGAATGAGGTGCAGAAGGATATTAGCGGTTTTGTGATTAAAATTGACGAAGAAAACACAACATTTGAGATAGAATGAAAATTATAACATACATTTTATTTTTATTATTAGCCAGCTATTTAGCGAGTGCTATTGGAATTACTCCTGGCAAGGTTACAGAAGATTTTAGTCCTGGCTTGGAGAGAGATGTGGGTTTTTCAGTTATTAATTCAGAAAAAAAAGACATGAACGTTCTATTTTATGTTAAAGGAGATTTGGGAGAGCATGTAACATTGAATAAGCAGTTTGATGCATTTAGCAGATTTGATGAAACTAAATCCTATACTTACAGCATTAGACTTCCTGAGAGATTAAATCCTGGAAAGCATGTGGCAGAGATTGTTGCGTTGGAACTGCCGCCAGGAGCTTATCAACAAGGAACATTTGTTGAAGCTGGAAGGGATGGAGGGAATGTGAGTGTTGCTGTTATTCAGCCACTTGGTAGCAGCACATTTGTCGGCGCTGTTGCAGGAGTAATAACACAATTTGAGATTTTTGTTCCATATCCTGGAAAGTTTATTGAGGCAGAGCTTGATATTTATCAGGATAAAAATACTGGGAAGACAATATTTTCCATTGCCGCGATAAGCAGAGGAAAGCTTGATATTGTTAATTTAAAAGCAGACATTGATATTTACACATCTTTGAATCAAAAGGTTGGCACAATAGAAACAGATAGTATCAGCTTAACATCTGGAAGAAGAGGAGTATTGTTAAAAGAATGGATGCCAGATGTGCCACCAGGGCCATATAGAGCTGTGGCAACTGTTCATTACGATGAAAATATTATTGAGCTTGAAAAAGTATTTAATATAGGAGAAGTTATTTTGGAGATAGAATCTATTGAAGTGAAAAATTTTCAGCTTGGAGGAATTGGGAAGTTTGAAGTGACTGTGAGAAACATAGGAAGTTCTGATATACTTAATGCATATCTTAATATTGTTGTATTCAATAAAGAAGGAGAAACAATGGCTGATTTCAAGTCTCCAACTTATGATGTTAATGCATTATCAAGGGAAAAGATGATTGCATTCTGGGATACAGCAGGAGTGCAAAAAGGGGTTTATGAAGGAAAGATTATTCTGCATTATTTAGAAAGAGAAGATGAAAAGCCAATCCAGCTGCAGATATCAGAGGACAGCATTGTTGTTATTGGAGCAACTGGCAGGGTTGTTCTTGCAGGCAGAGGAAGATTTGATATAAATACAATTTTGGTTGTAGCTGTTCTTGTTCTTATGTTTATTAATATAGGGTGGTTTGTTTATTTGAGATTTTTGAAGGGCAGGAATATACGAATAAGAGAAGAGAAGAAAAATCAGGGAGTGGAGATTGTTAAGAAATGAAATATATATAGTGATATTTATAGATAATAGAAAAAAGAGCGTTCTCTTAATAATTTGATTATTCATAGTAATCAAAAATGTATACTTTGACATAATATAAATATTAAATAATTTAAACTTTTCTAACCATAAAGTGTATATTTTTATATACTTGCTATATAGAAAGGTTTAAAAATATCAAATTAGCTAATAAAAGCTACCGATATATTATAGAGATAATTAGTAAAAGCTACCGATACAGTAGTAAACTTTATAAACCACCGCTAATACAAGATATAATGGAAAAAGCAGAAATATTAAATGTTTTGAATGATTGGAATTTTTGGAAGAAAGAACAAGAGATCGGTATAAAAAGAAAAGAGATAATGGAAAGTATTGAAGACCTTTTAAAAACAAAAGAAATAGTTGTTATTAAAGGAATAAGAAGAAGCGGTAAATCAACGTCATTATTGCAGTTTTGTAAAGATCTTATTGATTCTGGAGTAGATAAGAAAAATATCTTAATCATAAATCTTGAAGACCCTCGCCTTAAAGACTTGAGCTTAGACTTGCTAAATAATATTTATGAGTTATATCTTACTGAACTACAGCCTGACCAAAATCATTATGTTATCCTTGATGAAGTGCAAGTTATTGATGGCTGGGAAAAATTTGCCAGATTTTTGCATGAAAATAAAAAAATAAATGTTTTTGTAACAGGCTCAAGTTCAAAACTGCTTAATTCAGAATATTCTACAGTGCTCGCAGGGAGACATTTAGATTTAGAAATAAGGCCTCTTTCATTTAAAGAATATCTTGCTTTTAAAGGAATAGAAATAAGAGATAATTTAGACATTTCGAATAAAAGGCACTTATTAAAAGCGGAATTTAAAGAATATTTGTTAAATGGTGGCTTTCCAAAAGTCATACTAACAAATACAAATAGCCAAAAAAAAGAGCTTCTTCAAACATATTTTAGAGATATAATAATTAAAGATATAGTTCAAAGATATAATATAAGAGAGGTAAATAAGCTTAATGATCTCGCGAAATATTATCTCACAAATGTTTCAACTCTTCAGTCATTTAATAACATTAAGAATGTTCTCAAACTTAATCTAGACACTGTTGAGAGATTTTCTTATTATCTGTCTAGTGTTTATCTTCTTAATTTTGTTAAGAAATTTTCTTATTCTGAAAAAGAGCAGTTGCTTAATCTAAGAAAGGTTTATTGTACTGACAATGGCTTAAGAAATTCTGTAGCTTTTGTTTTTTCTAAAGATTATGGAAGGTTTGCAGAGAATATAGCTTTTAATAATTTGAATAAAGAAGATCGGGAAATCTATTACTGGAGAAATGCGAAACAGGAAGAAGTTGACTTTGTAATAAGGAAAAAACAGCGAATTATTCAGGCTGTTCAGGTTTCTTGGGATGTTGAAAAGAAAGAGACTAAAGAAAGAGAAGTTGGTAGTTTAGTTCGGGCCTGCAAAGAGCTAAAGCTTAAAGAAGGTTTTATTTTAACAGAAGATACAGAAAAAGAAGAGAAGGTTGACCGTGTAAAGATAAAGTTTATTCCTTTATGGAGATGGCTTCTCGAGAAGCGATAAAATTTTAAATTTGATTTTCATTAATAACTTATGCGAAAAATGAGGGCGAGGAAAGAAGAAAAAAGCAAGGGCGGCAGGAGCAAGAGGAATAAAGGACTTTATTACCTTACATTTTTCTTAGTATTTGTTATTGCGTTTATTCTTTTTTCAATTATATTTTTAAGTGTTCTTTCAGCATTTCCTGACAAGCCTCGAGTGAGAGGCTTGTTTCAGAGTATTGTTGAATTAAATGTTCCTTTTTTCAAGGCGTTTGTGATAACTGGGAGGCAAGTTTCTACTCAAACAACATGCACAAGCATCTCGCAATATGGAATTACATGGACATTCAGTTCTGCAGTTGAGTGCGGAACATTTGTGAATGGGGATTATTGGGTTGTTGGGCCTGTGACAATAACTGGCATTACAAAACCCCATAATATTAATGGAAGAGATGGCTCAATGATAAATCCGATTCCTGGCGATAATCAGGGATATGATGATAGAGTGTTTGGATATGTTGGCTCTTTGGATGTTTCACGCTCGCTTCCCCGTGTAATTGCTCCGGGAAGCTCTCTTATTTCCAGTATAAGCCACGATGAATGCGGAGATGCCGGAGTTCCTCTCTGCACTACAACTATGCCTAATGCTCCCAGGCCAAGTTTAAAGAGTGCCGCAGTTCTTACTGTTTTAAGCAGTACTCCTCTTGAAGGAAGTTTTCGTCCTCCTTATGCTGGGAATAGCAAGCCATTGTATCATATATCACAAGTACAATGGAATCTTCTACTCTCATTAATTCCTGTTGCTGGCACTCCTTCACTCTCAAGCATGGAGCAAAAAATTAAGAGAGTTTGGCTTGATCATAAAGGATATTGGACTGGAGGATATATTCATCCTAGTGACAATCTGCCTCATTATGGAAGAGATCACTCTGCTGTTATCAATGATGCTTCTTTAATGTTAATGCTGAATTTTACACAACAACAGAAACAGAATCTTACTATTTATTTCATTCAGATTGGAATTGATTGGTATGGAGTATTGAATTATTCTGATTCTCAGTATACAGGATATCCTGGCAATTGGTGGTGGGGTGATTGTGGCGGAGGCATTTGTCCTGGAAGGAAATGGCCTATTCTTTTCTCTGGAATGCTTTTGAATGAGCCTGCCATGAAGAATATTGGAACAAGATATACTCCTGTGAAATTTCATGAAGATTGTCAGATTTTTTATCTTACTTCTGCAGATTCTTCAAAATATCCTGGTGTTGCTATTGGAACGCCTGTTTGGGGAGAAAGGCATTGCACTAAGCCTCAAAATGATCCAGGAAAAGTAAGCTATCAATTTTGCTGCACAGAAAATACCTTGGTGGGGGCTGTGCTTTCTGCTCGTCTTACAGGAGCTAAGAATTTATGGAACCATAATGCGCTTTTTGATTATCAAGATTGGTATATGGAATATACAAAACAACAATGGGGTGTTGGAGATTTTCATAGAAGCTGGACTGATTTCGCAGAGCGCATGTGGGATACATATAGAAATGCAGTGGTTGTAAGCGGGCCTGATACAACAAAACCAAATGTTAATTTATTAGCTCCTGGAAATGGGGGAATGTTTAGCATTGCTACTCAAAGCTTTAATGCAAGCATCAGCGATAATATAGACTTGGACGATGCAGTATTTTATTTGTGGAATAATGCCGGAAGCTTGATTACAACAAATACGCAGATAATTAATGGAGAGAATGCAATTGTTTCTTTCGGTTATACTTTACCAAGCGAAGGGGCGTATTTCTGGAACTACGAAGCAAGCGATAATTCAAGCAATAGAGCATTTGCAAGCTCTAATTTTTCAATAATCTATGACACTACTCCTCCAACAACACCTGCATTGACAGCAAGTGTTGTTAATGAGAATCAAGTTGATTTGTCATGGAGCAGTGCATCTAACTCTTTGTCTGGAATTGCCTCTTATAAACTCTATCGTGATGATGTGTTACTTGCTCAGCTTTCAGGAAGCCTTACTGATTACTCTGACACTACAACTGTTGGCGGGAAAACATACACATATAAGTTATCTGTAGTTAATGGAGCTGGCTTGGCTTCTAATAATGCAACAGCTTCTTCTACAACTCCAAGCGACACAAATCCTCCGAGTGTTAGTTCTATAATTGCAAGTGCTAATTCTGTTGCAGTTGTGTTTAGTGAGCAGGTTCAGAAAACTTCAGCAGAAACTGCAAGCAATTATAATATCAATAATGGGATTAATGTCTTAAGCGCTATTTTAAGCAATGATAATAGAACATTAACTTTAGGCACATCTTTACACAGCAACGGAACTTATACATTGAATGTGCAGGATGTCAGGGACATTGCAGGAAACGTAATGGGCTTAATTTCTATGAATTATACATTTAATGTATTTACATGCATTAGTTCTTCTTCAATATGGCAGTATTTTGCAATTCCAAGCCAGATCGA
>JACPGZ010000041.1 GCA_016188895.1 Candidatus Pacearchaeota archaeon
CCTTACCTCCCAGAATCCAAGTATGACAAAGAAAAAGATACAACTGGCGGAAAAAAGGGATGCGAAACAATACTGCGTTTTTTAAAGCAGGCGAAAGCCCATTTAAACAAAGATGGAAGAATTTTCATTGTTTTCAGCTCACTGACAAATTTAAAAAGCTCAATGATTAAAAACTACAAAATAAAAGAGATAGCAAGGAAGAAGATATTTTTTGAGGAGCTTATTGTGTGGAAGCTTGAAAAAAACTAGCCCATATATCTTTTCTCCCAGTCTATCACATACTCCTCTGGGATATTAATCTTTTCTTTATTTGTCTTGATTTTCGGCATTTTGGCTCTAAGATAAAACCCAATTAAAATCCCGACAAATAATCCAGATAAATGTCCTAAATTTGCAATGCCTGTTGGAAAAAATACGCCAAATATATCAGCAAGAGCCCATAAAAGAGAGGCTAGGAATAAAGGCATTGGCACTGAATATGCCCACACAGTCATGCTCGGACGCAAAATAACCAGAGTGCCAATAATTCCAAATATTGCTCCAGACGCCCCCAATACCTTGCTATAAAAAAATACAGAAATAATTGACGAGAAAATTCCTGCTGTTAAAAACACCAACAAGAATTTTTTTGGTTTTATTTCATGCTCAAGTATAAACCCAAAAAATACCAGTCCAAACAAATTCAAAACCAAGTGGAGCAGACCGCCATGAAGGAAAATCGCTGTAAAATATCTCCAGATTTCAAATGGCATGGAATTATCTATGACAAGAAAGTCTGTAAAAGCTGGAATCAACAACTGCAGTAAAAATACAATGATTAAAATTGCAGCAATTTTGAATGAATAATATTTCATGATTAGAAAGAAATATCATTACTTATATATTTTTCATATGCTTATCAGAAACTGCCATTAAAATCAACTCAATGTTAATAATTTATAAAGTTAGTTATCATAAATTATTTATGGATAAAAGAGGGATTAATAGAAAGTTAAGAGTTTTTTTAACCTTAATAGCGTGCATTGTATTTATCTTGTCTGTGTATTCGCTTACATTGGTAATAAGCAATCTTACAGGATATTCTCTTCTTCAGAATTCAATTCAGGAATTTGCTGCATGCTTATCTGATAAAGGGGTTGTGTTTTATATTGATGATAACTGCCAGCAATGTGAAGAGCAGAAAAAACTTTTTGATAATTTTGATATGAACATTAATTACATAAATTGCAATGCAAATAAATATGCGTGTCATGTAGATAGTGTGGATTTTGTGCCAAGCTTCAAATTCAAAGAAAAATTATACAAGGGTGTTTTTTCATTAAACCAGATTGCAGAGATAACAGGATGCTAAACTTTTTATACTAATTATGCAGTATTATAATATTATCTCAATGGCTGAGATGATAGTGGTCGATATCTTCGCGGCATATCGACCACGAACACATCACAAAAATTTATAAATATGTTTTATCATATAATTATAATGGAGGTGGAAATTGGCAACTGAAAAAAAATTGGATGAGACAGCTTTCGGGGCTATTGTTAAAGAAATAACAGCATTCGGCGAGATGATAAGGACACATCAGGATGAGAAGCAAGCTGCAATGGATGAATTCGACAAAGAAAGAGAAAGATATCATGTTGGTAAAATATCTAAGAAAGCACTGGTGTCTTCTGTCAGAAAGGTTAATAGGGAACTTAAGAGATTAGATAATCTAATAAGAAAAGACATATCAAATCTTGTTAAGACTAATAATCAAGCTAAAGGATTTGCTCTTAAACAAGCTCCAAGGTCATTCAAAGTAGCAATGTCAGGCATAAGTTCATCATCAAGAAAGAAATAATTTATTTTTATTTTTTATAATTTTTGTATACTTTCGTTTGTGTTGTTGAGATATTTAGACAAAAGAGATTGGGCATAGAGGTTCTAAGATTCTATTAAGAGCTATAACTAGGCATAAACCAAAGGGAGAAAAGAAAGAAGCAAAGATTGAAGCGTAGATATTATTTATAAACTAATTATTCCAAATTCATTAGATGTACACAATCCAAAAAATAACCTACATAATTGAAGATTCCTTAAAAGAAATAATGTTTCCTTTCAAGGAAAAGATTGTTGGCGCAGACGTTGAAGCAGAAAATCCAATTGAATTAACCATAAAACTAATTTCAAGGACAGAAAAAGAAATAATAGCGGAGTTGACTCCAAACCAGAACATTTTAAGATTCTATCTAATAAGCGATGATAACTCAAAAGTAAAATTATTTATTGAAAGAAGCAAAGACAAAAAAATAAAGCGCCAGTATTTGCAGTACCTTTCAAATGAAATTTTAATAACTTTAATTCTAACCTTTCATCCCTAACTTGAAAAATCACTTCACAATTATCTGATTTAACAGATTCTCTCCAATTTTCCCATCTTTCTTTGTGTTTGTACGGATCTCTTTTTTCCATGAGGCTACAAAACAAGTTATTGTTATAAACAACTTGTATATTTCTTGTAGTCCCATCAAATTAGACATTAAGTCAATACGCCCGCACCGGGACAAGTCCGGTTTTGTTCGCAACGAGGGGCGCCGGGGAGAGCTACAAAGATTTTCCTCCAATAATAACCGCCTTCGATACTTCAGCTGTCTCTATTATTACATCGCAATGCCTTGGCCTGCATTCCCAATACACACTATCGAGAAAGACAATGATCTTGCTTGCCTCAGTATCCCGATAAGTCTCCTCTGGAATCCTATTGATTAATGCCTCTCCAATAACGACGGAGCCACCTTCATTCAATGCATTGCAATCTACAAGTCTTTCCAGATTTTCAAACAAACTGAAAAAACGAGGAGTTGGATCCCAGTATTCAAGGCATATGAAAGAACTATCCCTCTTGTTCAGAGTATCCGCCAGTTTCATGCGGTTTGTGATCTGTTGAATCTGGGGCTTGTATAAATTCACAAGAGCATAATCGCAATCTCCATTGTATTCAGAATTGCTTGAGTAGGTTCTGAGTATAAGATTCATAAATAGGAAAAAACTTACGCAATTTAAATAATTTCTACCGAAATGCACAAGATAATGAATAAATACCAAATCGGTTCAATCTTTAATAATTCCTCGCCCTTTTTCCATTCATGCGCAATGTTTATCAAATTATCACAGACAGAATTATTTCAAAACTTGAAGAAGGAACAGTTCCATGGCATAGACCTTGGGGAGTGCGAGGCATTCCGAGAAGTCTGGTTTCTGGCAAAGAATATCGTGGAATTAACTCTTTTGTTTTGAGTTCAGCAGGATATGAAGCTCTTTATTGGCTTAGTTACAAGCAAGCAAAAGAAAGAAGAGGCTTTGTTAAGAAAGGCCAGCAAGGATATCCATGCGTTTACTGGAATTGGTTGGAAATGAAAGATGAAGAGACAAATGAAATTAAAAAAGTACCTTTTCTCAGATACTACACAGTCTTTAATGTTGAGCAGTGTGAAAATATAGAATATCCAAAGGGCGATGGACTTGAATTTTTGTTTGATCCAATTGAGCACTGCGAAAGGATAGTTGGGGAAATGCCAAATCCACCATCAATCAGGCAAGGTGGAAGCAGGGCTCGTTACATTCCGATCAAAGACACAATAGAGATGCCAAGGCCTGAGAGCTTTGAAACCTCAGAGTCTTACTACAGCGTTCTATTTCACGAGCTGGCCGGAGATCTTGTGCGCTCACTGAAACATTGTCCAGGATGAGCCGCGAGCGAGGAGCTGCATCGTAGTAGAATATCAAGTCGGTCTTCCAAATCCCATTAGGACTGACGTTCGACACAGCAATTCTGTATGGAAGTAGGGGATCTGGGAAGTAAAAGCAGGAGGGAATGTCGCATGCCATTGCAGACCGAACGTAGATTGGGAACTCTCCTGTTCTCTTCGGTCTTACGCGCAGTTTCAATGTGTTTGTCTTATTGGGCGACCAAGAGCTATCAGCAAGTTCAGATAGTAAGTAAATAGCGCTCATCCTGACGCATTTGTTATTGTGTATAGTTGAGTATTTTGGATAAATCGTAAGTTTGGCAGATCCCGACGAACTTCCGTTATTAGCAACAAGACCCCCATCACTCGAATCGGTGAATGAAGGAAATGAAATTGAAATCCCGCCGTCTGGAGACGTGAGGGTGCCACTATTTAGGCAATTTACTTCGACATCTGCCCAATCTCCGAGCGTGATTTGATTTGGATGAGAAATGCTGAGTAGCTTAGGAAGTGGACACCCCTGGGCATTCAAGCGAGGGGAAAAGAACAGCCCAACAATCGCGGACAGTAGAACCGATTCTATGATACTCTTCATGGGAATACCTCAACCTTGAAAGAAATGTTTCTTTCGCTTTCTCGTTGGCCCCAGCGTAATCTGTCATATCGAAATCCTCCAAAGGGATTCTGAAATTCCCCTTTGTCTTCTCGTGCGGCCTTCAAGGCATTGACAACTATCTCAAGGCATTTCTCTGATTCGTTTGTCTGAAGTCTCTTGGCAGCCAGAATCACTTGGTCCTCGTATTCAGGTGGTAGAACGAATGAAATAATAATTGGGCTTTGCATTATCAACTCCATATCAACATCTTCTTTCATTTTCGGCCTGTTGAAGCGGAAGCTTGAGGAACCTTTGTCCATTGACATTCCGAGAATAAATTGAATTCATCACGGCACCCTCCTCCCAACCTTCCACTTGTCATACCCATTTGAAGCTGTGAAATACTCCTTCATGCACTCTTCATTGCAGAAATGCATTGCGCTGTCTAATGGAACAAACCCGCTTGTCCCTACAATCCCCTCTTCCACTTCCAAAATATTCAAGCCTTCATCAAGCCTCTTCTGACACATTGAGCATTTCATTCTTCCAAAATCTCCTCAAGCTTCTTTCCAAGAATGTAATCTGATGCTTTTTGAGCCTGGGCCGCAGACTGAATTACAAAGCGATTGTCATTCTTTAATCGAAAAAGCCAGCCCGCAATATAAGAAGCTGAATTGTCAATCACCCTGTTCTCTATACCAGTGTGACCACATAGATAAGCAGATCCCATCTCTGCAATCAATTCCTCTTTGCTGTAGGTATTTGATCCAAAGACAATTGGCTCTGTAATTCCAGAGCGAGCGAGCCTTTTCTCATGCCCTGTGCTATGGGTTAGTCTTCCGGCGGGCAGATTCTAATGGAGATGGCTCCGTCGATATCTCTGATGCAGTCAACACTCTGACCTTCCTATTCTCTGGAGAAGGCTCCAATTCCTGCCCCGATGCCTCCGAAACGAACGATGATGGTCAAATTGATATTTCAGATCCAATAACAACTTTAGAATTTCTCTTCTTGGGAGGACAAGAACCACCCGCTCCAGGTCCGATGAATTGTGGAGTTGACTTGACGGAGGATGGGTTGGGGGAGTGTATATATGATAAGGGGGAGTGTTAACGCACTCTACTGCATTACTCTTCATTTATATTCACAGCTTTACTGTAGCTCCTGAGCTCTAATTATTTTACAGAAGGCGATATTGCAAGTTGGGAATAGCATAGGCTCCTCTCCTCCTGGTCCCAGGTGATTCTATCGCAAATGGAGATGTTGCTTTGGGTTTCTGCTATACTTGTATAGCAGTCAGCAGCCTCACCGCCCCAATCTTTAATCGAGATTTCATCGCAGAGGCTCACATTCCCCGTGACTTTAGCATAAATTGCTAGGCACCGAACTCGACGCTCTCTGTCTCTAGGGAGGGAATAGCATCCTTGGAAGCCGAGTTGAGTTACGTATTCACAAAAGAATTGCCAGGAGACTGTCTCGCCAGCCTGCTCATCGCCCTGTTCAGGACCTTTGGATTCTGAGATCGCTGAGCCCGTAATTCGAGTACATATATCGGGGCGTTCCAACAATGCCGCCATGTACACATAGCAACGAAACTGGACAGGGGTAGTTTGGATCCTTGTGCAAATTGTTACATCTCGCTGATCAATAGCTAGGTTCAAGAGGCACACTTCTTTAGCTTTGGTATTCTTTTTGTCCAGGCAATGGTCATAGGGTTCTGGCCTGCTCTGGAAAAACAGGTAGAATACCATGCCAACTAGTGCGAAGACTATGAGCATACTCAAAATTCCTATTATCCTCTTTTTCATTAACCATAGAAAAGCACTTGCGCTATATAAATCTTTTCCAAATTCCCGCCCAGACCAAATCAGTCCAAAGTATATATACTTGCTCTGCGTATTTTCTTTACCAATTGGTAACAAAACTAAGGGAGGAAAATATCTGGCTATGAATAACGAATGGAGCTTAACCCTTGAAAAGACTACCAAAAAGATAAGAAAAAGTAAAAAGATGAATTGGAGAACTTGAAAGAGAAGATAGTAAAGTTATAAAGGGTTCCAAAAAAGGCAACAAAGGAGAAAGGATTTCTGGCAAAAAGGGAAGAAAAGAAGTTGAAGAAGCAAGAAAGAGAGCACAAAAGATAGAAATGGCAATAAAAGGTTGATTTCCTACTATATTAACAAATAATACTTATATCAAAAAGCCTTAGAAAACGAAGGATTTAAATACTATTAATAGCTATGAATATATATGAATACTACAAGTATCACTTTGGATAGAAATGTAAAGAAAGGTCTAGACAGATTGAAAGCTCATAAGCGAGAGTCATATAACGAGGTCATTGCTCGAATTCTCGCCGGAAAAGTGTCACGAATTGATAGCGAGAGCTTGCTGGAGACCATCGAGATACTCTCTGATCCAGAGGCAATGAGAAGTCTTGCTACCAGCATAGAGCAATTGAAAGGCGGGAAGCTCTATTCTATAGATGAGGTCTGATGGAGAGGGTAATCATGTTCACAGAGGAAGGGAAGAAGACACTCCAGAGTATGCATATTGATAATAAGCGAAAGATCAAGAGGGCATTGAAGGAGTTGGCCAAAGACTCGAGAATCGGGAAGGCTTTGACAGGAAGATTGCAGGGCTTCTATAGCTTCCGCGTTGGAAAGTATAGAGCGATATACTCAACTGAAGGAGAGGCTATTATCGTTCACGTGGTGGGACATCGGCGCGAGGTTTATGGGGTTGCGGCTTGAAGGGGGTTGGGGTGATGCGGGGCGGCTCGGCAGAGGGATGGATCCCGCCCCGGTTCCCCCTTGACCAGAGTTATGAAAAAGAAGAAAATCTCTGAAGCTGAGAAAAATATCCATGAAGGTGCGGCTTGAGCAGGGAGACCATGGTACATGGCTCCTCATAGCAGAGGACGGCCGCGATCTCCTGATTCAAACTGACTGGGACTACCCAGGACTCGCTTCCCATCTCGGCTGGGTTCCTTGCACTCAATGCGATCAAACAGATGGAACGATTGACTGCGCTCACCGCACGGTTTCTGAAATGATCTCAGAGGCGAGACGTTTCCTGGATGAAAAGGAGGGCGAAAGTTTCGAAGATCCTGGCTACTTTGATTGAGGAAACATTGGATTGGGGTTGAGTGGAGGTTGCGAGGGTGATAGTTGTGGCGGAAAAACATTAAATGGCCTCAAGTTACCATATCGGTGATACTAAGAGACTCCATTTGTTATTTGACGATAGATATAAAGGGTTTAAAGCGACTTGGAAAGATTGTAATTCTTTCCTTATCCAGGAAGGGCCAAGCGATGGTGTAGTTCTGTTATACAATGAAGCATCATATTCACCAAAAGCGGTTGTTAAGTTCCTAAGTTCTCAAGGTCGAACAATTAGTATTGGTTGTGGAAGTGTAGATTGGGATGGGAAATACTGGACATTCGCTGAGCCCTCCGAAAAGGTTCTATGTGAAAAGCTTATCACTCGGCTTGTAAACGACGACCAGAAAATGCTTCGGTATTATGGGGATTTCACGCTGAGAACAAAGGCGGAAGTTTTCCTACTCATTTCAAGCTACTTGTTAAGATAATTATGAGCCGGCGCTGGAAATCTCATATCGTTAGAGCCTTTTGGAAAAATGTCGGCGGGAGGAGCCCAACCCACGCTGTCAACATTGTGTGCTGTGCCTTACGACACCGTCTATGTGTCAAAGAACCTCCATTTCAGATTCCACCAAAGTATTCCTATGCTGAGTTGCTAGGAATTCCAGTTATTGAAAATGATATTCGTTGCGATGGTATATTGACAAGTTTTGGAGATCAATTCATAATTCAAGTAAAAAGGTCTTCGCCTGATAGACAGAACTTTACGGTGTGTCATGAGCTTGGGCATGCTGAAATCTTCAGAAGGGCACTTGTACTACACAAGGCTTCTCGTGAAGTCAGAGAGGAGGAAGTATTAGCGAACGAGTTTGCCAAAGAGTTACTAATGCCAAAAGATATTTTCTGTGCAATAGCTCTCTCATGTCAGCCTAGTTTACAATCCCTGTTTTTTCTATCTCATACCTTTGGCACTTCGTTAGAAGCCTCCGCGAGACGTCTTATTGAACTTAATATTTGGAATTTCGCTTTTGTTTTGTGGAATATTAATACTGCATTTGACGGTGGTATCCTATTAGAAATTGAGCGGGCAGTAAAGCCTCAAAACTTTAAACCTGCACTAAAGACCAAACAGACTTTGAAGGTGAATAAAGAAGGTGGGTTGGGTAAACACTTGCTGGAAACATTGAATATTCCCAGCATTGTCCGCTATTCAGACGAGAGTCGAGTAAGAGAATCGATAAGGCGTTCTTCTGTCCAGCGCCAGGGTCTTACTCTTCTTTTTCCTCAGTCAGCAACTTTATAAATTTGGTTGGTTGTCGTTTGACTATGAGCCAAATATTAATAGTAAATGTCGGTGGTCAGTACTGCCACCTAATAGCTCGCCGAATTCGTGAGCTGGGTGTACAGAGTCGAATCTGTACCTCAGAAACGCTCGAAAATGAACTTGCGGAGGTAAAGGGAATAATCATCTCTGGTGGTCCCAGTAGTGTGTATGACCCAGATTCTCCAGTAGTGCCGCCCTCTGTTTTTAGCGCCAAAATCCCCATACTAGGCATTTGTTATGGACATCAGTTATTAGCTCACAATTTGGGTGGAACGGTGCGACCAGGAAAGCTTCGAGAGTATGGGGAAACCTCACTCACGGTCATAGACAATGATTCCATACTTTGTGGAATTCGTAAAAATGAAATTGTGTGGATGAGTCATGGTGATGAGGTGGTGAAAGTGCCACCAGGTTTCCAGGTAATAGCTCGCACTGAAAATTGCCCCATCGCGGCTATGTCAAACACGGATCAAAAGTATTTTGGCCTGCAGTTTCATCCTGAAGTTTCCCACACTCTCTGTGGATCAATTGTGATTAAGAACTTTGTATTTAACATTTGTAAGTGCTCTAAAGACTGGGACATGGGGGGTGAGATCTTAAGATTAAAGGCAGATATTCAGAAACAGGTTGGTCAGCGAAAAGTGTTGTTTTTCGTTAGTGGAGGTGTGGACTCAACTGTAGCATTCTCATTGTGCGCTGAAGCTCTTGGACCGGAGCGGGTACTCGGAGTGTTCGTAGACACCGGCTTCATGAGAAAGGATGAGCGAGAGGAAATTGAGGCAACTTTTTTGGCCAAAGGATGGCACAATATTCATTATATTGATGCGTCGAAAACATTTTTAGAAGCTGTCAGTGGAATTGCCGACCCTGAAAAAAAACGGAAGCGCATTGGCAACAGCTTTCTCGACGTTCAGCGGAGTGTTATGAAACAACTAGGCTTGGGATCAAGTGACTGGATGTTGGGACAAGGAACCATCTACCCAGATACAATTGAATCCGGAAAGGCAAAATTTGCATCCTTGATTAAAACCCACCACAACCGTGTTGAGCTTATTGATAATTTGATTCGCCAAGGTTTAGTTTTAGAACCACTTAAATCTCTCTATAAAGATGAAGTGCGAGACATTGGAAGAGCTCTTGGCTTACCTGGGGACATGGTGAATAAACATCCATTTCCCGGGCCAGGGTTGTCTGTGCGCTGCTTGTGTTCTGAAGAAGAGACTCGTCCAAAGTCTGATCATGCTCTCTCGAGCATAGTAAGCCGTTATGGTCTAAAGGCTTGGCGATTACCACTATTTACTGTAGGTGTTCAGGGAGATTATCGAAGTTATCGGGAACTTGTACTCTTGTCTGAAGGTGTAGAACTACCAGTCTATAGTATGTTGGCCTCCCAGATAATTAATAAGGTCGCTCAAACTAATCGTGTTGTATTCATCCTTGCAAGAAAAAGCCCTCATTTAAATATTGAGAATGCAATTATTCGTCCCAATCGGTTCTTGACTATGGATAGACTTGACCTACTGCGTGAGGCAGATGATTTATGCAGGAAGTTTCTTGAAGCTGCTGATCTCTCAGGAGAAGTGTGGCAGTTTCCAGTAATTCTTCTGCCCCTTTCTTTGGAATCAGGCGAGACGATAGCCTTACGTCCCATATTATCCTCCGATGCCATGACAGCCAAGCATGCCGAACTACCCATGGATTTCCTTGCAGAACTTTCAAGGCGATTGTGCGAGATTAAAGGTATAGATCTTGTTCTTTACGATGTTACTAATAAACCGCCAGCAACGATAGAATGGGAATAATGGTTAATGGACGAAACGAAATTGTCAGAGCTCAAATTGACAGTTGACAAGATTTGTAAAAGCTATAACGATACTATCAGTTATGAGTTATTGGAATCTTCAGCTTCAGTAGAATTGCATGGCGGCGTTCCTCATTTTTCATTGGAGGAAGATATAATTATAAATCTTCTTTTTCCATCAGGAGTTTCTATCGAAGAGTCTCAGTTAAGAGAGTTATCTCAAAAGCTATCTTCTCTTGAGAATGTTACTCGTGTTACGCTTCAATTCGTATAATTATAATTCAGCAAAATTAATTATTTTTTTGATATTTAATCCAGTTCAACCTTTTAAAACTGCACAGCATGTGTCATGACCAAAAACGGGAGATATATCAGCTGTTCAGAAGGATGGCCCTGCCGGCGAGACTCCGTGCTTGTCAGCAATTTCCTTGATAGTCATGCTCTTATACATCTCACGGAGCTCTTCAGCAGCGATGTTGAACTTGCCTCTCTTTCCCCTTCTTCGCTTCCTAACAGCGCGGGCTCTTGCCGGAGGAGATACACGAGCACCTGTGAATTGCTGCAAAGCTCTGACCATATCTGAAAGCCTTCTGCAGGCCTCCATGTTGATCAGCCCGAAGTCAACCAAGGTCTGAAGAGCTTCTACATCATTCTGCTCTGCCATGACAGAGTCCCCTGGTAACATTTACCAAACACTTCTCTTCTAAAAACTCAGATACTATAATCCTGACTTCTATTTTCGCAATAGAAAAACTGAAAATATTTTAATAGTTAATCGGCTGGGAAGGGTTTCAGGAAGAGAGGAGTAGATATTGATCAGATAGAAAGATGGTAAATCCGCAAAATACAATAAATAACAGAAGCCCCTGGATAATATTCAAAGGACATATTCTTGACTTTATCAAGCACTGACCTGCTGTTGAGGAGGCGTAGTTCTGGGAGCTGGCATCAGTTCTGTAAAGAGAAAGCTACCTTCAGAGCTGTCACTGAATCTGACATCTGCTACCTGATTCTTCCGGAGGACTTTGATAATAGTTCCAGTCTTCTCTTCGCCCTTGACATTCACCCGAACCCAATCTCCCATTCTCCACTTGATGGTCTTTTCTTTTCTCCCCCGCCGGGGCTTTTCTTGGGGCGCTTCTTCTGTAGGAGTTTCCTTGGCTTCATGGGGCTCAGCTTCTTTGGTTTTCCTTCGCCAATTATATCTTTTGCAATATCATAATATTCTATATTTTTTGTCAATTTATAACGAACATTGCATGTCACCTGAGTTCGCCGCATCGTGTTGTTCGCCCAGCTGAACCAGTTAAATACGATTGCTAGAGAAGAGTCAATACTCTCAAAATTGCTGGTTTAGATATTGAAAGTAATTTAGCATCATTAATAAAATCACAAAATATTTAAGGATGTCCAACTTGGTTTTAGTTATGAGAAGAAAATAATATGTCCCCGTGTAACCGGAGCGGAATTGTGCCAGATACTTAATTCTCGTAGCTATTGCTACCTTTTACGAAGCGCCGCGAATTTTGTTTCAGCTACTGGGTACGAAGTAGCGTTTGAAGTAGCAAGAGATTTCAAAGGGAAATATTATTTAAGTGATCTAGCAACTGGTACTTCTGATCACGTATATATTTATAAAACGCAGCAAATCGCAGAGGATACATTCCGTGAAGGTAACATACCAGACGCTATTGTATTGATTAATCTTCACTTCCATCCCGGTGCTCACCCTTATCCAAAGCCATCAGCGCAAGATTTACTCCACATCGAACATAGAACTCTTCTTGAATATCACCTCGATGATGTTAGACCGATTTGCGGCATATCTACTGTAGACAAATGTGATATGGTTACAACACTATTCTTTCAGAAACGTCATGCGAAATTACGTCACCATTTTCCTGGAAGAAGTAAAGAACAATATCCATTACAAAGAGAGATCTATGAATTATCGCAAATACCTCTTAGCTCCATGCAAGACACAGTCTCTGCTCTACGGGACTCTGGATTACTAGAAGCGCTCTGTGTAGAATTCAGGACCAAAGGTAGGACAAAATACTTCACAAACGTCCAGGAGAGCGATTTAGAGCGTTTCTCCTACGTGCCACGCCTCTCGATAAGAAGACATAACACATAAATATTTCAGCAGTTACAAAAATCATTAAAATTTCTATGAAAATTTTTCCCCAAATCCGGTCCTAGAATGATGAAGCTCTTAAAAGAGCTATTTTTGGATTATCGTAATGAAACTATCGCTACTAAGTGATTCAGAATTGATTAAAAGGTATAGGCGAACTGGCGATTGCAATTGTATCGAAGAATTGTACAAGAGATACAAGAAGCAGCATTATAATTATTTGCTCTTTACTCTAAAGGACGAGACAGCTGCCGAGGATATTCTTTCAGACGCATGGGGAAAAATATTAAGGTACCTTGCGAGGGAGGATTATCCTATTAAAAACTTTATGTCATGGTCTTTTTCTGTAATCAGGACCAAAGCTATAGATTTCTTTTCACGCCCACAATACGAAAGCTTAGACAATCCGAAATTTCAGTTTCTTCCCTCTAAGCAGCACTCGCCCGCCAAAGAGGTTGAAAACTGTGAGAGGAACACATCTATCAATGAAGCCGTCTCACAGTTACTCGAGCGTCTGCATCTTCCATACTCTTCTCCATCCTTTCAAAGAATTCATCCAAATCATCAAAAGATTCTACTCCCATGAAGTCAAGAGTGAAAACTCCTTTTTATACTTTTAACTGATTTGCAGGATAATTAGAATTGCGAGTCTTTCTTATTCTACAAATTCGACAATTGGGAGCTCTTCAAACTCTTTGTCACCTGTTAGAAATTTCATTCCATGACGCTTCGCATAAATATAGCCAATGCAATCAGCATATGAAAAATCTTGCTTTTTATTTTCCTTCCTGAATTTAATTGCCTCCTTAAGTGTGTCGTCATCAATCTCAGCCACCGCGTCCTTATATTCTTTAAAAACCTCGTCTGCTTGCTTCTCTCCAAGTTTATTCAGAACCACCCAATATATCTCCGCTAAATTAAAGATTGTTATTGTTGCAGATTCGTCCTCATATTTTGCGTATCTTTGATTACCTTCAATGAGCTCAATTATTGAATATGTGTCGAAGAAGTAGCTTACTGCCATTTTTCCCTATCACGATCACTTTCCCAACCTTTGCGTGCTTCATCCTTCAGCCTTTGCGTTGAAAACTTCTTTAGTTCAGGAAATTTTCCAAATAGCACTCCTGCCTTTGGCTTTGATTTCATGATGATGATCAGTATTTCTTCATCTTCATGAATATTTTGATGTTCGGCAATCTCTTTTGGAATTACAACTGCTATTGAGTTTCCCCACTTTCTTGTTATTGTTTTGACTTCCATGTATATAATGAGACGAAGTGATATTTAAACCTTTAGGTGATCATTTAAATCACAATCCTAGTTCCTTCCTGATATTCTCCAGATACTTCTCCAAATCTTTGTAACCCTTTTTTCTATCCAAAAGACAGACCATGACTAACTTCCTCCCGAGAATAGCATATATCATTCTTGTTGCACTTCTTCCGATAGAAAGCCTCACACTAAAAACTCTTGAATATTTCCTTGAATGGACTTTTTTGTAACGAAAGGGATTTTGTTTAATCAACCGGATTTTATCGCTGATAATTCTTTTTGTTTTTTCATCAAGCCCTGATACTTGCTCACTGAAAAACTTCAAAGCAATAATTTTAAACTCCATTCAAAATCCCGTTGAGCTCTTCTTCAGAAACAACTTCTCCTCTTTTAATTGACAGCTCAACCAATTCGTCTATTAGCTCAATTTCTTTTTGGTTAAAACTTTCGTCATATTCCCCTTCTTCAAAAACCTTTTCCCTGATGCTCTCTGAAGCAAGTTCTTGGACATTTTTATAGCCATGGCTTTTGACATAACGCTCTGCTGCTTCAATAAGATTCTTTGGCAATTTCAAATTAATCTGCTTTGTTTCCATGATATCTATAGATAGCTTTAGATATTTAAATCTTTCGGTGAACAACTCATTTGCATTTCCATATCTGAGGTTCCATTTGGGGAAGTTTCACGTCTCAGAGTTGGCTTTAAAAATCACCCTATTGAATTATTCTTGAAGTCAGGTAAAATGATGGGTTTAGAAGATACCTTGTGAACAAGAGATTGGTTATAATGTAATGGTAAAGTCATAAGCAGTAAGAAGGACAAAGGACAACCATTAATTAGGAGCGATGAAATGAAAAAAAGGATGATTGTCAAAATAACTATCATTTATGCTCTTGTAATTTGCACAACAGGCTGCCTCGGTGGCAAGTACACTTACAAGCCTCCTGACAGCTTACCTAAGATTAACAATTTCATTGAAATTGAGGAGCCAAAAGATTTAGTGTGGCAGAGACTTGTTGCTGGTTTAGGAAGAGAATATTTCGTAATTAATAATCTCGATAAAGAGTCTGGCTTTATCAATGTAAGTTATGGTGAAGATCCTGAACTTTTTATTGACTGCGGTGAGATATCGTCATGGGTCAGTAACCTTAGAGGAAGGAGAGATTATGTGTTCCCTGCGTCTAGAGCAGCACAACAATTCGAGCAGAAGGCAAGGGTTGTGTCATATTATTTGCAATGACAAACGAAAAAATTGATAATTTCGGAGGTCCAGGAGGAGTAATTGATATTTCCTCTCATAAAGATGTAATAGCCATTGGAAGATCTACAAACCTTGATGTTTGGGGTCATAGTGGTTTTGGGAAAGGAATGGCTTTTTTATCGCCGACAAATGC
The DNA here is from genome assembly GCA_016188895.1 of Candidatus Pacearchaeota archaeon. Taxonomy (GTDB): domain Archaea; phylum Nanobdellota; class Nanobdellia; order Pacearchaeales; family GW2011-AR1; genus JACPGZ01. The sequence continues at coordinate 15,361 of JACPGZ010000041.1, forward strand.
AGCCAAAGGAACTCCACTTGATGGATGTAATCCAGGAGATCTGGCAGGTACTTTAGATATTACAACGACTGATCTCATGGGTGGTTCAGGATATAATAGCGGGCTTGGTGACCCTTGCTTCTGTAATGCACAGATTAATGAAAACAACAATGCTAATTATACAAATTGTTTTGGAGGAACATCTTCTGCTACACCGCTTTCTGCAGGAGTTGCAGCCCTAGTTCTTTCAATAAGCCCGAATTTATCGGCAAAAGAAGTAAGAAAAATACTGATAGAGACAGCTGATAAAATTGATCGTGATCAGGCTAACTATCAACAAGATGATGTAGGACTTGAATATAGTGCAACTCACGGATATGGAAGAATTAATGCTAAAAAGGCTGTTGAAAAAGCAATTGGGATTGCACCGGCATTGGTAGTGGCAAGAAAAGACGATGTAAAAAAGCAAGCTTTTAAGGAATCTGATATAGGGAGAAAAGGAGAATCAAAGGTTGCTGAAGTATTATTTGGAGTTCCAGTTGAGCAGCAGAAAATAACAACAAAAAGACGTCAATATGACGTATTCGTCGCCTCAAATTTAAGGGCAGTAATTATAGATGAAAAAATTGGCAAAAATAAAATCCTTGAAAGATTAGGAAGCGAGTTAAAAAGTATTTCAGATAAGCCATGGCTTTCTGGTTTGGAGGTTAACCCCAGTTGAGAAAAGGTAAAAGATAATCATAGAATAAAAAGGTGAAAGGTTCAAAATGGAGTAAAAAATGAATATTATTGCAACAATATTGGCTGCAGCGATAATTTTAACCATTCTATTTATTACAATCAACAAAAAAGCAATCGATAGCAATTCAGCCTTTTTAGTTTGGGCTGCAGTGGCATTGTATGCAATACCTTTTTTTTCCGAAATTACACTAGGCCCTGGAGGTGTTGAGTTAAAGAAAAATATCGAAGATTTCAGAAAATCTATTAAAAACTTGGATGCAGTAGTGGAAGTTCAAGATAAGTTTACATTTTCTAGAATCAGAGGATTTCCTGATTTATTGGCCGGTGGACCTCAAGATAAAATTGATTTAAAAGAAAATGCACAAAAGATTATAGCTTGGCTTGGGAATGATTCAACAAAAAGGATGCTTTTACAGCAATGGATGAAAGCAAATGATTTGGATATATCAATAACAGCCTTTATTTATGCAGATTCGTTCGAAAATGATAGAGAGAAAGCAATCAAGGAACTTGGCATACAAAATATGTTGAATGAAAAAAACAAGATTGAGAACTGAGAGAGAAAGAAACCATTACAGATATGAAAGTAACCTATCTCTAAGAATTAGTATTGTGTTTATAATTAAACGATTAATTATAATTGTAATCTTTTCAGATAAGGAAGTATGTAATGATTAAAATATACCTCATTGTGATCGGAGCTTTACTAGTTTCTGGTTGTGCACACACTCACTATTATGCAGATAAGGAGGGCAATAAAGAGCTTGCTGGACTTCCAATTATTTGGATAGACAAAGAAGGCAATCGTCAAGAGGCATACGTAAGCACTTGCAGCGGATTTGGAACAGCAAGTTTTGAACTTGAAAGAACTTCAGATGGGGGTTTCACAAAGTTTTCGAACAATCTGGATAGTACAGCTGCAGCGCAGATAGCAGGAAGTATTTTAGATAAGGCTTTTGAGGCCGGGAAGACTGCTGCAAGAGCAGAAATGAGAGAAAAGGCTTTACGCAATCCAGATCCAGAACGAAGAAGGGCAATTTTAGAAAGCCTGGATTTATGATAGATTCTCTATAATGAAATTTATATCTTGGCTTTCATCCAAAAAAAAGCAATAGTTGATAAATTCTTTTTCCATTTCCAAGATCTCCACTACCACAGCCCTCACGCTCGCTGCGTCCGTTTCGTTCTGTGGGACATGCGTTGAAAAGCATAAAAATCACTTGTTAATTCCAACAACTTTCCCTTCTTTAACCAGCACCGCCTCAATCCTCCTCTCGATCTCCTCTATTCTCTCAATTATCTCCTGAAGAGCTTTCTTAACCTCTCGGCGTTTCATGATGCTTCTGCGGAATGAAATAATAAATAGTTTGAACTGAATTACTTTGCTTTATACTTGCTGCATAACCTGCTCTATTCTCTTTTTAAGTTCACCAAGGTCTTTTCTTGTTTGGTCGAGATCAAAGCGCAGAGACTGATTATCCTCTCCTTGTCGTCGTAGTCTATCAACTAATAGGCGCTCGCGTTGCTTTGCCTGTTGGAGCTCCCCTTCTATCCTCTGCAGATTACTATCAAAGAGTTTTTTCTTTGGTTTTCTACGATCAATCGCTAGGTAGGATACGTACGCGTCAATCTCCTTGGAGCTGGGTTTGTGTCCGAGTCGGAAGTTCACTTCGTCTGTTGTCCAGCCAGACCTGAGGAGATGGCAGGCCATGCCAGATCTGAGATCCTTCCAGCTCACTCGAGTGTTTGTGGGGACGCAGCTTGCTCCTGTCTTCCTCGCCACGCTGTGCATTAGCTTCAAGGCTTGTCTGTAGCCGAAGCGGAAAACACAATCGTTTTCATTCAGTCCTGGTAAAACGATGTCAGCGTACTTCGCTGTCTCTGGATAGAGGGTTGGTTCGCTTCGCGACTGCCTGCTGCGTTTCAGCTTCTCCCGAGGAAGGTTTACCAAGTATTCAACTTCCCTAGTGTCTTCATTGACTTGACGGGTGAAGTCCTTCTTGGTGAGCTGCAGAAGGGTGTTGATGTTCTCTCCGACATCCCAGGCAAGCCAGAAAAGGAGCAAATGGGATGGCTTTGAAAGAACAGATACCATCTTTAGGAAAGTTTCCTCGCTAACGAAACTCACTTCCTTCCGAGGATTACTGCTGAACTCAATCACTTCCCTAGCGAGCTCATCCTTACCAGCAAGTTTGAAGGGCTTGCTCTTGAAGACTTTGTTGTAATAACTGCTTCTATCAGCGAATCTTTCGCCCTTTTTATTTCTGATTCGTCCTTCCTCGAGGTCGTCATACACTTTCTTTATATCTTCTTTTGTCAAATCTTTCCATGGCTTATTCTTGAACCAAGAATTTACATTGCGGAACCGTTGGACGTAGTAAATCAAAGTCTTGTAGCAAGGTTCATCCAAAGCCGGAAGTCCATTCTGCCTCTTGAGCTTGTGCTCTTCGAATTGGAAAAATTGCCGGAAGACATCTCGATTCTCTCTACAAATCATCTTATCACACAAAAGCTCGTTCTTGGCCTTTTCATATCGTTCTTTAAATCCCATGCAATTATTAAGGTGCCCAACTATATAAATCTTGCGCCCTTTTATGTGAACAAAAGTGGTCAGCGCCCGCACCGGGATTCGAACCCGGGTTGCATCCGATCTATGCTATTTCTAGCTATCATAGTTTTTCTGATTCCTAGAACTCTTTTTTCTAAAAAGAGTTGTAGCATGACAGGGATGAGTGCTAGGCCACTACACTATGCGAGCACATTATTATTCTTATGAAAGGTTTTATAAAGCTTTTTGGTCAGAGAGATTTTGTAAAATGCAGCCAAAATCCGAGATTTTCAGTGTGAAAGAAGTCATTTATAGAACCATTAATGTAAAAAGTCTTATTCTTGAAAATAACAGAAAAACAGAATTTACTCCAGGGCAATATTGCTTTGTAATGATGGATAAAAAATTGAAAAGGCCATTGAGCTATTGCGGTGTAAGCGGAGAAAATAAAATTGAATTAACATTCAAGAAGACAGGATATTTTACAGGAAGATTATTTGAGCTGAAGAAAAATGATAAATTAGAAATCCAAGGCCCTTATGGAGGACCGCTTACCTTTGACGAATCTTACAAGAATATTATATTAATTGCAGGAGGTGTAGGAATCGCCCCCCTTATGTCCATATTAAGAACAGTTAAAAAGAAAAATATAAAAATAAAAGTCAGCTTGTTTTACAGCAATAAAACTAAAGAAGATATTTTGTATAAAGACGAATTGGATTCTTACAATAAATTTAATATTATATATACAATTACTAAAGAAACTCCAAATGACTGGAAAGGAGAGTTAGGAAGAGTTACACTTGAAATGATAAAAAAACACTCAGATATTAAAGATGCTGTATTTTACATCTGCGGTCCGAGAGAAATGAACGAAAATCTTGTGAATCAGCTCATGTCAGATGGAATTGAAAGAAAAAATATAAGAACAGAGAACTGGGTATGAAAAACAGAAATTATAATGCCAACTATGAACTCATGAACGATGTTTGCAAGATGCTTTACGAAGGTAACCTTAGGGAACTTAAATCTGATTTAAAATATCACTTGGAGACCAATGGAAAAAGAATAAATCCAAAATCAAAGCCGGCAATTTTAAGGGATTTATCAATAATAGAAGAAATGATAGACTTGCAATCAGAAATCCAATAATCTTCTCTGCTCTGTCTTTGCATGATGATTCTTCCATGTAGCCCAGCTTTCTCTGAATATGCCTTCTCCTTTTAAAACATTAAAATATTTTTTCAAGAACGCTTCTGTTAAAGGATCAGAAGGATAGCCAGAGCCAAAGTCATCATGAATATTAAATTCTTTTTTTAATACAACTTTCAATCTTCTTACTTCTTTTTCCCTTGTTGATTTTGCCAGTATTGATGCTGCTGAAACAGCTACATAATCCCTGTCTGCTTTGTGCGCGCAAATCAGCGAGAGATTTTCTTTATTTTTTATATGAGTAAGAAGATAATTTCTCCAGCTTGTGATGTTGTTGCTGGGGCAGTCAACAATAACATGCATATGCTCTATGCTTTTATTTAATCTATTCACAATCTCTGCAGCATATAATGCCTCTATCTTATTTAGATTAACTCGCTTTTTAGTTAATTTATCATCAATTTCATCTGGAGGAATAGTAAATATCTCATAATTAAGCGCTTTTTTTCTTATAATGCTTGCAAGCTCTTCTCTTCTTTTTGGAGGCACAAGCTTTGAGTCCCTTACTCTCAATTTCTTAAACTCATCCTCAATGCGCTCATTAATCAAGCATCCTGCCATTACCATTGGCCCAATCACAGGACCTCTGCCCGCGTCATCTATTCCAAGCATAAGCTTCATGTTTAAAAATCGCTGAAAGGGTTATTAAATCTTGCATTTTTCACGCAACACGAAAGGCAAGATTTATAAGCGGTTTTTCTTAGAGTTTACTCATAGCGGGATGGAGCAGAATTTGCTGAATAAGTAAATGCTCAACCTGGAGTGCTCGCAGGGCCCATAACCCTGAGGTCAGAGGTTCAAATCCTCTTCCCGCTATATAAATATTAATCTGCTAGCTTAAACAAGAAATAATTATTTACCAATATGCTCTTTGATGATGTCAATTCTTTTCTGTATAAGTGACAGGCTTTCTGATTTTTTCTTGAAATAGACAAATAGTACAATTATGGCAACTGCGATAATCACAATAACAACAGGCAAGATAAATCTTATATTGCTCTTTGTTGACGAAAATATCCTGTTTAGAAGAAAGCTCTGCCCTTCTGTTGAGATTATGTTCTCCTCGCCATACACCCACTCGCCAGTTTCGCTACATTGCTTTAATGTATCTGCTAATTCCCTTATCTCTCCGACTTTAAAACAAAAATCTCCATCAATGCATTTTCCAGTTTCCTCGTGCCTGCATTCAATATCGCAGTAATCCCTTGTGCAGGGATTTTTGTCATCGCATTCAATTGTTTCATTATCTTTTGAGCATTTAGGCGGAGGTGAACAATCATTATCGTTTTTGTTGTCGCACCCAGGAGCGCAGCATCCATCTCCATTCTTGCATCCGACAGATTCATGAAAGCAGATTCTGGGAACACCCTGACATGTATCTAAAGTGCATGTGCTATTATCATTGCAGTCTCTAGTCTGGTTTTCAATAGAGCACTCATTCCTTGATTCATGGACGCACTGGTTTTCAATGCACACAAAGCTGCTTGATACACACCCACAATCCTTGCAGCAATACCCCTCTGATTCATTGCTCTCACATACATTATTTCCGCAGTTAAATGGGACTGATATATTCATCCATGCCTTATTTATCTTATATGCAATGGATTTAACGCGTATAGTAACCCCCTCCATTACAGTAAGCTGGTTTTCCTTAAACCATCCCTCTGACTTGTCTATCTTGATAAAAACCTCTCCCTCGCCTATAAATTTCATAGTAATTGTCTTTCCACTAAAAGTTTTTGGTTTTCCAATCTCTAAAAGCTCTTCAAATTCAGTGGCATAAACAGAGAAAATAAATATTAAAGCCGCCAATAATATAATCACCTTTTTCATTATCTTAAGAATAAACTTGTCTTTATAAGTTTTTAGAATCTTATATACAGGAAAATTTAAAAAGGCAGATGTATTTTTTGTATGAATGAGGTGAAGATGGTGAAAAAAGCAAAAAAAACTGAATCAAAGAAAAAAAGCGAGATGCAAAAAGAAAAAAGCAAGGCAAAAGACAAGAATGTGTGTGAATTCTGCTAGATTTTTATTCTAACTTTTGTTATTCTTCTTAATATGCATGCAATAATATAAGCATAAAAGAATTGCAAAACCCAGGTTAAAATATCAAAAATAAGGACACCCTCAATTCCAAATAAATCCTCAAATATAAAATTCACTGGGAAAATTATAGCATTTACAAATTTTGCACCTATACTTGAGCTTTCAAATACAGGAATGAGTTGCAGAATCACAATTATATTCAATGCATAAATAACAACAGACAAAAGCAGAATCTTCCATGTCAGTGCGAAAAATCCTCTTTTTCTTTTAACTTTAGCCATATTTTATTGAAACATAATGTATTTATAAGCCTTTTTTTTGTCTTTATAATGAAGCTTAAGAAATGCAAAAAGTGCAATATTTATACTCTAAAAGATGAATGTCCGCAATGTAAAGAAAAAAGCACTCTTGCAGGATACAAGTTTATAAAAAAGAGCACTAATTATTCTTTTTTGACATGATGTGGCGTTCAATATAATGGCGTCTTGCATTAACAATAAAAAAAACCATTATAAAAATTGTCGAAATCATTGCAAATATGTATTTATAATTTTTATAAAAGCTTGCTCCCAAAAAATATCCCAATGATAAAAATATTAGAACATAAACTATATTTGATATAATGTCAATCTTCAGAAAATCCCTGAAATTCACTTTTAAAAATCCAATAGATAGGTATGAAAAAACTCTTATTCCGTTAATGAACTTAATAAAAAAGATAGTTTTTTTCGTAAAAAATTTATTATCGCTTTTTTTAAACCTGCTTTTGATTCTGGATGCTATCATTTTAGGCATCTTGCTGTGATATCCTATCTTGTACAGGATTATGTCCATTATTGTCAGCCCAATTACTCCGAAAACCCACGCAATAGGAAAAGACATCTCTCCAATACTTGCAAAATAGCCACCAGCAACAACTGCAAATGAGCTAAAGAATATTGTGCTGAACAGGAATACAATATATTTTATCACCTCTATCATTAATTGATATGGAAAAACTTGTTTTTAAAATTACCCTAAAATAATCTTTTCTGCTGCACTGATTCTTGAATCTCGCCATAAACCCCGTCGTAACCTGGCTTTACTTTTAGATTGCCAATTCTATTGTTGATTATAAGCTCTGCAAGTTCTTGCTTAAATCCTGCATTGATGATATCAATTTTTTCTATCTTTATAAGAACATTAAACTCGTTTCCAAATTTTTCTATGAGCTGATTGTAAATCAGCCATGTTTTCTTGCTGCTTAATGAAGATTTTATATGGAACGCAATAAGCTCATGCAGTGGCAGGAGCTTGTAGAATTTCTTTCTTTTTGCAGGGAAATAGCCAGCAGGCATCTTTGCCAATTGCTCTATTCTGTTATCAACACCTATTGTAAGCTCTTTCCCGCAAACAGGGCATATTCCATTAAGCTCTTTTGATTTTGCAGGCGAGCATGAGAAATTGCATGTGCGATGCCCGTCATAATGGTATTTTCCATATGCAGGGTCTGTTTCAATTGTTGCATGAAAGCTATTTTCTCTTATTTGCTTGATAATTGACTTATATGACAGCGCATCTATGTTTATATCAAAGATAGTTGCTTCTCTTCCAATGCGCCATGGCCAAAAAGAATGAAGGTCAGAGAAGCTTACAATGCTTGTATTTTCTTTTAATCTCCATATCATGGACGGGTCAGCACTCATTCCAGACTCAACAGCATAAATATGCTTTCGCTGCTCTTGAAAGCACTCTGCCAATGAATCAAATCCGCTTTTTGAGCCAAACAAACCGAACCAAGGCGTCATACAGTTATGAACTGTTGCAGAAGGGGTTACAAAGGAATTATCTTCTTCAACTTCTAAATTATAAACTTCTCCTTCATAATCTAAAGTTTCTATACTTTTAATAGGAATATACACATAATTATCATCTAGCCAACCATGTTTTCTATTTAATTTAGTATTGAATTTAATAAATTCCGCCTCTTTTAGTAAATTAAATTTATCTTCATAAAAAGACAACCTCTGCAAAAAATAAGCATCATAATTAACATTAATCTTTCTTCCATGTATAAATCTCTTATACTTAGTGCCATCTTCTTTAGGTAATTTATAAATAGATGGAATAATACCTAACCTTAAACAAATTAATTTCATTTGCTGTGCCAGTATTTCAGAAACAGTAACTCCACTATCTCCTCTCCACCATCCTCTAAATATTTCAATTTGCTTCTCAAGAGGCAAGTAAATAAAATGATCTGAAAGTTTTTTAGAATGAGCTCGGAGCTGTGTATTGGGTTCATAAAAGAGTTTTTCAAATAAGTTTACCAATATTTTAGAATAAAAATAAAGCTCGTAACCATTTCTTTCTCGCTTTTTTCCAAGTTCAACATTGAAACATGTTTTCATCAAATTAATTACTTCTGCAATATAGATATCCTCATGTTTTCCAAAAGAAAATTGAATGCAATTGGTTTTTTTAGTAATATAACCCTCAGCCAAATAATAACCAACAAGCCTACATAAATTATTATCTACTTTTATTATATCAAATATGCCTTTATCCTGTCTTCCAGCCTTTGAATAAATTTTATCCGATTTAACAACAAAATCTTCCTTATTTAAGATAGAGGAAATTTTAATTTCTTGAAGATCAGTTGTTTCTTTTTGTCTTGGATATAATAAAACATCATTCACCTCTAATTTCTCAGCAGGTATCCATTCTGATTTATAGTCATTATAATGTTTTTTAGTGCATTTATGTTTCCCCTTTGATATACTATTTGGCTTGCATAAACCTCCAACAAATGAGCAATCTTTAACTGTCTTAATAGCAAAAAAGGGATGTTCTGAAGTTGTATTTATGCCCTCCCTAAAATAATAGGGTTGTATACTATAAATCTTACCTTTATATGGTCTAACAAAGGTCGCAGTAACCTTTTTATAATTACCCGTATGAGTTAAAACTTTCTCACCAATTTCAATATCTGAAATCTTCTTAGGAGAGGGGTTACACATAATTTTCTCATTAGGCAATAAACAATGTGCTGGAATTATCTCAATTTCATCGCTGAGCTTTTTCAAATCCTCAACAAGCTGCGGAGATGTCATTCCGAAAATCGGCCTGCCGTCATAATCCAGTCTTCCCTTGCTTCCAAGGTACTTAGTAATTTCATTTGAAACATTTGTATTTGGAGAGAATATAAGATGATGCACAGCGCGTCTCTTTCCGTCTTGTGAATACATCAATGATACTTCTGTCTGCCACAAAAACGGAAATCCAGAGCTTGTTCTTAAAATGCCGTTATCATCCTCTTTCAGTTTTTCATCAATCTCCTTTCTCCACAAAGGATGCTGAAAATCGCCTGTTCCAATAATATGAAGCCCTTTTATTCTGGAATATTTTTCAAGAGCATCTATAGTAATAGCAGGACTGCATGCTCTTGCATATCTTGAATGAATCTGTAAATCAGCAATAATCATTTTGTTTGGGGTTTATAAGGGGATAACTCTGTATCAGGGTTGGTAAGGGTTTACCCTTACTCTCCTTATAATCATTTATTATTCAGCAAAGAATGCTTTTTAAGTTTTTATTTAATTTTAAGATTGTAATCAACTAAAACTTCCATTAATTCTTTTATAAATCCATCTCTAGATGTGTGTAGGCGGGCAACTAATCCTCCCTTTTCAACAAAATAATCATAATTGCTTAATGTACCTTCTGCACTAGTAATATGCTCTTCTGGAACAACAATAATATACCCTGCATCTTTCTTTATCTCTTCTTGAATTATTTTTATCTTGCTCTCAAGGTTTTGATTGTTATTTCTTTGAAGTCTTGGAAACCTGTTAAGAGAGGATTCAATAATTGCAGGAGTCTTATTTTGGCCTATGAATATAAGTGTCTCGTATTGTGCTAAGGGACCGGGAGGATTCTTCCAAGATTTTTGTCTCCTTTCCTTATACACAAAATACCTATTAAGCTTGTCTCTAACCCAGTAATAATTTTTATTAGATGGAAAAAAGAAATTTTTTATGCCAAATTCTTTATTTTCTTGAGATGCTTTTTCTATAGCATACTTTACAAAAATAGTTAGAAATGTTCTCTCATAATGATCTAAAGGAAGCCCTGATTCTTGATGTCTTGAAAAAGAAGTATGCATCATATACCTGTCTGCTAATATCTCCCAATATGGCTCTACACTTTCTAAATAATCTCTAAGCTGTTTTAATGATGGTGGTTGTTGCATATAAATACTAATTTTTATTATCTTTTAAATTATTATTTAATACGATAGATATATTCAATTACATATAAAGGAAGGGGTCTAAGGATCCGATGCCCTATGGAATGGGCTATTAACACAAAATAACTTCATCTTTGCTGATATAAAGAGTTCTCTCTGCCTGGCTTACAATTCCTCCTCCATCTTCAACAAGCTGCGGATAATGCTTTATTATTCCATTCTGCTCAAGGATACGCAAGGAAAATAAAGCTCTTGAAGAAAATTCCTTAACAATCCATCGCGAGCAGAAAGGAAGTGTCTTGTAATTATGCTCAATAAATTGAATAATCTTTCTTGCAAGTTCGTCTCTAACAGGCTTTTTTTTAATCAAAGCATATATCCCGCTTTCTCCGCCTTCATGAACACTCCCATTTCCATTTGTTGCAAACGGTTCAATTGCATAATACCCTTCCCCCAAAACATTATCATTTTTGTTGTCATAATTTGGAACAGTTTTTCCAGCATGAATGATGTAGGGGGCAATTCCATGACCCGACAGATTTCTTATAGGAGCAAATCCATGCTTCATAATGCTTTTTTGGATTATTTCGCCAGCTTGTGAAAAACTCATCTTGCTGTTAATCTCGTTCAAGACATTTTTCAAAGCCTCTTCAGCCGCATGAATAAGTCTATTGTTATTTTCATTATGCTCAAGATTCAAGGAAAACGCATTGTCAGAGATATAACCATCAATGTGAACTCCGAAATCAATCTTCAACAATCCTTTTGCAGTTGATTTATCATCAATGCTTGGAGTGTAGTGTGCAGCTACATGATTTATAGATGTATTTACTGGAAACGCAGGCTTTCCTCCAAGCTCTTCTATCTTTTTTTCAATCTTCTCAGCAATCTCAAGCAAGAGCATATCTTTTTTGATAAAACCTTTTGCATATGGAATAATCATTTGAGCTATCTCGCCGGCTTTCTTCAGCTTTTCAATTTCCTCACTATTCATAAAAATTGGTTTATCTTATGATTTATATAACTTATGTCAGAAATCGGAGATTTCTTAATTCTTAAATCCTGTTCTGGCGCCGCATTCAGGGCAGAATTTTTCATCGCCTGTAAGGTTGATTCTGCACTGGGGGCAAATTGTCGGGTCTTTTCTTTTTTCAATCACAGCCTTGTAGCCAGCTCTTCCACTGACAATCTTGCCAAATGCAGATGCGACTGCTTCAGAATCCATGTATTTCCTTAAGTCACGATTGCTTGTCATTTTTATTCCAATGCCCATTCTCTATGCCCCGCGATGCCCTACGCAGTGGGCTAGTTCTATGCAACTGCGATGCCCTATGCAATGGGCTGGAATGGGCTTTTTATCCTCTAATAAAAATATATTTTTAAAGGTTTTGATTTTTAATCCTGATAAATCAATCTTCTATATGCCCATGCCACTAGAATAAAAACCAATCCAACAATAACATAAATCAGTCCACTTGTTAGATTAGGGAGCAATGAATCAAGAAATACAGCAATGCCAAATGCAATCAGAATATAGCCAGCAACCATAATATTTACAGAGTTCATGTAGCGCTTCCATTTCTCTCTGAATCTTATAAAGTTCTTTGAATCCTTTAGCGAGTCTTCTATGCCCTCTTCAACAGAAAAGATAAGAGAAGAGAAAAAATCATGAAGATATTTACTAAAAATATTCTTTTCTCTAAAATTCTTTTTCTTAGCCATAATCAAACAGTTTACTTGAGCTTTTTTCTCGCGCGCTTAATAGCTTTTTTTAAAGTAGATTCAGCCAGTCTTTTTTGCTTTGCCACATATTCCTTAACTAAAGGATCTCTCATTGCCATCTTAACCAGCTTCTTGCTATTTTTTAGCAATCTCTTTGCTCTTTTTCTCTTTTTTGCCATAGCAGATTAAATAAAATTTGATATTTAAATCTTTGTTTTAGATTGATAAAATCTTTAAGTATAAGAAATTGTATTGAAATAAGATGGAAGCGAAAAAGAGTTATTTTGATGGAAGAACAATGCATATTGATGTTAGTAGAAGATTTTATCAAAGAGGAGATAGTGGAATAGCATTTAAAATCATTCCAACTAATGAACATAAAGGAATAGTTCTTTCAAATAAGTTAAAGAGGGGATTAAAAAGAGGCCTTAATATCGAGAAAGATTACGCACTACTCTCTGCTATTTGATAATTTAGTAATTTGTAATGATGAGCTTTACAGAGATACTAAAAAATATTTGGATTTACTTTTTGAAGGAAATAAAAAATATTCTTCTAAATTTATTACCTCCTTAAGTAAATTAAGAGAAGTTTCAGGAGATTCTAAAATTCGTTCGTATGCAGATAATATTGCAAATATTTACAGAAGAAAAGCATTAAAGCCATTAAGAAGAAAGCAGAAGGGAATAGTATTAAACCCAGTTGATATAAATTACCAAAAAATAAAGGAAAAATTAGAAGAAATTAAAAGGAAGGTAAAGTAAGTGGGTGGTGAATTTTCCTAACCAATTACACGCATTAGCGCTGGACACCTTACATATATAAGGCTTTTACAGGGTTCAGTCCACTTACAAAATACATAAAACATAGAAGTATATAAAACTTTCGCAATTTGGAATTTTTGGACATTTTCAGATTTGATAAAATCTTTAAATATGTGTTTCTTGATTGAATGGGATGATAACGAAAGAAGAAGCGAAAGATAAGTTAAAAAGACTAATATCAGATTTCCCTAAACATACATATCATAATGAAGAAAATTTGAAGTTTAACTATATAGAACCCTTGCTTATGGAAATTTTAGGCTGGGATAGAGAAAATATAATTAAAGAACAGAGAGTTTTGAAGGGGAGAGCAGATTATATATTGAAGATTGGCAACGAAGAAGTTTTGGTTATTGAAACTAAACGCCCAAATGTCTCGCTAAATGAAGAAGAAGGTAGGCAGGCTGTTTCCTATGCTTATCACAGAAAGATTAAGTTTGCTGTTCTAACTAATTTTAAAGAAATTAAAGTTTATCATGCCTTAAGCAATATTAAAAATATCGATAAGAATTTATTAAAATTTGAAACAGGCGGATTATTTAGAATTCCGATTGACCAATTCTTAACAAATTTTGATAAACTTTTTCTTTTATCTAGAGAAAGTTTTGAGAAAGGAGAAATAAATAAACTTTTATCAAAGAAAGATGAAAAATTAGCTAAGCCAATTGATAAAAGTATCTTAGACGATTTACTTGAGATTAGAGAATGGCTATCGAAAGATCTTAAGAAATTAAGATTGCATCTTACGAAAGAACAGATTGATGAAATTGTACAGATTCTTATTGACCGATTCATATTTATGCGTTCGGTAGAAGATCGAGGCTTAGAGGAAAGAGATTTCTTATTAAAAATGGTTAAAGACTTTCAAGAAGGCAGAACTAATAAAAGGTTATGGGAATCTCTCAAAATAAAATTCAAGATTTTTGATAAGGAATATAACTCTAATCTCTTTAGTGAAGGATTACTCGAAAAAGAAGGCTTTTTTGATGAGCAAATCTTGAGTAAGGTGATCAAAGAACTTTATTTTGGGAATGAAGGGCAACAAGAACGTTATATGTTTGATGAAATTCCAGGAGATTTGTTGGGAAGTATTTATGAACAATATTTAGGAACTGTTTTACAAGGAACAGAAAAGCGAGTAAAACTTGAATCAGAAAGTGGAAAAAGAAAGAAGATGGGAATTTATTACACACCATCTTATATTGTTGATTATATTGTAAAAAATACAGTAGGAGAATACATCAAAGATAAAACAATTGATGAAATTTTAGAAGTTAGAATTCTTGATCCTGCTTGCGGTTCTGGAAGTTTCTTAACAAAAGCATTTCAAGAAGTTGCCAAAGCAATAGAGGAAAGATTAAAGAAAGGGGAAAAGGCAAAAAATTATCAAGCATTTCAAAGTTATAATGGAAGATTAACATTAGGACAAAAAGCAACTATTTTATTGAATTGTATTCATGGTGTTGATTTAGATGAAAAGGCTGTTGAACTTGCACAATTAATTCTTTTATTAAAGCTTTTGGAAGATGAAACCCCAGAAACAAAAAGACGGCTTTTGCCAAATATGAAAGACAACATAAAAAATGGAAATTCTTTAATTGATGACCCAAAAATTGCAGGAAATAAGGCTTTCAACTGGCATGCCCAATTCCCAGATGTTTTTAGACAAGGCGGATTTGATGTTGTTATTGGAAATCCGCCGTATGGTGCCAAATTAACAAATGAAGAAAAGAAATATCTTGATAAAAATATAATAAAAGACAAATCTCAAGACACTGCTAATTATTTCATAACTAAAAATATTAAATTATTAAAAATAAATGGCAAGTTAGGATTTATAGTACCAAAGGGGCTAAGTTATGTTCCCTCTTCACAGAATGTAAGGGAGGAAGTGATAAAGAATAAAATAAATTTCTTAATTGATGTTTCTGAAGCATTTGGAAAAGATGTACAATATGAGCAATTGATTATTATTATTTCAAAGGAGGATAGAGATTATAATAATTTTATAAATGGATTTTTTGCGAATGGTAAATTTAATGAAAACCAATCTCCCAAAGAGATATTATCAAAAGAAAGACTCTTGATGTGGATAAATAATCACAATTTTAATATAATTAAGAAAATAATAAATAATTCTATAAAATTAGATGAGATAGCTAAATCAAGAAGAGGGTTAGGTTGCAACAAATATGTCTCTACTGAAAAAAATGATTTTATCTGTCTTAAAGGGCAAAATGTTCAGAGATATCGTTTAGATAGAAGAAATTATATTTCTAAAAATAAGATAAATCAAGAATATAAATGGCTTCTAACTGATAAAATAATTGCCCAAGAAATAGTTGGAAGGTACGGTAAACCTTTGTTTGGAAATTTCAGAAATGTACAGCTTAAAGCAACTTTAGATTTAGATAATTCACTAACTTTAGACACCGTGGTAAATATCTTTAATATAGAAGGATATGATATAAAATTTGTGTTAGCTTTACTTAATTCAAGATTAATGTCTTGGTTTTTTCATATTTATTTTTACAATAAAGCACAAATAACAGTGCATTTCGGCAACGAATATGTAAGAAACTTCCCAATTCCTAAAAAAATAGACAAAAAACAAGAACAAAAAGTAACTTCTTTGGTAGATGAAATGCTAAAATTGCAGAAACAACTTCACGAAGGAAATCCAA
Source organism: Candidatus Pacearchaeota archaeon (assembly GCA_016188895.1). Classification (GTDB taxonomy): domain Archaea; phylum Nanobdellota; class Nanobdellia; order Pacearchaeales; family GW2011-AR1; genus JACPGZ01. The sequence continues at coordinate 31,351 of JACPGZ010000041.1, forward strand.
CAGGAAATGAAAAAGAAAGGTTAGAACAGCAAATCAAAAATATTGATTATGAAATTGACCAAGAAGTTTATAAGCTGTATGGGTTGACCAAAGAGGAGATTAAAATTGTTGAGGAGAGTTTGAAATGAATAATCTATTTTCTGGAACACAAGAAAAAACATTTTATTTATGGATAGACCTTAATAACCCTATAGTTAAACACAATTTCAAAATTGGTTCTTTTGTTTCATCTAATTTTCTCCCTGCAAAGGGGGAAGACCATTTAATGTTTTTGCCAAATCCTAATTTCAGTAATTTTATAAGTCCTTTTCAAATGAATCTTCTTAATAGCTATCTTGCGGAATATAATTTAGAATTGAGTAGAAGAGCTTTCTATAAAAATTATCCAAATAGATTAGTCGCGACATTCTTATTTGATTATAAAGAGGAGGCGGACAAATATAAAGAAAGAAATCAAGAACTTGTAAAAAATAGAAAGTTGGTAAAAGGAAAATCTTTTGGAAATTGTATTTATTCGAAACATGATTTATCATGGATAGACTTTCTTAGACTGAATGGTTCAAAAGATCAAGAAACCATTAATAATATTTGTAAATCTTATTGGGAAGGAAAAGTTGTCAAAGAATGCAAATTAATGCATTTTGGTAGCGAGTGGTCTGAAGACTCAATTTTTGAGATTCTTTTCTATGGAAAGATAAATTTTGACAAAGAAGAGCAGAAAATTATTGAGGAGAGCTTGAAATGACAGAAGAAGAAACTGAAAATGAAGAAGAGAAAATAGTAAAGGCTTCTTGCAGCTTTTGTGGAAAAGAAATAGAATGTCCAGAAAAAATGCTAAAGGTTGATAAACACATGTGCTATGAATGTTATAAAAATCCTCCAGTAGAAATATCAGAAAAAGAATTGTCTAAAATCCATATAGATATTCCAATAAATAAACTAAATGAAATGTTTTATGATGCAGTAGCTACTCAAATGAAAGAAATAGCCTTTCCTAAGATATGGCAAGAACGCAAATCAGAACTTAAAGAAATATCAAAAAAAGAATTAGCTGAGTTAATGTTCTTAGAGGGTGCGATGGCAGGGGCTGGGTTTTTATTCGAAACCATGAAAGATAAGGAAGAAAATGATATTGTCGAGGAGAGTTTAAAGTGAATGATTTAGAATTAATGGACGAAATGCAGAAAAATCACAGTTTCCAAGGGCAGATGAATGGTATGGCTAAGTCTATTGAAATAGTAATAGATAAAATTTTAGAGCAAAACGACGTAAAACCACGAGGGTCATTTGGGAATAGAATTAAACAATTTAAGGAAGTCTGTCCAGAATTTCCTGAATTGCTTGGAGATTTAATGAACTTTAATGAGTTCTGGAACATTACGAAACATGGGGTAATAATTATGGGTGCGGACATATCGGAGTCTTTTTTTAAGGATGAGGAAACACACAAGTTTAATCAACAAAGGAAAGAAGAGATATCTAAGAACTTTACAGAAGTTATGAAAAAACTAATAGTGATTTCTAAAAAAAAAGTTATTGAAGAGAGTTTGAAATGAGTGAAACAATATTAGATTATGATAAAATAATATGGGAAGTTTTTGCCATCGGAGTTACTGCTTCTATTATAATCTTGTATAATGTCGTAAATTTAGAAAGTAAAATACCTAAGAACTTTGATGTTTTGGTACTGATTCTTGGTTTTTCTATACTAATCTATTCTTCCATTTTGTTTTTAGGTTATAATTTTAAAAAAAGTATTTTTATTAACTCAGATTCTAAAAATAAAATTAAGGAAAAGCTAGAAAAGAGTTGGTATCCTAGAGCAAGATGGATGGCAGAAATAATATTACTTTTTATAATAATATTATATTTTAAAGCATTCACGGAAAAATGGATCCCAATAGTTATTCTATTGATTACCATAGTAATTTGTAGTATTGCTAATTGTTGTGCTAAGAAAAAAGTTCAAAAAAACAATTGGGTAGGTTATTGTAATTATTTTAAATCTTATTTTCGCTGTCAATAACTCTTTCTTCAAACACCCTCACCATCTGAGGACTTGGCAAATCTATGTCGTGCTGGACAAAAATTGGGTAGATGTTATCGAGGAGAGTCTTAATTAAATAATAGGCCATAGTTACATTATTAAATATCAAAATATTAGGTAAAATATGGAAGGCAAAGAACAGGGGCTAAGAGAAAGGTTTCTAAAAATTTATGCAGATATTCCCTTAAATTTAAGAAAAGAGATAATCCTTGTTTTAGAAAATGAACCGATTAGTTGGAATGTCGCTTTTGTTGAAGTGACAAATAAAACTCATAAATCAACAATAATATTAAAAAAATTAAATGAATTAAGAATAATTTAAAATGGAAGAAAAAGAAAAAATTACAGAAGAAATAAAAAAACTTGTTATAGCGAGATTAGAAGTCCTTCCAGAAAATAAAAAAGTATCTATCGGAAATTTTGGTGAATTTAGTAAAAGTGAATTAATAGATAATGTAAATAAAAATACCGAAATTGGAAATAAAATTATAGAAATAGAACTAGAATTTTTAAGAGCTATGAAAAAAGGAATAATACAATGAATTTTAATTTTTTGCTCACGAGACCAGAACATGATGATACAACTTTTTATTTGTCCAACTGGTGTAAAGATGGTCTTGATTTAGCAGGAAAAAAGGGAGCAAAAATTAGCGACTTACATCGTGATAAGGCAAATAAAAAGGAGTTTGAAGGAAGAGTTTATAAATCTTGTCCGGAATTTATTGTTTTCAATGGACATGGAGACGAAAATTCTGTTACAGGGCATAAGAATGAAGAGCTAATCTCGGTAGAAAGTGATGAAAAATTTTTAAAGTTAAATATAGTTTATGCAATTTCTTGTCGTTCTGCTAAAAATTTAGGTAAAAAATGTATTGAAAAAGGAACAAATTGTTATGTGGGCTATACAGATGATTTTATTTTTGTTTACGAAAAAGAAAAAATAAGCAGACCATTAACTGACGAAACTGCTAAACTTTTTTTGGAACCATCAAAATTATTCATAGAAGCGGTAATCAAAAATAATTCCGTGAAAGATGCTCTAGAGCGCTCAAAGAAAAAAATTCAAGAAAACTTCATTAAAACTTTGTCTGGAGACGAACAAGAAACTACTCTGGCAAGGTATCTTTGGTGGAACTCAAGAAATTTTATATCTCTAGGAAATCAAAATGCTACAATATGAAAATGACCTACATTCTCTCCCCATCTTCATTGAATCTTCTTGAGGAATGCCCGAGATGTTTTTATTTGCAAGTTGTCAGAAAAATAAGAAGGCCAAGAGGACCAATGTCTTCTATTCCGATAAAGATGGATTCTATTATTAAGAAGTACTTTGATATTTATAGGGAGAAAGGAATTTTACCGCCATTAATTGAAAAGAAGGTTAAAGGTGTTCTTCCTCTTGATATGCCAAAAACATTATACTATGAAGATGAAAATAATGGAATAAAACTAAAAGGACTCCCAGACGAGTATTTACAAACTGAAGATGAAGCTATTGTCCCTTTTGACCATAAAACTAAAAGCAAAGCTCCAAAAGAAACGCATCCACGCTATCAGCTACAATTAGAATGCTATACTTTTCTTTTAGAAGCTAATGGATATAAAACTAAGAATTTTGGATATTTAGCTTATTATCATCCAGAGCAATGCGAGATACATAATGGAATGGATATTCAGGTGAATATTATCAAAGTCAAAACTGACCCAGAAAGAGTTAAGAAAGCTCTCAAAAAGGCTTCTGAAATCTTAAATGGAAAACTGCCTAAAATTAACAGAACATGCGAATATTGCAAGTGGAAAGGAATAAAATTATAATTAATCCTCAGATAATTCTATAAACTCTTTTTTCTTTTAATAATGATGCTCAAAGAAAAGAAATGCGTTCCATGCGAGGGTGGCATTCCTCCGCTTAGCACCAAAGAAGTCATCAACTTCATGCAAGAGCTCAAAGATTGGACACTTGATAATGGGCATCTCGTTAAGCATTTCAATTTCAAAGATTTTAAAGAAAATATGGATTTTGTGAACAAGATAGCTAAAATTTCAGAGGAAGAAGGGCATCATCCAGTATTATTCATTAATTACAATAAACTTAAAGTTGAATTGTGGACGCACGCCATAAACGGGCTTAGCGAGAATGATTTTATTCTTGCTGCAAAGATAGATTCCCTTTAGCATCTCTCCTATCTTTAATTTTCAATTTCTGCCTTAAATATTCAAAAAGCGGAGGAACAAATGATGCAAGTATAATAACAAGAATAACTAATGCCAGATTATCCTGGACAAATGGAATATTACCAAAAAAATATCCGCCAAAAAGGAAGATGCCCACCCATGCAATTCCTCCAACAACATTAAAACTTACAAACCTGCTATAACTCATTTTTCCAATTCCTGCAACAAAAGGCGCAAATGTCCTTATAATTGGAATAAATCTAGCAAGAATAATTGTCTTGCCGCCATGTTTTTCATAAAACCTGTTTGTTCTATCAAGATACTTTTTTTTCACCCATTTGCTATTTGATATTTTGTCGCCAAAATAATTGCCTATCCAATAATTTAGAGTATCCCCAAGGATGGCAGCAATACTAATCAAAATAAACAGAACATACACATTTAGCAGATTTTTTGCTGCAATAGTGCCTGCAACAAAAATAAGCGAATCGCCAGGAAGAAAAGGCGTTACAACAACCCCTGTTTCCAGAAATATAATTAAAAATAAGATAAAATATGTAGCAATCCCATAATCCTGAACAATAATATTCAGATATTTATCAACATGCAGTACAATATCAATAACTTTTCCAGTTATGCTCATTTTTTTAGATGAAAAACTAAGTTTATAAATAATAAGATAAATTTTTATATTGCCGTTGTATCCATTTTCTATGGATTCGGAAAAGAGACTTGAGTTTATTAAAAGAAACACAATTGAGATAATAAGCGAAAAAGAATTAAATGAATTGCTGAAAAGCAAAAAGAAACCTGTTGCTTACCTTGGAACAGCAATAACAGGCAGACCCCATATTGGTTATTTTATATGGGCATCAAAGCTCGCTGATTTTATAAAAGCAGGATTAAAGGTCAAACTCTTGTTAGCTGACATTCATGGGGCTTTAGACAATACACCATGGAATGTTCTAGAAAAGCGCTATAAATATTACGAAAAAGTAATTCCACTGATGTTTAAGTCACTGAGTGCAAACACAAAAGAATTGCAAATTGTCAAAGGTTCTTCTTTTCAATTGAAAAAAGAATATATTTTGGATTTGCTTAAGATGGCGACCTTTATTTCAGTACATGATGCGACAAAATCTGCATCAGAGATAGTGAAACTTGGTGATAATCCAAAATTAGGCGGATTAATTTATCCATTAATGCAGGCACTTGATGAGCAGTATCTTTCAGCTGATATTCAGTATGGAGGAATTGACCAAAGAAAGATATTTGTTTTTGCTCGTGAGTCTTTACCAAAAATAGGATACAAACCAAGGATAGAGATTATGACTCCATTGCTTCCTGGAATAACAGGAAAGAAGATGAGTGCTTCTGATCCTTCATCTGTTATTGATTTGCTTGATGACGAATCAGCAGTGAATCATAAGATAAGTAATGCATATTGCATGGCAGGAGATACTGAAAATGGATTAATTGCATTCTTAGAGTATGTTTTATTTACATTGAAAAAAGACAAAGGCGATAAACTTGTGATTGAAAGAGATAAGCAATATGGAGGCAATATAAACTTCAATGATATAGAATCATTAAAGCAAGCATTTAAAGAAAAGAAGCTTCATCCTCTTGACCTCAAAAAAGCAGTTGCGCGCGAAATAAATATATTGCTAAAACCAATGAGAGAGAAAGGCAATGAGCTGAAAAAGCTGACAAGCCAAGCTTACTCCTGATTTATCTGTATCTCATCTGCCACAATAATATCTTCATGAACTCTTCCAATAACTGTTATATTTTTATTAGAAAAATTCTGCAAAAATTCTGATAAAATTGTAGAATTTCCAATTTTAAGCATAGAGTATTCCTTAAGGTTTTTCTGGCTTTTTACAATTCCATTAAGTTCAACATACTTTCCTTCATAATTCTTAAATGATAATGATGGATTTTTTATATTTGCAAGATACAGAAGAAGCATTATGCCAAGCATTGAGATTGCTAAAAGCAAGGTTTTCATCCTCACATCTCTTCCAGGGTTTTAATTCCAAGCAAGGCAAGAGCATTCTTAATTGTATGGCAAAACGCATTTATTAAGGCAAGTCTGAAAGATTCCTCTACACTTTCAATTACAGGAACTAAGTGATAGAATTCATTAAAAATCTGCGCAAGCTCATATGCGTAATTGGCAAGCAAAGAAGGATAAAAACCCTTTAAAGCATCATCAACAATTGAAGGAAATAGAGCAATCTTTTTTGCAAGTTTTATTTCTGATTCATTCAAATCATGTATCGTTCTATCCAACTGCAATGCCTTCGTGCTATCCAATTCCGATGCCCTATGGAATGGGCTATGGAATGGACCTGTTCTCTGTGTCTCGCGATGCCCTATGCGTAATGGGCTTTTCTTTGACTTTCTTATTATAGAAGAAGCCCTTGCATAGCTGTATTGCAAATAAGGCCCTGTATTTCCTTCAAAACTGATAAATCTGTCAAGCTCAAATACAGCATCCCTTGTTCTCTCATTTTTCAAATCACCGTAAATGATAGCTCCAATCCCGACAATTTCCGCAACTTTATCTTTATTCCTTAATCCAGGATTTTTCTCTTGTATTATATTAAATGCCTTTAATGTCGCTTCTTTCAATAAATTTTCCATTGCAAATATTTTTCCTTCTCTTGTTGCAAGCTTCTTTCCATTTTTGTCAAGGTACAATCCATGAGCAACATGCACGCATTGTTTGCTCCATTTATATCCAGCAATTTCTAAAATCTTAAAAAGCTGCTTAAAATGCAGTGTCTGTTCCTTTCCTACTTCATAAATCATCTTATTGAATTTATATTTATTGTATCTGTCAATTGCAGCTGCAATATCTCTTGTTAAATAAAGCTTTGCGCCATCTTTTTTTCTTATTAAAGCTGCACCTAATCCATAGCTGTCTAAACCAACAATCAAAGCTCCTTCGCTTTCTTTAATAAGTCTTTTCTTCCTTAATTTATCAATAATCTTATTCGCAGATACTTCATAAAACGATTCGCCAGAATAATCATCAAAATCAATATCAAGAATTCCATATGTCTTCTTAAACTCCTTTATGCTAAGCTCTCTGAATCTCTTCCATAAGTTCAATGCTTCTTTGTTCCCGTCTTCAAGCTCCTTAAACCATGAGCGTGCTTCATCCTCCAAAGATTTATTAGTTTTTGCTTTTTCATGAAATTCAACATACAACTTCAGCAGATAATCTATAGGATATTTTTTCAGCTCAGTTTCTTTTCCCCATCTTTTATAAGCAGCAATAAGCTTCCCAAACTGTGTTCCCCAGTCTCCAAGATAATTTATCTTCACAACTTTGTATCCTTTGAAGCTAAATATCTTGCTCAATGAGTTGCCAATAATTGTTGAGCGAAGATGTCCTACAGAGAAAGTTTTTGCAATATTCGGAGATGACATTTCTACCACAATAGTCTTGCCCTTTCCCTCATTTGATGAACCATATTTATCTTTCTCTTTAAGCACTTGCTTGATTGTATTTTCTGCTAATAATTTATTATTAAGAAAGAAATTTACATAAGGGCCATTTGCCTCAGCTCTTTCAAATTCTTTTGGCAATTTGTTCTGAATTTTTTTGACAATATCTCCAGCTATCTCACCCGGATTTTTTTTCTGGAGCTTTGCAAGAAAAAAGCAAGGGAATGCGTAATCACCTAAGTCATGGCTTGGCGGAATCTCAATAATGTTTTCAACATCTCCCTTTTCAAGGTGCATATATTTAGCTAAAAAAAGAGCTAATTTTTCCCTCATATTTTTATATTCAAGATTGCACTTAATAAAAGTATTGTTTCTAAAGATTTATAAATCATCATATTTCCAATCTATTATGTTCAAGGTAAACATCTCTGGCAAAGGAAAGACATACCATTTTGAATATGATGGAGAGGCTGTTATAGGAAGAAAAATCGGCGAGATAGTAGATGGAACTGATTTTAGAGATGATTTTTCTGGATATGTATTTAAAATAACAGGCGCAAGTGACAAAGCTGGATTTCCATACTATACAGCACTTGAAGGGCAAGGATTACATCATGTTCTAGTCAGCTACAAAAAAGGAAAAAAAGTAAAGCAAAACAAAAGACTAAAACCAAGAGGCGTAAGATTGAGAAAAACAATGAGAGGCAACACAATCAGCCCAGATACAATGCAGATTAATCTTATTGTAGAAAAAGAAGGAACAAAAAAGCTCGCAGAAATCTTCCCAGAACAGAACAAGCCGAAGGAGAAGAAAGCGCCTCAAGAAGTAAAAGCTGAAGAGAAGAAAGAGGATAAAACAGAGTTAAAAGAGGCAAAATCAGAAGAAGTATCAGCTCAATAAAAACCCCTTCTCAACAGCATCTTTTGCCATTTTTGTATCCATTCCCAAAACAAGGCAGAGGCTTTTCATGTCATAGCTGTTTCTTAACTCGCTTTCGCTGTTTGCGAGTGTTGTCATAATCATCCTGACCTTATACTTCTTGCATAACATTATATTCTGCATCACCTTTGCAATATATTCTGCTCTTTCCTTACTTTCTCTTTTTATTATCTCGCTAAGATCTATTCCTATGGCTATATCATTCTCTTTTGCAATCCTGCACAAAACATGATTCATTCCAGAGTTTCTTTGAAACAAACTTGAACCTTTATTAGTATTTTCAGGATTCAATAAAATATTAACTTTTTTATTTTCAAGAACCTTTCTGTTAAATTCTTCATCCCTTCCCTGAACAATAATTAATTTTTGGAGTTTAGATATTTTATCTATTTTTTTTCTTGCCTCTTCATAATTCTGCTCAACAATTAAATTATTCCTAATAACAAGGCATTTATCAAAACCGAATTTTTTAGCATCAAGTTCTTTTCTTACTAGCTCAAGCACCATATATAAGTCTATACTATAAACTATTAAACCTTTCTATAAGAATCAGAAAAATAAAAATTAAAAATCAGTTTTTATCCAAAGCCATGAACAGGGCATTTTCCGCATCCCCTCCATAACACCATCTTTGCAACCAGCATTACTACAACACTAACTAAATACCATCCTAAAGCTCCCCATACAATTCCAGCTCCGTTAAGTTGCGCATTCAAACCAGCTCCAAATAGATATAGTGCAATAACTGCAACAATTGCGCCCACAATTGTCAATCCCCAATTGCATGAACACTTGCCTCCAGATGATGACTCCATCATATCTTTTCCTTTCGCCATCTTCTACCTCCTTTAATATTTATACATTGAAAATATAGTATTTAAAGGTTACCTCGTTACAATCTCAATTGCATCTAAATTCTGCAGAATATAATCCTTTCCTACAGGTTTCTTTGTCTTTATATTGATGGCCTTAACAAAATTCTTGCCTAAATCAGTGTGAAGCTTGAATGCAAAATCTAAAGCAGTTGTGTTTGGAGGTATAAGATAGCAGTCAGGAAGTATATTTCCTTTGCTGTCAGCAAGCTTGTTTGTTCCAGCTGGAAAAACAGCAACATAATGCAGAAAATCAAATACAGCTGAATTAAGCACTTGCTGAATTCCAGTTGAGCTGTATGTTTTTAGCACATTTTCTTTTATAAAATTCAAAGCCCTTTTTTGCTTTTCATTCGGCTTGCCTGTCACATGAAAATTATTGTTTCCTGGAAGGTAATCAATCAAGCTATGATTAACAGCTTCTCTTAATGCAAGCTCTGAATCTCCAGAGCACGGAATAATTGCCAATTCAGGAAACTGCTCTTTCATATGCTCTATGTTCTCGTAAGACTCTGGCAAATCTGCTTTATTTGCAGCAATGATTATAGGCTTTGAGATTTTTCTTATCTCTTTTACAAACTCAAGAATATGATTGTCATTCCAATGGGATACTTTCTCGCTGAGTTCAAGCCTTTTCATAACATCTTTTACATTATCATCATTTATTTTCAATCCGCTTAATTGCTGTGCTATTTCATATGACAATGGCTTGCCAGCTGTTTGGGATTTTCTGGAAATTGAGTTCCAGTTCTTCTCAAGAATTCCAAAGAGCCACATCACAATTTCTTGCTCTAAAAATTCTATATCCTGGCAAGGATCATGCCCCTTTGCAGGATTCCCGTTGAAATCAGTTGTTCCAGATGCATCAACAACATGAATCAAGATATCAGCCTCTCTTAAATCATCTAAAAACTGATTGCCTTTACCCTTTCCTTTATGAGCCTCTGGAACCAAACCAGCAACATCTATAAGTTTGACAGGAACAAATCTCTCATGATTTCTGCAAAACCCTTCTCTTGGAGCGCATTGCACTTTGAAATAAGAATCAATGCAAGGAATTCTAACATACCCAATTCCCTGGTTTGGCTCAATTGTTGTAAAAGGATAACTTGCAATTGCAACATCTGCAAGAGTGCATGCCTTAAAAAATGTTGATTTGCCACTCGAAGGCTTGCCAATAATCCCTATTAACATAAAACTCTGACATTGTGAGAGATTATAAAATTATCTTTAGTAAAAAAGTAAGAAAAAATAAAAAAGAAAAAGTTAATTAATTTTATTATTCTTCATCACCTGTATCTTCTTCAGCGTCTTCATCTATATCGCTGTCATCATCCATTTCTTCTTCCTCAGCTTTTTTTGCTTTGTGTTTCATTCAAGCACTATTTTATTATGATTTAAAAACTTTTGGTTTTCAATGCTGTGTTGCATGATTAATGCAACATAGACTGTTTAATGTCTATATCAAATGATTTTAAGCGTGCTTTATACTTCCGTAGTAAGCGTTTTACCTTTTTTCCATTAGTATCTCTCACAATAATAACTCCTTTAGAAGGT
>JACPGZ010000043.1 GCA_016188895.1 Candidatus Pacearchaeota archaeon
ATGCTTGCTCCAATGGGGATTGGTGTATTATATGCAAAGAAGGAATTGCTTTCAGATGTTAAACCTTTGCTTTACGGAGGGGATATGATTAAAGAAGTAGGTTTAATAGAAAGTAGTTTTGCAGAGCTGCCTAGAAGATTTGAAGCTGGAACTCAAAATGTTGAAGCTGTGATTGGGTTGAGCGCTGCAATTGATTATTTGAACAAGATTGGGATGGATAATATACAAAAGCATGAGCGAGAATTAATAAAATATGCCATGAGCAAAATGAGAAATATCAGGGGGATTAGGATTTATGGTCCTAAAGAAAGATCAGGAATAATAAGCTTTAATCTTGGTGATTTACATAGCCATGATGTTGCTGAATTTCTCGGAAGTCGCGGAATTTCTGTCAGAGCAGGACATATGTGCTGCCAGCCTTTAATGAAAAAACTTGGAATATCAAGTTGTGTAAGGGCAAGCTTTTATATATACAACACAAAAGAAGATATTGATGCGCTTTGCAATGTATTAGAAGAGTGCAGGAGGTTTTTCAAATGCTGACACTTATTGGAGTTAATGACCCAAGTTCTAGATCTAAGGAAAGACTTGAAGGACTAATAGAAAAACTAAATCCCCAGGTAGTTGCTATTGGTTTAAGTAAAGAATTCTTAAGGTTATATAAAAATGAAATACCTAGAATTAATGAGTATGTTGCACATGTATTAAGAGATCTAAATGCATCATCCCAGATTATTAATTATCTTAAAAGTTTTTATGGAACATGTTTATTAGGTCCATGGAATAAATGCATTGATTGTTTAAAAAGAAAATTACCTGTTCATTTTATTGATAATCCTTCTTATGCTAAAGAATTATTTGATTCAGCTATTGATAAATTTCATCAGATGATAAATTTCATAGTTAGAAATCCACCTTCTGAAGAAGATATGAATGCTTTATCTCAAGAGGATCTAGATGCAGGGATTGAAAGAGAAAGTCAGAAAACATGCTTGATGGATAGTTTGATAATTCGTAATCTAAATCCAGGGTTGGTATTAATGAGTTTATCAGGATTAAGACCTATAGAAAGTGAATATATGGCTGATAGAGTAGCAGATATTCATAGAAAGAATAAACAAAAACATTTATGCTGCTTTCTTGAACCATTTCAACTATATGATGATCCATTAAAACAAACACTTTATTCAAGAGTTAGAAAACTAAATCCTAGCAGAAGACTAGTTTATGACCCATTGGAGGATAATGGAAATGAATGAACTTAATGAAATCTATACAGGAATGATTCTTGAATTATACAGGAATCCCTTGCATAAAGGAAAACTTGATGATGCCAATGCTGTATTCAGAGATTTGAATCCTGTTTGTGGAGATGAAATTGAGATTGGATTGAAAATCAAGTTTGGCAGAGTAAATGAAGGGAAATTTGATGGTAGGGGATGCGCAATCAGCCAGGCTGCAGCTTCTATGTTACTTAAGATAATACATGGGAAAGAAATTGAAGATATTTTGAAGATAGACATAGATAATCTCTTGGAGGAGATGAATCTGCAGAATTTGAAAAACAATCCTGTAAGGATAAAATGCGCAGCATTGCCATTGAAAGTGCTTAAGATAGCTGTGATAAAATATCTTAGTGATAAGGATAATTAAATTGAGATTCTATAGTCCATTGCGATTTGCTTGATTGTGCCCTTTACCTTTTTAGGAATAGGTCTTTTTTCTTCATGAAAATGCAAATCATCTGGATTACATTCCAGAGTTCTGAATAATCTGGGGAGATTTCCTAATCTCCATTCTAATTTTGTTTCATTTAAGTCTATTAACAAAGTGCATGCCAGTGAATAGTCTAACAGTTTACTTGAATCCTTCTCTTCATTTGATGTTATTATGACATGTGGGCGTGACAAATAATGGTACAATTCTTTAAAGTGTTTATTGTCTAAAGGATCTGTAAAGAAAGGATTATTTGTTCCTGTATTTATCAATTGAGATGGAGCTATAATAAATCTCCTTAAGCCTTTAATATATCGTTCAAAATTTCTGCTGCTGCATGTTATAGAATCTATTTTTTCAGACTCCCAACAATATAAGTAAGGATTTTCATGTTCTCCAATAAAGCGCTTCATTCCTACATACACATTTTCTTTTATAGGTCTTTGATACATGGAATTAGCTTTTACATCGGGCTTTAAAAATCTTTTGGGCAAACAATTTTAAACCCAGGTGAGATTAAATTTTCATGGCTCCGTAGCTCAGCCCGGTTAGAGCACTTGGCTCTTAATAAAAGAAACGTAAGGGTAAACCCTTACCAACCCAGTCAATGAGTTGGTTTCTTTTATGAATCATCCTAAAGATGTATCATAAATTAATCTGGTTTCAAAAAGAAACCAAGGTGTCGCGGGTTCAAATCCCGCCGGGGCCATCTACAACTTTCTTTCAAAAAGAAAGTTATAGGAGTCAAAGAAAAAATATTATCTATAATTCGTATCTATAGAAAGATATATATATGATTTTGATGATTTATGGTAAAAGAGGGTGGAATGAGAAAAGAGATGTGGGATATGTCGAGGAAATTTGCAGGGAGATTTTTG
>JACPGZ010000042.1 GCA_016188895.1 Candidatus Pacearchaeota archaeon
AAACCTTCTAAAGGAGTTATTATTGTGAGAGATACTAATGGAAAAAAGGTAAAACGCTTACTACGGAAGTATAAAGCACGCTTAAAATCATTTGATATAGACATTAAACAGTCTATGTTGCATTAATCATGCAACACAGCAATATATTGGTTTAGCATAAATAGGTTCTTTTATAGATCCTACAAAAAAATCATTGTTAATTTCAAAATTAATAACTCGGGATTCTTTTTTTATTTCTTTCACAAATGCTTTTTTATCCTCTTCTTTTCCAAAAATTATGCCTGTAATATGAACAACAATCCAGTTTTTCTCATAAAAATATGATAGAGGAAAACCAAATAAATTAATATTATACTTCATAGTTCGACTACCTATTAATGTTCCTTCTTCGCTAAATTTAATTCTTGCAATCCACATATTATACGATATATATCGCTTATTAAAAATCTTTCGATAAAATCCTAAGAAAATTTTTCATCAGACCAAAAATCATAAAGCCTTAATGGGATTTTTTCTTTTTGAAAATAGTTTTTTAGTTTTTGTGTATATTCGATAGGAACTAAAAGCACTCCTTTCCCTATTCGTAACGCATTCATTTTTTCAGTCAATCCAAGATATTTTCTGCCTGCTCTTGTAAAGCCAAAAAGTTTTCTAAATATAGAAATTCTCTTTTTATCTGGTTTTATATTTTCAAAAGATAAAAGTGTATAATGATAAATTTTTTCAGCTTTTGCTTTATACTTCCCGTATAAAAGAATTCCTGTATTTAAGATAGCGCGCTTAAGATCTTTCCATTCTTTGCTGTCAAGCCTCCCCACAATTATAGAAATTGGATTTTTGACTCCTTTTAATTCCCATTCCTTATATCTATTAGTTTTATAATAATTCTCCAGAGCATTTTTTATTTTTCCTTCAGTGTTTTTTCCTAAAACTTCAATAAAAAGATCTATGTCAGATTCTTCATCATAATCTTCTCTTACAACAGAACCATGAATAATAATCTTATCTATATTTTCAACTTTTGAAATAAGATAAGAAGCAAAATCCATTGCATAACTGATAAGATTATCTTTTGGAAGCATTTTTAAGATTTTCATTTATGATTTTTCTAAGTTTTTGAAAAGAATTAACAACTTTTTTGACTCTTTCATGAGATTTTCGGCTGCCATAGCACAGCGCTATTCGCTCTGATTCAATAAATTGAAGAAGTTTTAGAATTTCTTCTCTTGCAGGAAATTTTGCAGGAACCTTCTTTTCTATAAGATTTTTACTTCTAAAGATTCTATGGTCAAACTGGTCTCCTGATCCCTGCAAGAAATTTAACTTGTGTAGGTAGATAGCGAGAAGCTCTATCGAACCTTGAGAAACATTATACCCAATGTTTCTCTGATTCTCCTCAAGACCTTCTTCTATTGTTCTATCTATATGAAGAAAATGTTCTGCATAAGCTTTTTCGTGTTCTTCGAGTTTCATGATTACAATTGTAATATCTAAGTATTACGAAAGTAATAGAGTATTTAAAGTTTTTGATTACAATTGTAATATCTAAGTATTACGAAAGTAATAATAGATAAATTATAAATTGTGCACTACTATATCTTTTTATCGTCGATAAAATAAGCAGAAAGATTTTTAAATACCTGCATCCTGCTATTTGCAGGAGAGAGGAAAGCTAATCTTCTTACAAACATTAAATTTAAGAGGGATTAGTGGGAACTTTCCATAATCATACATAAATAGGAGGTTTCATAAGAAGACTCCGATGCCCTATGGAATGGGCGTGCCTTTTATATGATAGAGAAAAAATATACAGCAGAAGAAATCAAGGTTTTAGAAGGCCTAGAAGGAATTCGTGTTCGCCCAAGCATGTATATAGGTAGCACCAGCAAGGAAGGATTGCATCATCTTGTTTGGGAAGTTGTTGACAATTCAGTTGATGAGGCAATGGCGGGTTTTTGCACTGTCATCAAGATAACTATAAACAAAGATGGCTCTGTTACAGTTGAAGATAATGGAAGAGGAATTCCAGTTGACAAACATCCTGTTTACAAAAAATCAGCACTTGAAGTTATTGTAACAAAGCTTCATGCAGGCGGAAAATTTGACAAAAAAGTATACATGATATCGGGTGGATTGCATGGAGTTGGAATAAGTGTTGTGGCAGCTCTTTCTAAAAAAATGATTGTGCAAGTGAAGAGAGATGGCTCTATATACCAGCAGGAATACAAAATAGGCAAACCATTACATGATGTAAAAATAGTTGGAAAATCAAAGGATACAGGCACAATTGTAACATTCTATCCAGATGACACAATCTTTTTAACAACAAATTTTGATTTCAGCACAATCGCAAATAGGCTGAAAGAAATTGCCTTTCTTAATGCCGGACTTAAAATAATATTAAGAGATGAAAACAAGAATAAAGAAGAGGAATTTCATTATACTGGTGGATTAATAGAATTTGTAAAATGGTTAAACAAAAGTAAAGAAGAATTGCATAAACCAATCTATTTTAAGAAGCAAGTAGACAAAATTATCCTTGAATGTTCTATTCAATACAACAATTCATATCAAGAAAATATCTTTGGTTTTGTAAACACAATTAACACTGTAGAAGGCGGAACTCATATTATTGGATTTAAAACAGCTTTAACAAGGGTAATTAATGATTACGCGCAAAAGCAAGGAATGCTAAAAAATAATGCAATAACAGGAGATGATGTACGTGAAGGATTGACAGCTATAATTTCAGTCAAAATTCCAGAGCCTCAATTTGAAGGCCAGACAAAGACAAAGCTTGGAAATTCAGAAGTTAAAGGATTAGTTGATTCTATTGTTAGCGCATCTCTTTCAGATTTTTTAGAGCAGAATCCGCCGATTGCAAAAAGAATTGTGCAGAAAGTTGCAGATGCGGCAAGGGCGCGAGAGGCTGCCAAAAAAGCGCGAGATTTAGTAAGAAGAAAAAATGCATTTGGCTTAGGCGGTTTGCCTGGGAAACTTGCAGACTGCTCTTCAAAAAAATTAGAAAATACAGAGCTGTACATAGTTGAAGGAGAAAGTGCTGGCGGCAGTTCACGACAAGCAAGAAACAAAGATTTTCAAGCAATACTTCCACTTAAAGGAAAAATCCTAAATGTTGAAAAATCAAATCCTGCAAAAGTATTTTCATCAGAAGAAATTGCAAATATAATAACAGCAATTGGAACAGGTGTTGGAGAGCAATTCAACATAGAAAAATTAAGATATGGAAAGACGATAATTATGTGTGATGCAGATGTTGATGGACAGCATATCAAAACACTTTTATTAACATTTTTCTTCAGATTTATGCCACAGCTTATTGAAAATGGAAATATTCACATTGCTGTCTCGCCATTATACAAAGTAAGAAAGAAAAAAGATCATTATGTATATTCAGATGCT
>JACPGZ010000044.1 GCA_016188895.1 Candidatus Pacearchaeota archaeon
TTTTTTTCCATTACATCTGTCGCAGGGTACCCATGTTTTCAAACATGGGAGGAATGCGACCCTCCATAAAATTTAATTTCTTATTTCTGTTAATATGACTGAGGCTTTGATGAGCCCCAGAAACTAAATTATCAGATTTAGCATGAGCTATATTCTGAGGAGATAAAAAATGGATTTGAAAAGTTTTAAACATGCCTTCGGTCAAAATGCTTTCCACTTTGTTTGGAAGTGCAAATACGCTAGAGACCCTATGAAGTTTTATGGAGTCAGAATGGACTGTGAGTTTTTCATCAGGCAAGCAGCTTATAGGAATGGATTCAAAATTTATGAGTTGCATATTGCTGTTGACCACATTCACTTGTTTGTTGAAATGCCAACCACTATGAGTGTTAGCAAAGCCCTGCAGCTGTTTAAAGGATACAGCGCCTTTAAGCTTTTGCAGAAGCATCCCTGGTTGAGAAATTATTTCACCAAAGGGCATTTCTGGAGTCCAGGAAAATTCTTTAGGAGCGTTGGAAATACTACTAGTGAAGCTGTGAAGCATTACATCGCTTCTTCCCAACCTTGGACTGATTTGCGTTGATGTTATCATTTTTTATTTGGTGATACCTCGCCCTTTAGGGCGGGGTAGTTCATTTTATGTATGGGTGTGAATAAATGAACCATTTTTAAATACTTTGTTGTGATAATTTAATTAATTCAAGCCATCTATTAGATGTTTGAAATTTTAGAGAAGGGATTGCTAATTCAGATGGGCTTTTTCCATTTAAAGAACCATGCTTATTTATGAAGTTATAAAATATTTCTATGCTTTTCATAATTGCATAAGCACTTTCAACAGAACCATGTAACCCTCTAAAGCCTGTTGTTCTTTGTCTGATAGAATTATGCAATCTTTCAACCCAGATATTAAAGCCTTCACCCTTGCTTTGAGTTATTACTTTATGCTGAACATTATATTTTCTTGTGTGCCTGTCATAGCCCCAATTTTGCTTGACTATATTTTCGTAAGCAGTTAAGCCGTCAGTTGTGACTATCTTTATTCTATTTGTTTTGTTTTTGATGTTAGACAATATTTTCTTTAAGTTAGCTTGGCTTCTGTTCTTGACATAAGCAGAATTAATCATAAATCTTGTTTTTACATCAATCCCGTCTATAAACCAATTCTTGTCTATACCTAATTTTCGCTTATGGCTTTTTCTTCTGTGAAACTCCATTTCATCAACTTCAACATAACTGCCTGTTTGAAGTTTCAGGCTGTCGGTGAAGTTGGCTATCCTTAAACTGAACTTTCTAATCCATCTTAAAATATTGCTATGGTCAGAGTTATGTGGAAAGAACGCCTTAAAGTGTTCCTGCACTCCTCTTGTGCTTAATCCCCTACAAAATAAGTCTAAGGCACAGGTTATCTTTTCAGGGCTGTTTCTCATTCTAAAGAAAGGGTCTCTTGGGATAAACCTCTTAGAGCAAGACTTACAAAAATATCTCTGTCTTATACCGTGTGCTTCTGTTCGTTTAAATCCTCGTCTAACTACCCCCTTGCTATTGCAATGAGGACACATTGTTTTTATCATGTTTTCCATACATATATGTCGGTATCCGAACTATATAAACCTTTCGGTATCCGACATATAGAACACAAAGGTTTATAAATGTTACTTAAGTTACATATATAAGTAATTAAGTGAAACTAATAAAATGGTAGAAGTAGATTTTAAAAAAAATATTGAAGAAATCTTTAGTGGTAACATCTATAAAAAAATTGGATTAGCAGATGACCCATTTGTTATAGACCCAAAGAATAAGATTTCATTATTTGTAGATAGAGAAGAGTCATTTAATAAACTTCTAAGAGCAATAAGAAATATGAAGGAAGGCTTTCAGCCACATATTGCCATTTTGGGTTCTCATGGAATTGGCAAGACTCATTTCATAGAATTTGCTTATGAATTATTAAAAACCAATCAAGATAAAATCGGAATTGATAACTTATTTTATATTAAGAGTAAAAAAGGATTTACTGAAACTTTCCTTCGCACTGGAATTGAAAATTCAGAAATCACAAAATTCTTTAAAGAAAACAAAAACAAAAAAATGCTTATATTTTTTGATGATTTAGATATTATATTTAAGAGATATTCAAAAGAGGTTATAAACATCTTTGATTTATTTAGTGGTAGCATTATTGGAACTTGGGATACTTATGCTTGGGGTCTTGTTAAATCAAATTTAGATTTTAAAATTCCAAAAACAGAAGCAATTTATATTGACAGATTAGAGCACAATTACTGCTTAGAACTTTTAACAAAGAGATTAAGTGCAGTAAAATTCAACAATAATTTCAATGATTTCTTTCCAGATTTTGTAATAAATAAGCTTTCTATCATCTCTGACGGAAATCCATACAAACTTATTACTTATGCTAAAAGATATTTAGATTTCTTACTTGATAATAATTTCTCTAAGATAGATGAAAAAAGATTCTCTGAATTCTGTGATAAAATAAATGTTCAGTTTTTAGATGATATAAAAAAGAGAATTAATACTCTACAGGACAAACAAAGACAGATGTTAAGATTTATCATTGATAAAGTAGAAGTATCTGCTCAAGAAATCGCATCGCATTTTGGTATGACTCGTGTAGCGGGTATGAAGAATCTTAAAGTATTAAGAGATGAAAAAATGCTGGATAACAAGACAAAAGATAGAACTGATTTTTATTATGTTCCAACTGAATTGGTATTCGAGATTTCAGACTACTTAGAAAAACTAAAAGAAGTGCCAACAGAGTTAAATAATAATTAATAATCACTAGTTTCAATAACTTAAGATAAACAACTTAGTGTAGGAAAGGGGCAACCTCATTTGTAAAGAGGAGCCCCAATCCGTCGGAGAGGTCACTGCTATTTGTATAAGTAGTGATACTCTGATTGCTTGACTATGATTTTTTTTTAGTTTTTAAATCTTTTTCTATAGTAATTTTATCTTTTTCTATATCTATTTGTAATTCCTTATCAATAAGATTAGTTTCCTCAACTTTTTTAGGAAGATTTATTTTATATTTATAATATATTTTGTTACCTCTTTTCTTATCTATAGACTTCATTATTTTCATAGAAAATTTAGGTATCCGAAGTTTTTAAACTATTCGGTTTCCGAATAAAATTTGGAGTTATTTATGGACACTTAATGCACCAGAGAAGTGGCGAGCAAACCTTTTTATACTGCCCTTTTTTTAATTTTTTATGGATTCTAAACCACAACCGCAAAGTGATAAACAGGTAAATGATAAACCTGCGGGCGATAAACTTGCAGGTGATAAAGGAATGGACTCGCGGCTTAGTAAGGCTGCCCAGAGACTTGAGGAAGAGGAAGAAGTTCCGAAAGCAGAGCGGGATGCCAAGCCAATTCATTTATTAGTTGTCGTGCCAAATGACAAAGAAAAAGAACTGGTGAAAATA
Organism: Candidatus Pacearchaeota archaeon; assembly: GCA_016188895.1. Lineage (GTDB taxonomy): Archaea > Nanobdellota > Nanobdellia > Pacearchaeales > GW2011-AR1 > JACPGZ01. Next base: position 3,462 of record JACPGZ010000044.1, read on the forward strand.
AAACAAGAAATTCTAGAAATAGTTAAAGATAGCAAACCAAGGTTATGGATACATTTGAAAACACCACAAGATATATGGAATTATGGATTAGATAGCAAATTTGATTTTATTGAGGCAGTTTCAATGGTTCTGCCATTGCATGATAAAGGAATTCTTGGTTCATTAAGAGTTGCAAATATTCATAAATCTCTTGTCTTGCGCAAATTTGACAAATATGTTGTAAGCTATGTTGTAGGCGGCTCTCTTGTAAGAGGCGAGGCAAAGGAGACAAGCGATGTTGACACATATATAGTGATTGACGATACAGATGTGAAGCGCACTTCAAGACTTGAGCTAAAAGAAAGATTAAGAGGCATTATATACGGATATGCAGCAGAGGCGTCAGAATTGGCAGGAGTGAAAGGAAAGCTAAATATTCAGGTATATATTTTGACTGAATTCTGGGAGGCTGTAAAAGATGCTCATCCTGTAATTTTTACATTTATCCGCGATGGTATTCCTATGTACGACAGGGGAGCATTTTTGCCATGGAAACTGCTGCTAAGGATGGGGAAAATCAAACCATCGCCAGAAGCAATTGACATGTTCATGTCAATGGGAGAAAAAGTTTCAGAGATTGTTAAAAGAAGATTGCTTGACATTGTTATAGGAGATATTTACTGGGGCGTTGTCACACCAAGCCAGGCATTGCTTATGCTGTACGGACTGCCGCCTCCAAATGTAAGAGAAACTGTTACAGAGATGAAGCGTGTTTTCTATGAAAAAGAGAAGATGCTTGAAAAAAAATATATTGATATTCTAACAAATATTGTAGATCTATACAAAGGATTTGAGCATGGCAAGGTTAATTCAATAAAAGGAGTAGAGGTTGATCGGTATCTTAAGGAATCTGAAGATTATATCAAAAGATTAAAAGAGCTAAGAGGGCAGATAGAAAAGCGCACCCAAGAAAAGACAATAAACCAAATTCATGATGATGTTTTTAATCTTTTAAAAGCAGTGTTTGGCTCACAATCCCAAGACAAGCTTGTTAAGTCATTTGAAAATAATCTTATTAAGCGGGGATTAATGCCTCCCAAGACACTGCACATACTTAATGACATTATTGAAGCAAAAGCTAATTTCAAAAAAGGAAAGCTTGCAACACATGAAGTTGAGCACGCAAGAAAAGATGCATCTCTTTTAATTAATCATCTCATAGAATACACCCAAAGAAAAGACCTTGTTCCACTTGAGAAAGGAAAAATTAAGTTAAAGGTTAAGGACAAAGAACTTGATATGTTGATTACAAGCAACGCGGCATTCTTGTTTACAGAGCAAGGAATTTTCAAAATTACTGATAAATTAACTAATGCTGCCCAAGAAGATTTGGAAATAGCTTTAAAAAACCAGCAGGGAAATATTGATATAAAAATTAATCCAGCTATCTTTGACACGCTTAAAAAAGAGTTTGGAGATTTTGAAATCATTTTATGATTTCAACAACTATCAGAAATCATAAGATTTCTGAAGCTTCGAGATTATTTTATAATGTCAAAAACTATAGTTTTTGAGCATGTCGAAAATCAAAGATTTTCGAGCACTCTCAGAAATTTCATTTCTGAAGCTATCAGAATTACGAATAATTCTGAAGTTTCAACAACTGTCAAAAATTAATAATAAAACAAAATTTTTGAAGTTTTGAAATAATCTTATTATCTTAGAAATTTTTTCACTTGTTCCATAAATTCAAAATTATTTGTAAGGTCAGAAGTATATTCTATCTGATTTAATATAGAATAAGCTTGTGCAAATGTTGGTTGAGGAGCTATTGAGATCAATGATTTCTTATTATGCTTAATCCCAAGTCTTATACCATCTCCCTCTCTTCTTCCAAATATATCGTTTCCATCTCTAACCCATTCATCTAACGGGCTATCTTTTTTTGTTTCAGATTCAGTCAATTCTATGCCGAGGAATTTTCCAGATAGCTGTCTTAATATATCTGATACATAAAAAGGATTTTGATAACATCGCACTCTAATGCTTTCTTTATTTGGAGAATTAAGCACGCCAAATCCTGACCCAGCCATTGAATACACCTTAAGCACCCATCCTTCCCTAAGCGCTTGCTCTATTCCTCCATATTCCTCTTTTTTTTCTTCCACTCTTAATATAAAAGTGGCTTTTTTATAAATATTTATATGGTAAAATATGATTATTCTCCAAGAACTTTTACAAGAACACGCTTTTTTCTCTGCCCGTCAAACTCTGCATAATAAACCTGCTCCCATGGGCCTAGGTCAAGCTTTCCGTTTGTTATTGCAACAGCACACTCTCTGCCCATAATTGTTCTCCATAAATGAGCATAAGCATTATCTTCTCCTGTCAAATTGTGCTTGTAAAGATTTTTGTCTTTTGGAGCAAGCTTCTCAAGCCATTTCTCAAAATCATGTATCAACCCTGATTCCGCATCATTAATGTAAACAGACGCTGTGATATGCATTGGATTAACTAAAACAATTCCTTCTTTCACCCCGCTTTCCTCTACTGCTTTTTCAACATCATTTGTTATTCTTACAAATTCAATTTTATTTTTTGTATTAAATGTAAGATATTTAGTGTAGGTTTTCATTTTTAACCCTCCTTATTTCTTCCTCAGCTTGTTTATATTTTTCTAATGTATCAGTAGGAAACCAATATCCTTTGTGCTTAAATGCATAGTATCTTTTCTTGTTTAAAGACACTGACTCAAAACACTGCCTTTCAATAGAGCTCTTTCCATCTGGAAGAATATCCAATGCTTTTGGAGCTATAATAAAAGCTCCTGCATTTATTAGATTGGATGTAGCTTCTTCTCTTTTTGGCTTCTCAACAAATTTAATAATCCTGTTTCCTTCTAATTCTATAACTCCAAAATTCTCAACATCCTCTCTTGGAGTCAATGACATTGTTATTTCTGCATTGGTTTTGTGATGTTCTGTTAACATTCTGGATATATCATAGTCTGCAATATTATCTCCCCACAGAAGGAGAAAATTATCTTTTATTCCAAGCTTATTGACAATTTCCTTAACAGCCCCGCCTGTTCCAAGTGGCTGGGACTCAATGTTGTATAAGATTTTAACTCTAAATCTTGATCCATCTCCAAAATACTCTTTTATTCTTTCAGACTTATATCCAACAGATAGTATAATATCTGTCAATCCGTGTTTTTTCAAATTCTCAATGCAATATTCTAGAATTGGTTTTCCTAAAATAGGCAGTAATGGCTTTGGCACTTCATCGGTTAAAGGTCTTAATCTTTCACCCAGTCCTCCTGCAAGAATAATTACTTTCATATTATCCACAATGCAACAAGCTTTAAATAATGTTTTCTTTTAAAAGGATTATGAGCCTGTAGCTCAGCCCGGTTAGAGCACTGGTCTTATACGACGTCGCTTCGTCAGAAGCGAAAGGAATAGACATTCAGCTCTAAGAGAGCCAGAAGTCCGCGGTTCAAATCCGCGCAGGCTCATAAGGGGAACTACGTTCCCCCTTAAACCCCCTCCTTTAGGGCGTCGGAGTTGCATAGAACGAGGGCATCGCGAGGCATAGAGAAAAGTATGGGAGACAAGAAAATAAAAAATTCAAATCAAAAATCTGCACAGAAAGAACAAAGGAAGAGCAAGGCATTTGCATTTCTTTCTGTCTTCTTATGGATTATAGGAGTTGTTATTGCACTTCTCTTCAAAAGAAATGATCCATATGTTATGCATTATGCAAAGCAGAGTCTTGTAATAACAATTGTTTTAATCATTGCAATAGCAGGCATATTGCTCTTGCCAATAATGTGGATTGCATTATGGATAGCAATTATTGTGCTATGGGTATTAGCATGGCTCTATGCTCTTTCAGGCGAAGAGCGCGATATTCCAATTCTAGGAGAATATGCAAGGAGGTGGAACATATGAAAGAGAAAAATGATAAGATGACAGGTAAAAAAATAGAAGAAGAAAAAGTAAAAAATGCTGAAGAAGAAAAAATAATAGCGTTTTTCTCAGTCTTTTTATTAATTATTGGGTTTTTTATTGCATTAATATTCAGAAAAGATAACAAATACATAATGTATTATGCAAAACACGGCTTGATAATCTTTTTTGCCATGATTTTAATAAAATTGCTTGAATATGTTGTTCTTGTTATTCCAGTGCTTGGCAAGATAATTGCTGGTTTTGCGTGGTTCATCATAATAATCTTATGGATTTTAGGCTCTATCTATGCTTTAAGCGGAGCTCAGAAGCGCGTTCCGCTAATCAGCGAGATTGCTGAGAAGATTAAAATTTAGTTGCCGGAAGATTTGATGCCTTTCTCTCAAAAATCTTATCCCTTGCTATTACTCCAAACATGCTTATAATAAAAACTCCGGTAGTTATGACAATAATCATGCCCCAGTCTACCAACGAAAGAGGCACTATATCAAAGAATCCTCTTAATGGTGTGTAAATAACTATAAGCTGTAATATTAATGATGATGCAACTGCAAGGATCAAATATTTATTGCTAAAAATTCCTATTTTATATTCCGACCTTATTGCTTGTAACCTTGAAAGCTCCATTACTATAATTGATGTAAATGCAATAGTCTGAATCTTGCCAAGATAAAATTCAGTTCCAGAATATTTTATCATCGCCCATTTGAATAATATTAATACGCCCAATGTTATAAATATAGAAACATAAATAATATTAAACCCTGTTGATTTATTTAAAATTCCATCACTAGTCTTTTTTGGAGGTCTTTTCATAACATCTTTAGGATAAGGATCAACGCCCAATGCAAGAGCTGGCAAACCATCTGTAACAAGATTAAGCCAGAGTATCATGACCGCTGTCATTGGTAGCGGCCATCCTAAGATTATAGCGAGCAAAATCACAAGAACCTCGCCAAGATTGCAGGACAGAAGATAATTAACAAATTTCTTGATATTTTCATAAATTCCTCTGCCTTCTTCAACTGCATTAACAATGCTTGTAAAATTATCGTCCTGCAGAACCATATCGCTTGCCTCTTTTGCAACATCTGTCCCTGATATACCCATTGCGATTCCTAAATCAGCTTTTTTTATTGCAGGAGCGTCATTAACCCCATCTCCTGTCATTGCAACTATCTCACCTTTGCTTTGCAGCAATTCAATAATAATCACTTTATGTTTTGGCTCAACTCTTGAAAATATTGACACATTTTCAATTGCTTTAAACTGCTCTTCTCTCCCTAGCTTTGCAAAATCAAGCCCATTCATGCCCTCGCCTGAAATTCCAATTTCCCTGCCAATTGCCTCTGCTGTATTCTTGTTATCGCCAGTAACCATTATCACTCTTATCCCAGCTTCTTTGCATCTTCTAATAGATTCCTTTACCTCTGGATGAGGAGGATCAATCATCCCTTGCAACCCAACAAAGATGAGATTATCCTCTATTTTTTCATTTTTTTTATGTTCTTTATAGGCAAACCCAAGAACTCTCAAAGCACCTTTGGTAAATTCATCATTCTTTTCAAGAAGCTCTTGTCTAAGCTTGTTTCTTAATCTGATAATCTTTCCATTAATCAATATCCTTGAACATCTTTCAAGCACTTTTTCTGGCGCGCCTTTTGTAAAAACATAAGCCCTTTTTGTATCTGGGCTTACATTAATAGTGCTCATCATCTTTCTTATAGAATCAAATGGCTCCTCACTAATTCTTTTCCAAGCTTTTCTGAATTCAGCGTGTTTTATGCCGGCTTTTTCAGCGCTTATTAAAAGAGCAGCTTCTGTCGGATCTCCAATAATTTCTGCTTTATTTTTGTCAATATTTAATGATGCATTATTGCAAAGCACTCCTACATTAAAGAGCAATAATTCATTCTTTCCAAATTGCGATGCCCTATGCAATGGGCTTCCATTGCACAAAACTCTTCCCTTAATATCATAACCCTCTCCCCCAACTTGAATATCTTTCAAATTTGCATAAGCTACCTTGACAGTCATCTCATTTTTTGTTAAAGTGCCCGTCTTATCAGTAGCAATTATAGTTGTCTCTCCAAGTGTCTCAACAGATGGCAATCTCCTGATAAGAGCGTTTCTCTTTACCATCTTTATCACGCCAAGGGCAAGAACAATTGTGACAATTGCAGGCAATCCTTCAGGAACAGCTGCAACAGCAAGTGATACAGCTATTAAAAACCATGTTTTAGATGCAAATACAAAATCAAGAAATTGACCTTGAAATAATAATTTTATAAGCCCTTCTTTTACAACTCCCAGGATAAATACTATAAAACAAATAAAAATAATTGCCACTCCTATATACTTCCCAAAATGCTCAAGCTTCCTTTGAAGAGGAGTTGGCTCTTCTTTAAACTCAGAAACAAGCCCGGCAATCTTTCCTATCTCGCTATTCATCCCAGTTGCAACAACAACTGCCCTTGCCTTGCCTCTGGTGATAGTTGTTCCTGAAAATAGCATATTCCTCTGGTCTGCAATTGTCACCTCTTTATCAATTGCATCAGAGTGTTTTGAAACAGGCATGGATTCTCCTGTTAAAGATGCCTCTGAACTCTCAAACGAAATTGCTTCAATAATTCTCGCGTCAGCAGATATTTTGTTTCCTTCCTCTAAAAGCATAATATCGCCCGGCACAATTTCTTTTGTATCAATAAGAATAATTTGGCTGTTTCTTATTACCTTTGATTTTAACTCAGTTAATTTTTTAAGAGCCTCAATTGCCTTTTCAGCCTTATACTCCTGAACAAAACCAAAAAATGCGTTAAATAATAAAATTACAAGTATAACAACTGAATCAATGTACTCCCCAGAAATAAGCGAGATTAAAACAGCAAACAAAAGAATATAAATAATGAAACTTCTGAATTGGCTGAAAAACAACACAATCAGATTTATTTTCTTTTTTGCTTTCAGCTCATTCAAGCCGTATTGAGATTTTCTCTTTTCAACTTCTTCATTGCTCAATCCGTTCTCAGCATCTACATTCAATTCTTTAAGCACTTCTTCTGCGTAAGATTAAAGATTTCGTCTCTATTTGTACTTACATTAACATATCTGCTTTGTGTAATAAAACCTATCTTACTTACGTTAATAGTATAATTATTTTGATTACTAATCGCTGTTTTAGTTTGCCAATAATCCAAGAGTATTTGTTGAGATATTCTACCATTACTAGATGTAAGAGCAGAAAACATAAAAGCGCCAGAAACATTCCATGCTGTTACATTGGCTTGGTCTATAGGATTTCCACTAGTTACATTTCTTACTAAAGCATCCAAATACCAATGAACATTAATAATACCGCCGGCAATATACATCTTATTATTTGCAATAGTAACATTAGTAAAATTAATGGTATTGGAGAATGTTGCATCAAGGAATGTGCCATTAGCTGCTGCGTGTGAAGCATTAATGACTGTATCATAAAAGTTATTATTTGGAGATGTACCATCTAATCCAGCTATATAAATTCCATGTGCGGTAGCATTAAATGTCTGGATGGTGCTATTACTAAATGTATTATTAGAACTTGAATCCAGTTCTATACCATATGATCCTTCACCATAAGTAAAAATTGTTGTATGATCTACTCTGTTAAAATGTGAGTTTGGAAGTAAATAAATACCGCTTGCTCCACTACCTAAAGTCTTAACTGCATTACCTCTAAAGATGTTATTTGAACTCGAAGAAAATCTAACTCCAGCCGTTGTACTCCCATAGGTTGTAATATTATTATTTATAATATTATTATAATTGGAAGATGATGATATTAACATACCGAAGCCGGAAGTTCCGTATGTAATTATACTATTATTGTCTACTTTATTATAATGTGAGTTTGAAAACAAAATAATACCATACGCCTGATTTCCTGAGGTGTTAATAGTATTGTGAATTACCGTTCCATTGCTAGCTCCTCTCAAGTAAATAGCATATTTGTTGTTAGTTGAAACATTATTTTCATTAATTTTACAATTCTTTATAGTTGTAAAGTTGTAGCCACCAGAATATATACCATATCCACCTGAACCATTTTTTGCATAGTTAATGCTATATCCTTTACAATCAAGTATAACCTTGTTTGCAGTGACATTAAAACAAGTTCCATTAGAACTAACACTGGCATTCAAATTGTAGAGAGTGTTGGAGTTATTTAATTCTCTGCAAGTTGTTATGTTAATAATTAATGGCGCAATATAAATCATCTTTATTGGAGCATGAGCAAGAATTTGTCCATAATAAAATGTAATATTATCACTATTAAATAATATCTGAAGCATATTTCCTATTTTATCATAAGAATAATTGAGTATATTACTTGTATTTTGATTGTTATCGAGAATACTCGTATAAGTTAATCGATCTAAATTATCATAATCCATAGAAAATATTCTAAGATTAACTGTATCATTAATCTTTTTAATATTTCCAACAGAATCATATTCGTAATTCAGATCTTGTTTGTTATTTGTCTTTATTCTATTTAATCTAAAGTTCTCGTTATTGTATGTAAAATTAGTTTCTAAATTATTGTTATATCTTCTGTTAATTGGTTGATCTTTCTCATTATAAGAAATATTTATAATACCTTCAATCTCTGATAACTTCCCATTAATAGAATAATGATATTTTATACTACTTCTATCAGGAAGCTGTTTTATGACTATTCTATTTAAGGAATCATATGTCCAATTCAAAATAAACCTCTTACCGTCTATAATTTTTTCTTCTTTTATTTTTCTTAAACGATCATCATAAGTATAATTCATTATAATGTTATTAATTCTTACTTCAGAAAGCGTATTATTTTTATTTCTATCATATACATAAGTAATATTTTCACTTGAAGAATTTTTTTTAATAAGTCGATTTAATTCGTCATATTGAAGTGAGATAGTAATATTTCTATTATCTTTCTGCACAATAAGATTCCCCAGATTATCATATGAATAGTTCCATGTTCCTAAATCTGGATCACGAAATAAAATCTTTCTTCCTAAACTATCATATGTATAATTAAAAGTATTATTTTTTGCGTCTCGTATTTGAATTAAATCACCAACAGGATTATAATTATAATTAGTCTCATAAGTTTCTCCAGAATTATATTCTATAACTTTTATTATTTGTTGATATGCATCAATTTGATAATCTTTCCTATTATTATTTTCATTATAAATAGTAATATTCCAATGATTATAACTTATATTTCTTTGTGTTCCATCCGGGTTAGTTATTTTAATAAGCCTATTTAATTGATCATAAACATAATTAGTTTTATTTATTGTTTGGTTTGGTGTACTATAATTGTTATTATAATCTATGAGATAAGGATTACTTTGTTCTTTTATTCTTCCCAAATCATCATAATAGATGTCATATACTATCTGCTTTTGTGAATTATCTCCTTCGTATTTACTTTGAATTAATCTTCCAAATCCATCATAAAATATCCATTCATCAAAGGTATTATTTTTTCCGCTTTCCTCTAGTTGCATTATTTTTATTTTTTCAGGAGAAATCCCATCAAATTCATAGATATATGTTTTTGTAGAAGATGTAATATTATCATAAGGTAATATTTCTTTAGTTAATCTTCCAAATATATCATATGTATAATTTGTTATATTTCCATTAGAATTAGTTTCTGCCAGCAAATTACCTGTTCCCAGATCATAATTGTAATTTATTGTATGATTTTTTGCATTGATAATTCTATCTACAAAAGTATTTGTAGTATCTCTTATACCGTAAATATATTGAGTAAGATATCCATTTGCATCTGTTTCATTTACTAGATTGCCAAAACTATTATAGCTATAATTTATTGTAATATTTTTATTTGAAGTATCGATCCAGTCAAACCGAGTTGTTAAACCTCCCTTTGTAGGCACTTGATTATACTGAAGATTGTCATAAATGTAAAATCTTTCTCTTATTTTTGTTATATTATCAGAATCTAAAAGAGTATAATGTTTAAGCCTGTCTACGATCCATGTAGCACTATTATTCAAATACTTAAAATACTCGTATCTGTCATCATTTGAATTGTTAATATCACCTTTATGATGTTTTTTGATAAGATTCCCAAATTCATCATAACTATAACTAATATTTTTTATTTTAGGATTTGTCAATGTTCCATCATAAGTATATTCAGATTCTTCAATTAAAAGAGTAATAAAATAACCATTTCTTTGAGTAGAATTCCATGAAAATTCCTTTTTTTGGTAAGGAGTTCCTTGATTATCCAAAACCTCTGTCTTGTATTCGTGACCTTTACGACTATCATCTTGATGGAACCAATGTTTTATTACTTCATTATCGATTTTTTCTTCTACATATCCGAATCCACGGAATTCTTTATCTTGATAATCATAAGCTCCGCTAGAATAATTATAAAGAGAAATTAAAGAAAGATTATGGCTACTATTTATACCATTATTTTCAGTTATATTAGCAACAACCCAGATATTAAAACTAAGGTCACTTATACTATCGTTGCCTGTATTGTTTAAATAAGTGGATTTTTGGTAATCAATGGAGATTTTGCCACCGAATTGCGTTGTAATGTTCTTTAGTAGATAAGCTTTTGATGCATTGTTAAGCCATACCTCTGAATAGTTAGTATCAAATGAAGCAGAAGTTCTACCAAGAATTAGATCTGGTAATCCATCTCCGTTTATATCGGCTAGTCTAAGTCCTCTGTCATAATCTTCAAAAGAGTTGTATATAAACTCAAGATGAGTTGGAATACTCCAATTAGTATTTCTAACCCATCCAGTACCATTATTTATCCAAACCTTCCTAACAGAAGGGGCATTATTACCAATCCAAGCTCGAATAATATCGACTAAGCCATCTCCGTTTATATCGGCTAGTCTCGTTCCCCTATCATTAGAGTCACCTACAGGCCCTACAAAGAAGTCTCTATCTTCCCATGTCCAATTAGCAGTATAGTTATACCAGCCCGTGATTTCTTTTATATAATCAAATCTTGTTGAAGGCAGGATAGTTGTACCATCATCTCCATATTGTGTTATATTTGAAATAAAACTCAAATGCCCTGTCCCAAATTTCGTATAATCTACAACATATCGTCTTACTAACTTATTATCTGTAGTAATATTTATCTCTTTTAATCTTCTAGACTCTCTTACTTTACTTCCTTGATAATATACTAAAGACATATCTGGCCTATCAGAAGATTCAAAAATAAATTCTATTTTGCGCTTTCTATCATTATTATATTCAATCTTATTAGGATAAATAGCTCCCATATCATTTGGAAAAGGATTTTCTTTATATGTATAAAAAATAGAATTACCATAAGTATCATTAACTAAATCTAAATTCCATCTCCAAACATAATTATAATCTGTTGATAAAGTTTCAGAATCATTATTAAAACCAAATCTATATACTATTCCATCTTTTGTTTTAACAATCCAATATTCTCCTTTAGAATTATTACCGTTACTCTTATTTTCTATAAATATAAAAGTATCTATTTTAGTGTGATATCTTGTTTCATTTGATACATAAATAAGATCGTATAAAAATCCGTTCAAAACCATTTTAAATTTATTATCAGGAATATTATTTGGAGTATAATTAACATCGCGTTGTATATAACTTTGGGGAAGACTCCATCCTGTTCCAAGAAATCCTGGTCTTTGTGCTGTATCGTGACTATTGTAAAAAAGATTTAATTTAGGTTGTAGGCTATTAGTACCTGGAGGAACTTCCAATGGATAAGAATATACAAATGCTCCACTAAATAGATCTACTTTAAATGCGTCTGAAGATTTTAATTCGCCTATCTTTGGTATAACTGGATCATGAAGATAAGATAATTGAGAGGGTGGTCCTGATTGTGCCAATATTATTTGAATATTTGTAAATATCGAAATAATAAATACTAGATAAAATATTAAGATAAAATTTTTGACAGCCATTTAATTAATAATCAATTTTCCTCCTTTTTCTTTCCATTCTTTTACCCTTTTACTTATATACATATCCCCCCATCTGATATAGTTTTTCTTTTTTTTTATCCATCTTCCAATTTGTTCGTACCATTTTTGGAATTCTTTTGGTTTTTCAATTAATTTATAACCAAAAAATGTTTTTTTCCAATATTTCATTTGAACCCAAATCCTACCCCAACGCAATTCATTTTTATTCATATAACAAAGAGAAAGTTCTATAACTGGAGAAATATCTTCATCTATGTAGTATATTTTTCTTTTATCTAAATAAGTAAAAATAATTTTATCAGGTATATCACGATTCCATAAATATATTTTATCTTTAACATTCATTAATGAATGAATATCTAATTCTAATATTTGAGGAACTTGATTCTTAGATTTGCTAGCTATAATCTCAACCTTTCCAGTATTTTTTACAAATTCTATAAATTCTTTTGCATCTTCCGGTAACATATAAAAGTTTACTTGTCTTCCCATTTTATCTATCATAAGGATGATAATTTACATTTTAGTTTATCCATAATATGCTCCTTTATTGTATTTACAATTTTTTTTAATCCATTTAATTATTGAATTATACCATTTCTCAAATTCTTCAATGTCATAATCAAGTTTACTATGTGTAAAATATTTATCCCAATAAAGTCGTCCTTCTTGATTATCTTTACTTCTTGTAAATTCTATCACTGGTTTTCCGGAGGAATGAAAGACATAATTATATCCATCTTTTCTGTATTCTCTTTTTATTTCTGTAAATTCTGGTTTAAAAGAAAATTTTTTGTTCCATATGCAAAAACTCCAATTATATGGGCCTTTTGGAGGCAATTCCTTAAGTATAATCATAGATCTTCCCTTACTCCATGGATATATCAGAACTATGTTCTCATCTATAAAAAGGAAATTTATAAATTCTCTTTCTTTTTCCTCTGACCAAAAAATCGCAATTTGTCTTCCCATTTTATCTATCATAAGGATGATAAATAACATCTTTACCCTCCGCTCTTTGAATATCTACAATAGCCGCTCTTTCTCTAGCTACCATCTCACCAGAAGATGTAGTGCGTCCAACCTGGTGGAATTCAACAGGTTGATTAGTTGTTTTATCCAACGCTACAACATCAACATAACGAATAGGCTTTCCTTCAGCATTCTTAATAGCATATTCTGTCTTTGCTAGATACCCCCTAGATTCTATGTCTTTAACTATCTGATTAACTACAGCCTGATGTTCAGGTCCTCCAAGTTTTCCATAAGGATTTGGAATCGCTTTTGTTCCTGAAGCTCCCCTTAATGCACCAATACCATATCCTACTGCTGCTGTCCCGACACCTAGAGCAGCATCAATTGTTCTATCTTTTGGATTAAAAACATTTTGAGATGCTGGAGCACCTGTAAAGAGATTAGATGCTAATTGAGCTGCTCCACCACCAATAGCCGACGACAATCCAGCTAGTCCTGTTGTAAGTCCTGCTGTAGCAGCTGTACCGAAACCTCCCGAGGCTATAGCTGCTGTACCTAATCCAAAAGTCAAGCCAGCAACGCCACCATACGCGGCTCCAATAATGCTTCCTATTCCTACTTGACCCAAATTTATTTGGCCGGTATAGTGAATTTGAGAAATAATAGAAGTTACTGCACCAATTACAGCTCCAATTGCTGCACCGATAGCTCCTGTAACTAATGTAGCTATATTTCCACTAGGATCATTGTATTTGTAGGGATTATTCAATGCGTATGAATATCGATTTAATGCTTGAGGGTTATAGATGTCTGAAATAATAGTATCTGGCTGTATAAAATGCCTAAAATAAGGATCATAATATCGTGCACCATAATAATATAGCCCTACTTCCTTGTCTTTCTCCTTACCTGTAAACTGATAACGACTATTTGAGCTTGACAATAAATCACCATAAGGTAAATAATGAACATATTCAGTTATTCCTCCAGAAATATTGGTCACTAAAGTAGTACTTCCTAAATGGTCTGGATGATAAAATCTTCTATTATTTTTAGAATTATTTTCTGCCACCAGATCTCCATCATGATAATAGTAAGTTGTATTGAGTATATTTACCGACACACCCCCAGAACCTGGCGAGGGGCCTGGACTAGGTTGTGCTATTGGGGAAGTAGTAATAGTTTGAACAAAATTATCTATATAATAAGTTGTGATATTTGTACCATTTATAAAAAATTCAATCTTCTTTAGTCTATCTCCATTATGATCATAAAAATGTTGCTCAATAATTCTTCCACCCGCATTATTTTCCCCAATAGTTTTTAATTGATTGAAATTATCATATTCAAAATATTTTCCAAAACCTTGAATTATATTACCGTTCGCATCATATGTTAAATTATATTCAGTTTGTTGAGTATAGCTAAAAGATATATGGCTAAAAATAAGTAAGAAAGTCAATATAGAAACAATTACTCTTTTTTTCATAAATATTGTAAACAACATATATATAAAAAGTTTTGCTTAATCCCTCAAAAGATTTAAGCACTTCTTCTGCTTTTTGTTTGTAGTATTCCATCTTCATCCCTTTTGCTTTAAATATAGAAAAGGTATATAAAAATTTAAGCGTTAAGTATATAAATCAGAAATCATATTTTTCTTTATGAAATTAACAGCTATTATTAAGAAAGGAGAAAAACAATACATTGCTCTTTGCCCAGAGTTAGATGTAGTTAGCCAAGGATATACAATTGAAGAATCAATTACAAATCTAAGAGAGGCTATATCATTGTATATAGAAACAGTTGGTTTGCCTGAAGGTGTCAGCAATGAAGAAGCTATAATTACAAGTATAGAGGTTGATCATGCAAAAACTTCCAAGATTATCAGGTAGGGAAGTTATTAAAATTCTTTCTAAACAAGATTTTAAAGCCATAAGACAAAAAGGTAGTCATGTATTTATGCTTAAAGAAACATCAGAAGGTAAAAAACATACTGTTGTTCCATTGCATAATGAAATTGATAAAGGAACTTTATTAGAAATCATACGACAAGCTGGTTTAACTAAAGAAGAGTTCTTAAAATTATTATAGTATTCCATCTTCATCTCTTTTATCTATTCCATTTAACTTTTGATAAAATATCTCAACTACTTGCTCATGAACTTTCAGATTAATGCCTTTAGATTGATAAAATCTAACTCTTCTGTCGTAAATTTCTACCTCATCTTTATTAAGTCTGCCATTTACATAGCAATTGTCTTTAAGTTCTACTAGTTCATTTCTAATTCTCCATTCAAGCTCCATTTTTTCACTTTTATCTGATATTATGATGATTCATAAAAGGACTCCGATGCCAGTTCTCTGTGTTTCCGATGCCCTACGGAGTGGGCTTTTATCCTAAATCAAGATGATGCTTGTACATTAATGCAACATGCTTGTCTTTTAATACTTTAATTATTTTATATCTAATCTCATCTGAACTAACAAACGATTTATTTTTTATCCAGCTGTTAATACTTTTTTTAGCTTTATCTGCAATCCCTTCAGCTTTCTGCTCGCTATAATGGCAGTTTAATGCCGCTGAATAAACAGATGCATAAACCTTTTTCTCGTCATAAATCTCTCTAAGTCCTTTTCTTTTCACAACATGTTTTTTTATTTTTGCCATCTTAATTCAGATTTATCGTGCCATTTGCAATAAGTATCAACAGCCAGCCCAATCCTATTAAAATAAGGCCTGTAGCAAGCCTCATATATGCCTTATTGCCTTGCTTCCATTGTTGAATGTATTGTATTTTTGACCCGTAAAACACCATAAACAATATAATCACCAGAGGCAACACAAAGATTATATTATATATCACAAGCATAATAAGTGCTGACAAATTAAAATTCTGTGACAAGATAAGGGTTATAGCAAGGTATGGGCCTCCTGTACAGGGCAATTCAACAGAAGCAACAAAAGCTCCTAAAAAAATAACAGTACCTAGTGAAAGTTTTTGCATTTTTTCCTTTATTTTATGGGCATACTCGCGAGGAATTGTTAATGATATCCCCTGACCATACCAAAAATAATCCTTAATCTCAATCAGCCCTGCAAAGACAACAACAAGTCCAACAGCTATAGAAATATATTCTGCAGCAACTATGGGGATAACAGACATAAATGTCATTAGTCCGAGACCAAAAAGAAAATATGTTATATACACTGCAGTTATATAAAGCAGTCCTATTTTCAATATCTTATCCTGCCTTTTTGTAACTAAAAGCGTTGAAATTAGAAGTATTAAAACTCCTATAGCACACGGGTTGATAGAATCAATTAATGCAGTTATTAGAACAGTTAGCAATGTCGGAAGTGCAAGTTCTACTGCCATATAAAAACCTCCAGCGGGTTTTTATGAATCCCGCAACCATTTTTTATTCCCATATCATGTCTCCCATATTTATCTCTCTTCTTTTGAAGCTATCATAATTCCATCCCTGAACTTTCCAGCTTTCGCAAATTATATTTGTTGTATCTGAATTTGTTTCATCAAATAATATTATTATGCAATCTCCTGGAGGCACTCTTGAATCTGGATAGATTACATACTCGTTAAAATTATCAATCCTTCTTCCATTTACAAAGACTTTCAAAATGCCTGGATTTCCATTTGGACATGCATCACCATTTTCTAAATCAAGTATCCCATCTTCTGTCTGATAGATTAAATGATTCTGTTCTAATTCTCCTCCTATTGAATAAAAATAATTTTTGAGGCTTGCATCTTCTACTTTTTTTAATGTACCTTCTATATGAATTCTGTCGTCATTGTGCTCGTGTATTTCTGCAGTTCCTATTCTGTTTCTGATTCCTTCTGGGTCTATTAGTTCTTTTTTTTCACCGCATGCAATTACTTGATAATCAGCATGCCAATGCACAGGCCCCCCTGTTTCTGAAATAAGATTCTCGTAAATTGTGTGGCTTCCAAGATAAAGAGAGGAAAATACAACTGGAAGAGCAATCACCAAAAAGAAGAATATCTTATATTTAGTAGCAAGCTTGCGTCCAAATGTTGCAATAAACAATGAAATAGCAAGAACAAAAATCCCTGTCATTTTTATATAAAATACAGGATTACCCCATCTGCTCGTTTCTATTACTTCATCTTCATCGCCATGAGAGAATCCAGGTGGTAGTAATAAAATAAGGATTATGACAACTAAAACATACTTTCTAAACATCCTCTTTTGCCTCCAATAACATTATTAATGTGATATTCTTTAAAAAACTATGGTATATGACTCAGAGTGGAAGATATCAGCTGGCTCTTATGATCTTAATAAATTCCTTTACGGCGGCTATGAAAAAGGCATAATAACAACAATTTATGGCCCAGCTGGCTCTGGGAAGACAAATTTTTGTATTATTGCTGCCGCGAGCCAGGTAAAGAAAGGCAATAAAGTTATTTACCTTGATACAGAAGGAGGATTCTCTGTTGAGAGATTTAAGCAAATTGTGGGAGAGAATTACAAAGATATTTTACAAAACATAATTCTTATCAAGGCAACAAGTTTTGAAGAGCAGTCAGCAGCAATATCCAAAATACTTGCAGAATTAAAATCTCGCGGAAAAATAGGGCTTGTGATAGCAGACAGCATGACAATGCTATATAGATTAAAACTTGCTGAAATTGCACATGACCCAGAAAAAATAAAAAAAATAAACACAGAACTTGCAAGGCAATTGCGTATGTTTACAGAAATTGCAAGAAAACTGAATATTGCTGTCCTTGTTACAAATCAGGTTTATTTTGATTTTGGTACTTCAGAAAAAGAACGAGAAGCGCATATGGTTGGAGGCGACATCCTGAAATACTGGAGCAAGTGCCTTCTTGAATTAAAAAATGATGGTGCAAGAAAACATATGCTTGTAGTAAAAAAACATCGCTCGCTCCCTGAAAAATCCTTGTCTTTTATAATTGACAATAAGACAATTAGAAAGCGCGGGTGGATCTGATATCAAGAAATTCTGAAAATTGAAATATTCCTTAACTATGATAAAATTCCAGTAGAGAGGACCTTTATCAAACGATGGAGAACCTATTGATATTCTCTCATTTGCCGAGTATAAATCGTATAAAACTGCATGCCTCTCTTTTAATTTAGTCTCCAATATTACTCGGCTTCCTTTTTGCAGTCGTTCTATTTCCTCAAGGAGTTTTTCTTGCATACTCATATATTAATCCTTCAACAGCGTCTCCTTCAGCAAATTCTTGCCATATAATTTTCGTCCTTTTGCTGCATCGCGCTCGCAGAATCTCATCTCTGAAAGCGAATTTTTTGTGTTTTTTGGGTCGAAAAACAAAAATGGAACTGCGTCTGCAGAATGATTTTTCATTTCAGATGGAGTTGCATGGTCTCCTGTAACAAGTATCTTAAATCTTTCTTTTTTCAATAATTTCGTTAGGTAAGAAAAAAAATATTTGTCTATTATCTCCATCATCTCCTTTTTCCTCTGCGGATTTCCATCATGCCCTGGAATGTCTGTTTCTTTGAAATGAACCAGCAAATAATCATTATCTCTTCTTCTCTTTCTAACGCTCTTTGCGGCAAATTTTGAGGCTTTTTTTAGTGTTTTTAACAATGTATCATATGCATTAGGTGTCTTGCTGTCAGGATATTCAAAGCTGTAAATTTTCATTCCAAAAATCTTTCCAATGCCTATCTCCAGAGGCATATAAGCCACAATTCCCCAGTTGCTCCATTTTCTAATATCAGGAAGATTGCTCCCAGCACCCCTGGTTAAAATAACATTGGCTGGAAGCAATCCATTTTTCCTTCGGTAATTATTTATAGGATGTTTATTAAGAATCTCAAAGCTCTGTCTGGTGAAACTATTAACAAGATGCGCAGAAAGTGCAGAATTCTCATCATCATCCAAGGGCTCTGATAACCTGAGTCTCTCGTAATCAGCTGATTTATTGTTTCTTGGATATGCAGGATCGGTGTCTGAGATGTTGTCTGAAAAAGCTCCCCTAAAAACAATAAGTCCGCGGTGCTGAATAGTTGGTATGAATTCAAAATCACATGTCAGTTTAACTTGGCTATTTAGCGATTTTGCAAGAAGTTTTGCTTCTTTTGTTGTAAGACTGCGATTAACTCTTCTATCCACAATATCTTTTTCATCAAGATCAGTAATTGTGGCAAAATTTGCTCTTAAAACTAAATCTCCTCTTTTAATAGAAACACCAGCACCAAGAGCCTCAATAATACCGCGAGAAATTTTTCTATAATCCTCGCCAAATAATGCAACAATAGCGTGATGAGACTCTGGAGCAAATTTCTCATTAATAGGAATATGCGCTCCGATTTCAGAGCCAGAAGCAAGCTGATCAAGGTAAGGAGTAGAAGCTGCTTCAAGAGGAGTTTTGTTGGATAATGCCTTGCACGGCAAATCCCCGATTCCATCCATAATGACAAAAACTCCTCTCATTTTATAAAAAGCATCCCTCTTTATCAAGAAATTCAAAAAAATCGCTAGATATTTTTTCATATCCTATAAATTCATAACCTCTTCCTGAAAAACTCTCAATCTGAATGCACGGAGAAATAGAATTATTAATAGATATATAATTAATCCTTCTCATACGAAGCCCTTCTTCAACAAGATTGCTTGCCTCTGATTCATCCCTGCAAAACCATGCCAAAAAAATACCGTGGTCATACCTTGTTCTTCTGATTGTCCAAGTGCTTTTTTCACCCATGCTCTTTAATAACTCTCAAATTTTATAAACCTATCTCTTGCATTAAGATTATAAACTCAATTTTATTTTTTCTCATATGTTTAAATCACTTAAGGAAAAGCTGAAAAGCTGGTTTAAAAAAACCACGGAAGAAATAAAAAATGAAGAGAAAGAAAAGGCAGAGCACAAAGTGGATAAGATACTTATTGAGCCGATTGATAAAATCCCTGAAATAGAACTGCCTCCTGAAAAAGAAAAACTAATTGAAAAACTCGCGCCAGAAGAAGTTCAACCAGAGGAAAAAACAGAAGAAAAAGCGGGTAAAAAAGGATTACTTGCTAAAGTAAAGGATAAATTCATTAAAACAGAGATTAACGAATCTCACTTTGGTAGATTATTTCCAGAGCTTGAAGAAATCCTGCTTGAGAATAATGTTGCATTTAATGTAGTTAGCTCTGTAAAAGAAATGCTTAAAGAAAAAATAATGGGAAAATCTGTTAAAACTAATGAAATAAGCTCTTTCATTAAAGAGCAGCTTAAAGAGGTTGTAAGCGAGATTCTTGTAGAGCCATTTGATATATTAAAAAGGGCAAAAGAAAACAAGCCGTATATAATTTTATTTTTCGGAATAAATGGCTCGGGAAAGACAACAACAATTGCAAAACTTGCTAAATTATTTTTAAATAATAAACTATCAGTTGTTCTTGCAGCATCTGATACATTCAGGGCCGCAAGCATTGAACAGCTTGCACAGCATGCCCAAAAATTGGGAGTTGCGATAATAAAGCATGATTACGGAGCAGATCCTGCAGCTGTTGCATTTGATGCAATAAAACATGCGAAATCGCATAATAAAGACATTGTTCTTATTGATACAGCAGGAAGAATGCACACTAAAGAAAATCTTATAAGAGAAATGGAAAAAATTGTTCGAGTAACAAAGCCTGATTTAAAGATATTTGTAGGAGAAAGCATAACTGGCTCTGATTTGCTTGAACAGCTAAAAATATTTCATTCAGGAGTTGGAATAGATGCAGTTATACTGACAAAAGCAGATGTTGATGAAAAAGGCGGCACAGCTCTTTCAGTTGGTCATATAACAGGAAAACCCATATTATTTCTAGGAATAGGGCAAAAATACACGGATTTAGAGCCATTTACAAAAAAGAAAATCCTTGAAAGTTTGGGATTAGATTAATATTATTAATTATAATTATTTATTTAAAGTTGGTAAAGATGTTTATAATATGCTAGGATACAAACCTCGTGAAGAAATTCTTGATGTATTTTTTGAAGGAGATGAAATTAGAAAAGTAAAACAGCGTTTATTGACAGGCCATTTGATTATTCCTAAACATGCAATGAGTGAATTTGATAAAAGTGAATTGGATATTAGGAAGTCAAGGATTTATCCGTTTGAAGTTCATGTTGAATCATGTTCTGAAGCAACATTAAGTATAAATCCGCATGTATTGATTATTCCAGAGGATTTATTTGGAGAGTTTTGTATCAGGAATATGAAACTGCATACATTAGATTATCATCTTGAAGATGATAAAGAATATTCATATAAATTAAATCTTTTAAGCAACATCAGTGGCTCTTATCCCCAGCCGTATGATGTGCTTTATGAAGAGATTAAAAAGCAGTCTGCTTAGTCAAAAATCTTTAGATAGGAAACACCGAGTTTAGTTAGCTTTATAATATCTTTCTTTTTCTTTAAAACATGCTTGAAAAACTTGGAAATGCAATTAAAAGCGGAATTGACAAAATAGCAGGAGCCATATTTGTTGATAAAAGAACCATTGATTCTGCTCTGAAAGATATTCAGCGCGCATTGCTTGAAGCAGATGTTAATGTAAAACTAGTCAAGGAAATTAGCGATAAATTAAGGCATGTTGCATCTGATGAAAAGATAAAGGGAATAGACAGAAAAGAGCATGTGATAAAAATTTTATATGACGAATTAGAAAGAATCCTCGGTAAATCTCATGCGATAAATTTTGAAAAAAATAAGTGCCAAAAAATCATGCTTGTTGGTCTGTATGGCTCGGGAAAGACAACAACAATTGCAAAACTTGCTAACTATTACGCAAAAAGAGGATTTAAAACAGCAATGCTTGGATTAGATGTTCACAGGCCAGCTGCGACTGACCAGCTTGAACAACTTGCTAAAAAGAATGCTCTTAATTATTTCATAGATAGGCAAGAAAAAAACCCTGTAAAAATCTGGAAAAAATACAAAAAAGAGCTTGAGAAATATGAACTTGTTTTTATAGACACAGCAGGAAGAGATGCACTTGATAGTGAATTAATAGCAGAGATTCATGAATTAAACAATGTAATTGCTCCAGATTATTCAATTCTTATAATGCCTGCTGATATAGGACAGGCTGCGAAAAAGCAGGCTGAAGAATTCAATAAAATTGGAATCCAAGGAGTTATAATAACGCGTATGGATTCAAGTGCAAAGGGCGGCGGGGCATTAACAGCATGCGCTGAAACAAATGCCCTTGTATTCTTTATAACAACTGGAGAAAAGATAAATGATATAGAAACATTTGCTCCAAAAACTTTTGTATCAAGATTGATGGGGCTAGGCGATTTAGAAGGGCTTTTAGAAAGAGTTCAGTCAGTTATTGATGAAAAGCAGGAGAAAAGACTTAAAAAAAGCCTTGAAGAAGGAAAACTTACATTGCTTGACATCTACGAACAACTTAAAGCAATGGAGGGAATGGGCTCTATGAAGAAGATATTAAGCATGGTTCCTGGATTTGGACAGGCAAAAATTCCGGAGGAGCTTTTAGGTAAACAGGAGGGCAAGATGAAAAAATGGAAGCATGCAATTGACAGCATGACGCATGAAGAGATTGAAAATCCTGAATTACTAGAAAAACAACCAAAAAGAATCCAGAGAATATCAAAAGGCTCTGGTGTTTCAGCATCAGATATTCGCAGCTTGCTAAAGCAATGGAAAATCATAAATGATTTTGCTAAAGGAGGGATAAATCCTGAAGCTGGATTATCAGAAAAGCAGATGCAAAAGCTTGCTAAGAAGTTTGGAAAGAGGATGAAATTTTAAAATGCTTGAAGAAATATTAGACAACATAAAAAGACTCGGTAAAGAAATGACAAAATATCAGCAAAGAATAAGATTAAGATTAGATTTAATATCTTCCTCCAGCCATATAGATGAAAGCGACATACAAGCTTATTTAGATTATTATGAATCTCTAAATCAATATATTGGCGCTATTGAAACACTGCATGGAACAGAAGAATATTCAAAATTTGAAGAAGTATTAACTGCAGCAAAAAAAGAAAATATAGTGCGCAACCGCGAATTTTTATATTGGCTAATTGAGCGTGCTAATAAAAAGAAGAAATAAAGCTACTTTTCGCTTCCCTGCACAACAGCTACTATTCCACCAGCCAAAGACAAAAACATATCTGATAAAATAATTCCAAGAACAATTGCAATAATCCCTCCTTTAACAACACTCTTCTTATTTAGCATTAATTTAGATGCATAAATCTTCAGTATTCCTCCAGCAAGCAACAAAGCAAAAACACAGAATAAAATCAAGGCAATTGCCCATGGAGACAATTCCCTTCCTATTTTATCGCTCAATGAGCTAAAGCTCAAAACAACAAAAAACAAGAGTAGAAACACGCCTGCGCCAATTAATGTCAAAATCCCTCCAATAAGAATCAATACGCTTCCTGCCTTTGATTCCATTTTTATATCAATTAAATAAAACTTATAAACCTTGTCACTAATATGCTATAATGGAAAAAATAATATCCTTGATATTAAAAAGTAGTTTATTCCCCATCTTAACAGAGGCATTGTATAGTACTGGAAATGATATATGGGAGTATAATAAGTTAACATCGCTAGTATTATATTTAACTGGTTTTATATTAACTACTCCTGGTAGTATAATACTAACAATTATTATAATTTTATACATATTAAAAACTAAAGATTATATATAAAATGAAACCCAAAATAATCCAGCAGGGAGCAGAAGCGCACATTATCCTAGAAAACAGCATAATTAAAAAAAGAAGAATGAAAAAATCCTACCGCCTCCCGCAATTAGACGAAAAAATAAGAAAAAGCAGGACAAGAACAGAAGCAAGAATTATTGAGAAGCTGCAAAACATCATAAATGTTCCTAAAATCATAAAAACTGACGAAAGCAATAGAGAGATAGAGATGGAATTTATTGATGGCAAAAGATTATCAGACCACCTTGACAATTTAGAAAATAAAGATGCAATTTGCGAGCAAATTGGAGAGCAAATTGCAAAGCTCCATGATTCAGGAGTGATTCATGGGGATTTAACAACAAGCAACATGATATTAAAGAAGGGGTCTAAGGGGGAACGTAGTTTCCTTTATTTTATTGACTTCGGATTGGCATTCATGTCAGAAAGTATTGAAGATAAGGCCGTTGACCTGCATCTTTTAAGGCAAGCTCTTGAGGCAAAGCATTTCACTCAATGGCAGACTTTATTTAATTCAATTAAGGAAGGCTATAAAAAATCGAAAAACTATAATGAAGTAATAAAAAGATTTGAAAAAGTTGGAAGGCGCGGGCGCTATAAGAGCCAGATTTAATCTTTATACTAGTAACACGCCCAATTATCTTTCCCAAACTAAAATTAATTCAACACCCTCTCTTAACCTATAACTCTCATAATTATATTCGGGAAATTTGCTTGCATCAAAAAACTTATCTTTAATAATCATTATATCATATTTATCAAAATCCTTTTTTGCAATATTATACTCTTCAAGATAACTGACATTCTTGCCATGAAGGTAAAATGGCAGAGGCCAATAAACATCAGAAATAATTAAGATGACAGAATCTTTTTTATAAATCTGATTAACTTCATCAGCAAGATTTATTATGTCTTTATCTGTGTGAACATAAGCAAATTTATTCTCTTTCTGCCATGTATTTATGAAATTAAGAGTAAAAGAAAAATAAATTAAATAAATCATTCCTATTAAAATGAAGAGATAAAACAAAGTCTTATGATTCTTATTAAATTTATTAATCTCTATATTTTTCAATCCAACTGCAGCAAGCAGACACATCGGAGCTGTAATGTTTATTGTAAGCCACGGCGTTTTATAGGGAATGATGCTGTAAATTATAAAGTTAAGAAGAAACAGCAGAGAAATATTTAAAGAAAATATATTTTTGCTCTTATAAGCAAAATACAATCCAAATAATGATAATATAAAGATAGACCATTCATATTTCAGCAAAATTAAAAAATAATAATAAAATGGCTTATCATGTCCTGCTCCTTCAACTCCTCTATCAGTCCACGGCAGAAATCCGCGCACAGAATCAGCAATCCCATAAGGATTTGTAAAGAAGCTTGTAAAAAGCAAGACATAAATAAATGCAAAAAGAAAAACAGAGGCGAAAATCAGATGATATTCTTCCCTAAAATTAATTTTCTTAATTCTTTTCAAATTAATTAATCCTGACATAAACACAATAAAGAGAGTGATAATAGCAGTCTCCTTCAAAGCAAATAAAAATGCTAACGAAACAGCAAATAGCGGTAGTTTCTTTATATTTTTAGTTTCTAATATCTTAGTAAATGCATAAACAAGAACCAAGCTGAACAGCACAAAAGCAATTTCATGAATTGAATATCTTGAATAATACAGCAATGAAGGTGAAATAAGCAATAACAAAGAAGCAATATATCTGTTAAATTCATTTCTTTTCCAAATCAAAGGCAATAAAACAAGGGCAATTCCAAATAAAGCAGCAGGCGCCCTTAATGAAAATTCAGATATTCCAAAAATCAGAAAAGATAAAGCAAGAACAAAAAAATAAAGCGGGCCATGGTAGTTAAGCGGATTATATTGATAGCCATATCCTGAAATGATATTCTTTGCAAAAAAATAATTCACTCCCTCATCATGATGTAAAACGCGCAAATCAAGAAAAGCAAGTCGTGATATAACTGCAAGAATGATTATGACAATAATTAAAATACTCTCCTTTTTCATATCCAAATAATCAGGAAATAATATATAAAGTTATTGAAGAAAATTTAAAGGCAATTGGTTTTCTTAATTGCTTAAAGACCTTTCTCCTATTATTTATTTTAAGGCGATCCTGTTGGCTCTGGCGAAGCTGTTCCTGTTGACGATGGTGATGATTCTGCGGTTGCTGTAGGTGTAGGTGATGTAGTTGCTGTGGGGCTTGGTGATGATGTTGCTGTTGGCGAAGGACTCGCAGTTCCTGTTGGTGTTGGACTTGGAGAAGGAGATGATGATAAAGACCTCTCTCTTATTATTTCTTCTTTAACTTCTTCACTCCAGTATGTTCTAACCACAGAAAAAGGTATTGAGGTCATTAATTTTACATTGTTCCATACATAAGGACTAGGATCAACTATGTTTCTTTTTAAAATAGAACTAAATACTTCTGTATCTGGCAAACCGTCTTTATCGCTGTCAATATAATTTCCATCTCTGTTATCAAGAGGATCGCATGCGTTTCCTATCCCATCTCTATCTGTATCTCTTTGGTCACGATTTGGAATAGTTTGGCAGTTATCTTTTGTCAATAAAATGCTGTCTCTATCAAAATCAAGCAGGCTTGTAGAAATTCCTGCAGCTCTAAATGCCTGAATAAGTTCCTGCCCCTCTGTATCTGAAACAACCCTTCCTGTAAAGAAAGGGCCTATAATCAAGAACAAGGCAACAATAATAAGCAAGATTACAGCAACAATAACCCATTTATTTCGCAGGATATTTTTTGATGAAGAACTCTTGTAAATACCTGCTGTTTTCACGCCTTTTTTTGCCATTTTTTATATTGTTCTATTAAATTTGTTATTTATAAATGTTGTTGCTTATTCAGGTAGCACACACTCTGCTGCTTCTGGAAATGGTTCAGGCGGAGCTTTTGTTCCCTGCAAGAACAAATCCAAACGACGCAACTAATACTAATGAAATCACAACAACAAAATCTCTTTCCTCATTTTTCCTCTTTTATACTAAATCATAAAAATCATATATATATCTTTCGGTTTTCACTTTAATATTCTAATGGGTCAGTCCTCTTTAGAAAATCAATTTTATCTAATTCTTCATCTGCTGAAATAATTTTTGTAATAGAGTTAAGTTCCATTGAAGCGAGATGGATATAATCAACCCCAGAAATAAGATAATCATATTCCGCAGCTTTTTTTATAACTAAAAAATTTAAATCAAACCATGTAATTGGCAGGGAAAGAATAGCATCTATATTGTTTCTGATATCAAGTTCTTTTTTATTTTCGTGGTTTAATATTTTATTAATCTTTGTAAGTACATTAATGGTCTCTACTAGAATAACCATAGAAGCGCCTGCTTTAAGTTTTTTTGAATCGATAATATTATCTAAACTCTTCCCTTGATTCTCTTACTAGTTTAACAGCATCTATGTCAAGCTTTATTTGAGATGTCAAAAATTCAACAGGATGGTTCATTCTTCTAGTTGTATCAACAAAAACCATTCCTTTTACAATATGCAAGTATACTTAAATCTATATTGGCCGAAAGATTTATTAATAGTACGTATTTAATACGTATATGAGCAGCTTGAAATTTATTCATAGAGTTTCCAAGGGAAGCAGATTCAATCAAATATACGTGCCAAAAAGAATAGAATCTGATTTTGAAGTAGGTGATATGGTAGAAGTAAGACTTTTGAAAAAGAAGATAGAATTATACTCTTCTCCAAATCTGCCAAGGATTAGTAAGTTCAAAGAGAAGTTGATAAGAGATATATTTAGTTTTTTGTCTGGATATGGAGAAATCAGACAAATTTTTATATTTGGTTCCTTTCTTACTAAACATATTGATTACAATGATATAGATATCTTGATATTAATAGAAAAAGATAATCAAAAATTTGAAAAAAAAATATATAATGAATTAATAGAAGAATTTAATCTAAAGTTCCATGTTATTTGTATTGAAAAAGATAAATTAAGAGAATTACTGAAAATTAGCCCGTTAATAAGAAATATTATTTATTTCTCTATTTCGAATAAAAAAATTGAAGATTTGCCAGAAATAGAGATTAATAAAAATAGTATAAAATTTATTCTAATGTTCCCAGAAGACGTTCTTGACATAGATGTTAATAGCAGAATGCTTTATGATGCATTGAAAAGGGTTTTTCTGATCTATAATTTTATAAAAAAATTAGATATCTCTTCTTATGAAATTGATAAAAAGATGATAAACTTGATTGGAATGGACTTATATGAAAGCATAAGAAGAGATGCAATAATAACCAAAGAAAAAAAGGAGATTATAAAGAATATTATAAAGAAAAAGATTAAATTTATTAATAATCTATTGAAAAATGAACAAACGAAACAGAATAACTGAGTTAGCTAAATTATTAGTAAATTCATTATCGCATAAAATTGGAAGTATTGTTAATAAAGAAGACCCTTATGCCGAAAAGTACTCTAAAGAAGCTATAAACTTTTTTAATCTAGCTAAAAAAGTCTTAGAGAATGGAAACTGGAACAATTATGATAAAATTAAAATAAAAGAGGAACTAAAGAAAAAATTAAGTAATGAATTAGAAAAAAGAGATTTTTTAGATAAGAGAAAATTTGATATAATGGATGAAGAAATTGATAAGGCATTGAAAGAACTTGACTTAAATTTAGATTAATTAGAAATTTCTTTTTATTTGTTTTCAGTTTTTCATCAATATATCCATAAACCTCTGTTCAAGAAATAAGATTATTTTTGTATATATCCAATTTTCACTTTAATAAACTACTTTATTTCCCGCGGATCAATTCTTTTTATTTCGTCTATTGTGTCAAATATTTTGTTAAATTTTTTCTTGATTTCTTCACATGCATATTTTTCAGCCTTTCTTGAGATAGATAATTTCATTTGTTTATCTTTCATATATAGTCATCATATTTTTATTATTTAAATTTTTCGTTTTCCAAAACCTTAAAAACCCCCCATCCTAGAAATTGTCATGACAAAGAACAAATTCATAAGAGTAAAATGCACAAACTGCAAGGAAGAATCAATCATATTTGAAAAAGCAACGACAGAAGTGAAATGTAAATGTGGGAATGTTCTTGCAAAGCCATCTGGCGGAAAGGTAAAATTAAATGCAAAAATCGTTGAAATATTACATTGAAGTATAATGGAAGAGAATCAAGATATCATATCTGGGAAAGTTGAAGGAGACGTTGTCTTGTGCACTGTTGACAAGATAGAAGGGATTACAGTATTTGTGACCATAGACAAAGGAGGGACAGGAAGCATTGTTACAAGCGAGATAGCTCCGGGCAGAATCAGGAATATAAGAGATTATGTTGTTCCTAACAAAAAGATAGTATGCAAGGTTCTGAAAGTAGATCCAAATGGGCATGTTCATCTTTCATTGAGAAGAGTTACAGCAAAGGAAAGGAAAGAGGTCATGGACGCCTATAATAGAGAAAAGGCAGCAGAAATAATATTCAAAATTGTATTGAAGGACAAATCACAGCAGATTATTAAAAAAATAAAAGAGAAATATTCTCTTGATGGATTTGTCTCAGAAGCATTGAAAAATCAAGAAATAATGAGAGATTATTTCAGCGAAGACGAATCCGAAAAGATATTGCATTTAATCAATAAGAAAAAGCCGAAGGAAGCTGTTATAAAAAGAACATTAATTATTAAATGCCAGGACAGACCAGACGGCATAATTGGAATTAAAAATACTTTAAGCATAAAAAATAAAGCTCTTGGCATAAGGTATCTTGGCGGATCAAAATTTATGTTGACTGTTAAGGGAGATAACTACAAAATACTTAATAACGAAATTGTTTCTGCTCTCAAGGAGATTGAAAGCAGAGCTAAAAAAGAAAAGTGCCTTGTAGAGATATTAAAGAAATAATTATTTAGCAGATAGTTCTTCTTTCAATATCTCGCTTCCCATAATAACTCCGTGCTTGCCTATTATAATAGGATAGGTTTTTGTAGAATGATTTGTTCCTCTCATCTTAAGCACTTCTACAAACCTTTTTCTCTCGCCCTTATATCTTATAAAATAAAGCAGGATAATGCTGTCTGCTTCAAACTCCAAGGAAGTGGTATATCCTACTGTCCGCGCCTCTGCATCTTCTTGAAGAGTAAGTAATGATGTGACATTCCATCGTCTTATCATCTCAAACAAAACTAATGCAGATTCTCTTTTTGCAAGCTCGTCATTAAACAAAAGAGCAAATGATGAAACGCTGTCCATCGCCAACCTTTTTATGTTGTATTTCGTTACAATTGACTCTATTTCTCCGCCGCCTTCTTCAAGCATAGCCATTACCTTTTCAGGGCTGTATTCTAAAAAGAAAAATTTATTCTTTTTTTCATATTCTGCAAGATCCCATCCAAATGTATATGCGTTTGAATAAAATTCACTTTTAGTCTCTTCAAACGTAACAAACAGGCAGGACTCGCCTCTCTTCAAACCCTCTATCAAAAACTGTGTTGAAAAGATTGTCTTTCCTGTTCCGCTTCCTCCCACAACAAGATTGACAGAATTCACCTCAACTCCTCCTTCAATGAGCTTGTCAAATCCTGGGATGCCGGTTGGCACTCTGACTATTTTCAGTTTTTCCTTGCTTATACCCTCGCTTTTTGAGGATAAAATGGATTTTTTTGACAACAATGATTTTAGAGACTTTTCTGAAACTCTCTTCAGCCTCTTTTTCTTAGCCATAAAATATAAACAATTAGTAGATTTAAAAATCTTAACCTTTCTATCAAAACTATTAATCTTATTATATTTGTTACTCCTTCATAGAAACTACAAAACAGAAAGATTTATAAACCCTTTTTTATTGTGATTGTTATGGAAATTGGAATAGATGAGAGGAGATATGATCAGATTCAGAAAGAGATGACAGAAGAAATAGCAAAGCCTGTTTTAGATTATCTGAGATCAGCACATCAGAATAAGGAATATACAGCAAAGGGAGAGTGTGCAAATGCATACGATATTCTTCTAGTAGATAGAGTAAAAATATTAGAAAGCGGTCCTTTGCTTTGGAGGAGAATATTTCCTAAAATAATAGCCAGCATATCTATTTTATGTGACAATGTAGAATGCAGGTCATTTGACCAAAATGCAATTCCTCAGGGAGAATTAGAAAGATTAATGGCAAAAGTGGACTTTGATAAAATTGATTTAGATATATTTAAAAAATTAACAGAAGATAAAGAAAGATGGCATTAGATGATAAACTAGTAAAAGAATGGAGCGCAAGATTTGGAATTCTTGAAAAGCTAGAAGAAGGTGTAGCACAAGACCCAAGCAATCCATCCCATATAGACGCTTTTATACTAGGTTATCATAATATAGGAAAGCCAGAAGAAGAGCAGAATACACGAGTTCCGCCAGAGGCATATAAACTATATCATCCAACTTATTTAAGATACGAATTAGCCCAAGAACAAGCAAGAGCTGCAAGCAATCTTGTTGACGAAATCAAGAAAGATTATAAAGCAGGATTAAACCTAGTCAAAGATAAGAATCTATTATCAATTCTTGAAGATATGCCTCCTGTTAAAGATGTCGAGGATAGTTATAAAGATATACAAAGTATTCACTCAGCTTATTTCAACATTGCTCAAATTGAAAAAAGCAAAGATGAAAAAGCAAAAATAGAAGCTTATATTCAAGTCAATGGATATAAAGGTAAGGCGGCTGAAATTGTCAGAGAATTCTACGCAGAGCATAAGGGAGCTATCAATATCCAACTATTACAAATGAAAGAAAAAATCAGAGAAGAATTACATAAGAAATTAAATGGGGCAGATGAAACCAAGAATTACATAATTGCAAATCTAGATAAAATCCCAGAAGATAAAAGAGATCCTTTTTATCTTGCAATTGGAAAGCGAGTGGAGTAATGGAAAATCAAGATCATTTATGCCTACTTGGCATGCTAATTGGGGTAGGTATGGTGGCTGTGCCAATGGCAACACTCAGTCTAATATCAAGAAGAGAAAATTATCGAAGAATTAATGAGGCAGAAACACTTTATTTTCAAGGTAAAGTAGGTCGGGCTTATAAAATCGCTAAAGAAATTAATCCTCATAATCAATTACCATTTTCTTTACCTAAAGAAGTTAGACAAAGAGCAAGACATTTAGTTGAGAAAATTGAATCAGAGCTTAGAGAGCCTATTGAAACAGAAGTAAAGCAATTTTTAGATGAGGGATTACAATTTGATTATGAGATTAGCATTAAAAAAGGTGAATGTATAATATATCCTTATGATATTCCATTAGAAGAAATGTCACCAACCTATAATAGAGTATTTGTTGATAGTTCATCTACTTCTCATTAATCACCCTATCAATTAGCAGGAATATTTATTTCTATTGGAATTGACATCCCGAGCTGTTTTAGAACTCTCTTGAGAATTTCTGTTCTTTTCTTGAAAGCTATAATTCCTATGCTTTTAATTTCATTAGTACCTTCATCTCTTGTTATGAGAACTTCAGAATCTAATTGTTCTGTATACTCTTTTTTAGGAGGTGCTCCGAAAGATACTTCTAAGTAATCGCCTTCTTCGTCATAGTATATATCTACTGCTTCTTTCATATTATTCTTGGCACGAAATGTGCTGATATTATAAAACCTTCGCCATTTAAATATTTACCTAAAACCATCATAAATTTGTTTGGAAAGTTTCTATGTTTGTAGTATTTGTAATAAAATTTTGCATTTTCATCTTTTATGGAACCTTTAATTTTATCAGGATTCTCAAGTGTTTCTATAATTTTTTCTTTTTCTGATGAAATTTCAGGATGTCTTCTAATAATGTGCTCCCAATTCCAATCAGTCATTCGTAACCTTCTTCTAGTTTTATCTATCACCTCAAATTTGATATTCATTACAGAAATAATACTTCTAATGTTTTAAATATTCTTTTGTTAAATAACCGCTGAAACGCTTAGCCCGAAAGAATAATCATCACTTCACATTTATCATCTGATTAACAATCTCAGCCATTCGCCTTAAGAATTCATCGGCGCGGAGATGCCATTCCTCAATGTCCTTGGCCCTGACCTCTTTTGTCTCACCATGAACAATGCTCTTGTGAAGAATGTGCAAGTCCCTGTACCATACAACATATTTCAACTTGAGCATGTTCTTATCAACAAATGTCTCTTTTAGAATCATAGGAATATGCTCTGGAGATGGTGGAACTTTTTTTGCAGCAATAATTGCGGCATGTGCTGAATCAACCATTGACCAGTAAATTCCTTCTATTGATCCTAACAAAGACAACCTGCTCCTCCCAAGATGAAGAGGTGCTCTCTGCAATAATGTATAAATTGCCTCTGGAGTTGGCTTAATTTTGCCGCTTAAAAGCAATGCCTTCATTGGATGAAAAAATCCTGCAAAATCAATCAATGGCTCTCCATACCTGATAACATTAATCACAACAGGATCTCCTCTTAGTAAATCAAGCCACCATGTGGTAAGTCTCACCGTATTGATATGAAGCCCTTTTTTATAAGGATTGCCCTGAACAATCTTTCCAAGCTCCTCGCGATACCATGCCTTAAGCTCCTCATCCCATTGTATGCTTGCATCATCAATTATTACAACAATATCAATATCAGACTCTTTTTTTGCAGTCTCTTTTGCAGTTGAGCCAAAGAGAATAATGCTTTTTATTATCTCATTAAATTTCTCATACACCTTTGTTGCGAAATCCATTGCAATTTCTTTTTCATTAATAAGTTGCAGTGTTGGATACTCTGTCCTGTTAATCTGCTTCTTTTTTGCTTTCTTTTTAGGCTTCTCTAATGCTTCTTTCGCCTCTTTTTTCTCTTTCATTTTCCTTAATTTATGAAATTAAAACTATTTAAATCTTAAGATTTTGAAGTTTGAGTTTTATGCTTTCAAATTTTGAGTAAAATATAAACCATATCACGATAATTAATATAAAAGTAGACAAAGCTGTTAATATAATTCTTGACGCATTCCATTGAATTTTATCTAATGTAACAATTACAACTGCCACATACGTTGTTATTATCGCTAAAGTTATTATATTAAAATAATTTAGATAAGTATTATATTCTAAATCAAGTAAATTTTTTTCTTTAATAACTTCCATTTTTGTCAAATCATTTAAATGTAACTTCTATTAAATAAAATATTCCTATTAAAAAAACTATAAATCCTAAACTAAGCAGTCTAATACCAATTACCTCCACAGAAGGATCATTTAAACCTATTGCAGTTAAAAAAAGTCCAAGAATACTAAATACTGCGCTAAATGCTCTTTGTACAGATTGCTCTCTAAATGGAAATAATACCATATCTCCTCTTTCAAATTTATATCTTTTGAGCTTTAAATATCTTATCTATTTACGAGCGTGTCTAACAATTAAGAGCAAATTAAGAGTCGCTCTTAATAATATCCTTAACTGATAAGCTAATACTCTCGACGCTATTCTTACTTCCATTACAATATCATCTTTAGAAGTAAATCTATCTCCATGCTTGTTTGTTA
>JACPGZ010000002.1 GCA_016188895.1 Candidatus Pacearchaeota archaeon
GCCAGAGATTCTGGAATATCATGCAGGATTCTTTTAATCTTATCATTATTGCTATTCTGCTGCTTGCAGTAGGCGCCTTTGTTGAAGTTTTTATAACGCCGTGGTTGTTTTGATTCAGGAAAAGATTTAAATATTATATCAATGATAGATTAGCATGACTTGCATAAAATGCGGTGGCAAGACAAAGGGGTATAAATGTGTTGATTGTGGAAAAGACTCTAGCAAACACGGAAAGCACAATATATGCAAGGGGGGGTATGCCTGCCAAAATGTGTTGGATGTGATGAATCAGAGTCTAAATGCAGTTGCTAAGAATTAAAATGAAAAAATCTTAAAATGGCTGATCTTAATATAACTAATTTAATAACGAGAAGTTTCTTTACTTTGCTTTTTGCATTTATAATTTATCTTGCCTATAAATATCGGAAAAAGGAAAAAGTTGGAAAAACAGCTAAAGTTTTTGCTTGGATTGCTGGTATTCTGCTAATAATCAGTAGTATTTTTGTATTAATTATTGTATTTTTCGCATTTCAGTCTCCTGATTTAACCTATCCTTTAGTTCTTGTCTTGATACTTCTTGCTATTTTTAGTTTGTCATTTATTTTTTTAGGTGCAATGATGATTCTTGTTGCTTTAGGAAAGTTGAAAAAAGGCTGACGCAAGCTTTATAAATATGCTAAATTTTGAGAAAACGGAATCTAATTTAGAATGGGGCAGATAAACATATCAATGATTAGAGATGGCAAAATTATCAGTATCAAGAAGCGGCTCATTGCAATTCTGGCCAAGGAAGAGAACAAGAAAGTTTTTACCTAGTGTCAACTGGAATGCTGTTTCTGGAAAAGGTCTGCTGGGATTTATATGCTATAAAGTAGGGATGGCTTCTGCGTATGTTAAGGATTTAACCCCTGACTCACTTTCAAAAAATAAGAGAATTGCTATTCCTGTTTCAATTGTTGAATGCCCTCCGATGAAGATTTTTTCAGTCAGATTTTACAAAAATAATCAAGTGCTGGCAGACATTTTGAATCAAGGTGTTGAAAAAGAGATGAGGAAAAAATTAAAGCTTGCTAAGAATTATGCAAAAAGCGTTGATGGGGTTAAGGATTATGATGACATAAGACTCATTGTATATTCACTTGTTAAGAAGACTGGCATAAAAAAATCCCCTGATATTGCAGAGATTGCAATTGGCGGAAGCTTGGATGAGAAATTGCAGTTTGTCAAAGATAATCTTGGCAGGGAATTAACTCTTTCTTTATTTAATCTGCAAGGTTCCTTGGTTGATGTCCGCGGATTGACAAAAGCCCATGGATTGTCAGGACCTGTAAAGAGATTTGGGATTGGGTTGAAGCAGCATAAATCAGAGAAGGGAAGGAGAAGGCCTGGGAGTTTGGGGCCATGGCATCCTGCTAGAGTTACATTCAGAACACCAATGGCTGGACAGCTAGGAATGTTTACAAGAATTGCTTATAACAGCAATCTGATTCTTAAAAATGATATTAATGAAATGAATATAAATCCTCCACAAGGATTTGAGCATTATGGCAGGGTTAATACTTCATTTTCATTGCTTAGAGGAAGTATTCAGGGCAGTGCAAAAAGACAGCTCTTGCTTACAGCTCCTTTACGAGAGACTAAAAAAACAAAGAAAAAAAAATTTGAGTTTATTGAGTTAAGATTAGCCCATTCCATAGGGCATCGGAGTTGAATATGAAAGCATCTGTTTTAAATTTAGATGGAATCAAGGTTAAGGAAATAGAATTGCCTGATTTTTTCTCAGCGCCTATTCGTGAAGATATAGTTCAAAAATATGTTGAAGTGTATAAAGATATGCAGCCTTACGCCCCTTTTTATCTTGCTGGAAAGCAAGCAAGTGCATCCGGGAAGATAAGGCATGCGAGAAGAAAATGGAAGACAGCATATGGCAGAGGAATTTCGCGAGTTCCCAGGAAAATAATGTGGCGAAGAGGAACTCAATTTTATTGGATTGGAGCTACAATATCTGGAGCAAGAAAAGGAAGAAGATCTCATCCTCCAAGGGTTGAAAGAGCTGATAAGAGAATTAACAAGAATGAAGCTAGAATAGCTTTGATTTCTAGCATTTCAGCTACTGCAAATCCTAAATCAGTTATGAAAAAATATATTTCAATAAAAGAAATTCCTAAGATTAATTTTCCTTTGATTGCTGGCAAGGATGTGTTAAAACTAAAGACAAAAGAATTTCATAGCTTAATGAAAAAATTGCTCAATGACTTGTTCAATATTGCTATTCAGCATAAATCAATAAGATCTGGAAAGGGAAAAATGAGAAACAGAAGATACAGGAAAAATGCTGGAATGTTATTTGTTATCGGAGATAATGAAAAATTTGGTATGCAAGGAATTGATATTGTAAATGCAAAAGAATTAACCCCTACACATCTTGCTTCTGGCGGAGTTGGCAGGATTACAATGTATACTGAAGAAGCAATTAAAAATCTTGGAGATAGGATAAAATGATAATAAAACCAGTTACAAGCGAGAAGATTGTGAAAATTATGGAGAAAGAAAATAAATTGTTATTTAGCACTGACAGAAGATATAATAAAGACGATATAAAGAAAGAATTTGAGAGTGTGTTTAATGTCAAAGTAATAAAGACGATATAAAGAAAGAATTTGAGAGTGTGTTTAATGTCAAAGTTGACAAGATAAATACATTTTTAAGAGGAAATAGAAAATATGCTTACATTAAATTAAATAAGAGCGCAAATGCGCTTGATATTGCAACTAAATTAGGGTTATTGTAAAAATGACAGAAGAAAAAAATATCGTTAACTTTCTTTTTGAAGCAGGCATGCTATCAAAAACTCCTAGAAGCGGATTTTATTTTTTGGGAAGCGGCGAGCAGAGTGTGGCAGAGCATGTTAACAGAGTATGTTATATTGGATACACTCTTGCTATGCTTGATGGAAAAGTTGACATAGGAAAAATATTGAAGATGTGTCTTTTACATGATTTGGCAGAGGCCAGAACATCTGATCTTAATTATGTTCATCAAAAATATGCTGAAACTAAAGAGAATGATGCAATAAAAGATTTGGCTTCCACTCTTCCTTTTGGACAAGATATTCATGAAGTTTTGAGAGAATATCATGAAGGAAGAACTCAGGAGGCTTTGTATTCAAGGGATGCTGATAAACTTGAATTAATTCTCTCGCTTAAAGAGCAGTATGATACTGGAAATAGGCGGGCAAAGACATGGTTTAATCCTGCGTTTCAACGTTTAAAAACAGGGATTGCACAATCATTGGCAAAACAGGTATTTGAAACAGAATCTGATGAATGGTGGTATAATAATAAAGAAGACAGATGGTGGGTTACAAGAGGTAAAGAATAATGGGAAAGCGAATAATTCAGCAGGCAAGGGGGCATGGAAGCCTGACTTATAGAGTTAGAAAGCAGGCTTACAAGTATAGAATAGGGTATCCAATCGCTGATGGAAAGGGAAATGTCATAGATATTATTAACTCTCCGGCACATTCTGCTCCTTTATCAAAGATCATGATTGACAATAAGATTTTTTATATTCCTGCTGCAAAGGGCATTTATGTTGGACAAGAGATTGCAGTTGGAAAAGGGAAGAATATTGGAACAGGAGATATTTTAATGTTGGATGACATTCCAATTGGAACAAAGGTGTTTAATATAGAAAGTGTTCCGTATGACGGCGGTAAACTAGTAAGAACAGCTGGCTCATTTGCAACTATTACCAAAAAACATGCAGGGAGTGTTGCGCTTTTAATGAGTTCTAAGAAAGAGGCGTTATTTGATGGGTCTTGCAGGGCGACAATTGGAGAGATTGCAGGTTTTGGAAGGATTGACAAGCCCATTGTAAAAGCTGGCAAGAAACACCATATGATGAAGGCAAGAAATAAATTTTGGCCAAGAACCTCTGCTGTGAAGATGAATGCTGTTGATCATCCATTTGGATCTGGGCGAGGAAAAAGAATTAAAAGCAAGATTGCAAAAAGAAATGCTCCTCCTGGTGCAAAAGTTGGATTAATAAGACCAAGGAGAACTGGCAGGAGGAAGAGATAATGGCTAAGGAATTTTCCTTTAGGGGCAAGATGCTTGAAGAGCTCAAGAATATGGATACTCGGGAGTTTGCTAAATTAGTCAAGAGCAATGAGAGGCGTACAATCTTAAGAAATTTTGATGTTATTGAGAAATTTGTTGCAAGATGCAGGAAGAAAGAAACTATGAAAAAAGCAATTAAAACACATAACAGAGATATTGTAATTGTTCCAAAAATGCTTGATATGACAATAAACATATTCAATGGCAAATCTTTTATGAAAATAAAAATAATACCAGAAATGCTTGGACACAGGCTGGGAGAATTTGCTCCAACAAGGGGCAAAGTCAGCCATGGTTCTCCTGGAATAGGCGCAACAAGAAGCTCTGCTGCGTTATCTGTGAAGTAAAGTGGACAAAACAAATGAACACAAAACTGGAGAGAAAAATCTAGAGAATATGGAAAAGAAGCAAGAAGAAAATAAGGATCTTGAGGGAAAAGAAGAAAGTAAGGAAAGCCCACTGCGTAGGGCATCGCAGTTGCATAGTACCAGCCCATTCCATAGGGCATCGGAAACACAGAGACCTGGCCCATTCCATAGGGCATCGGAAACACAGAGAAATGGCCCATTCCATAGAAACTTGAAAATAAGATTGGACAGAAAGCAGAAGGAAAAGCTGAAAAGCCAGAGTCCAAAAAAGAAACTAAAAAAGAGGTAAAACATCCTAAAAAAACAGATGCTTTTGCGTTAGGAGCAAGTCTACCAATTTCAACAAAGCATTCTAAGGAGATATCGCGATTTATTTCAGGAAAAAATCCAGAAGAGGCGCTTGAATTGCTTGAAAATGCATATAATATGAGGATTGCTATTCCATTCAGGGGAGAGATTCCTCATAGAAAAGGAAGAATAATGAGTGGCAGATATCCCATTAAAGCGCTTGAGTATTTTATAAGGGTTTTGAAAAGCGCGGTTGCAAATGCTTCTCTTCATAATGTTAATATAATAAATTCAAGAGTTAATGCTAAAGCAGATATGGCGTCGCGCCCATATAAAAGATTTGGCAGTGAGAGATTCAAAAGGACAAATATAAAAATAACAATTAAAGAGTCTAAATTAAATGAGAAACTTAAACAAAATGAACAGAATAAGTGATGAAGAATGCTTAAAGCTTATTGAAATGGAGAATAAGATTGATATAAATCATAAAAAAATGAGAATTAAGAGATTTATTGATTTAGG
The DNA here is from genome assembly GCA_016188895.1 of Candidatus Pacearchaeota archaeon. Taxonomy (GTDB): domain Archaea; phylum Nanobdellota; class Nanobdellia; order Pacearchaeales; family GW2011-AR1; genus JACPGZ01. The sequence continues at coordinate 5,300 of JACPGZ010000002.1, forward strand.
ATATTCTGTAAAATGGATTCCAGATAACAACCCAAGATTTGATTTGTTTATTCCATCTAATCAACAAGAATTAAGAGCAATGATAGTATATGATAAAGATTTAAATGACGGATTAAAAAATAGCAAAATTACTGAATTGGTAATTGAACTTAAAATAGAAGATTTAGATGTTATTGCTAGAACAGGTTGGGATTATGCGGAAAGACATAGACTTTTTGAATACATAAATGGAAAAATACGAACTGATAAGTTAGATCAACATAGTCTGGCAAAAAAAATGTATCATGATATTTTAGGTGTGTTTAGATAATGGAAGAGAAAAAATTTGTCAAGTACAAGAAGGATGAGTTCGGTGTAAAGGAGTTTATCAAAAAATCTTTAGGAAAGGGCAAGATAAGCGGCGTTGAGCTAAAATATACTCCTGTTGGAGATAGAATAATATTGACAACAAACAAACCTGGAATTATAATTGGTAAGAGAGGAGAAAGATTGAAGGAACTTACTGACATTCTTACAAAACGCTTTAATCTTGACAATCCTCATATTGACATTCAAGAAATAAAACATCCTGAATTTGATGCGCAGGTTGTCGCAGATGATATTGCGTTGTCACTTGAAAGATTGGGATCATTAAAATTTAAAGTGATTGCATATAGAACAATGGAAAGAATTATAAAAGCTGGAGCCTTTGGAGTAGAGATAAGGTTGGGCGGGAAATTGCCAAGCGAAAGAGCAAGGTCATGGAGATTTGCCTTTGGATATTTGAAAAAAACAGGAGATACTGCAAAGATTGTAGACAAAGGAAGCGCTGTTGCAAAGACGATTGCAGGAGTAATAGGAGTAAAGGTAAGTATTCTACCTCCTGACAGAAAGATTCACGATAAAATCGAAATCAGCGAAAATTTATTAAAGGAATTAAAGAGTAGAATAATCGTGGAGAGCAAAGATTTAAAATCTAAAGAAAAAACTTAAAATGGCCCTGCTTAAAATCAAAGATATAAAAAACATATCAGAAGAAGAAAGAAATGAAAAGTTAAAAGAACTTAGATTAGAATTAATTAAGAAATATTCTCCTGCGCATAAGGCGAGTAAAACTAAGGCAAAGGAGATAAAGAAAGCTATTGCCCGCATCATTACGCTCAAACAATGAATATATGTCCAAAATGTGGCCTGCCATTACAGGCTTGTGTTTGTGAAGAAATTGCTAAGGGCGAACAGAGGATAACAGTAAGTTCGGTTAAACGAAGATATGGTAAGATTATAACTGTGATTGAAGGATTGGAAGACTTAGATATAAAGAGAATAGCAAAAGACCTTAAAGGCGAACTTGCATGTGGGGGAACTGTAAAGAATAATGCAATTGAGTTGCAGGGAGATCACAAGAAAAAAATCAAACCTATTCTGGTGAGAATGGGTTTTAATGAAGATTCAATAATTGAAAATTAGACAAACATAAAATAAGGGTAAAACTCTTATCAAATACAATGGAAGCAAAAGAAAGCCCTTTCCATAGGGCATCGGTAATAGAAGTTAAAGTTAGCTGTGCTGATGAAAAATGCCCTTTTCATGGAAAGTTAAAAACCCACGGCAGAACTTTTGAAGGAAGCGTTATTAAAAAATTTCCAAAAAGAATTGTAATAGAATTTTATAGAACAGTATATGTTCCTAAATTTGAGAGATATGTAAAGTCAAGGACAAGACTGCATGCGCGCCTTCCTGATTGCAAGGAAAATGGGGTTAATATAGGCGATTATGTAAGGATAAAAGAATGCAGGCCGTTAAGTAAATTAATACATTTTGTGTTTACAGAAAAGGTGAGATGAAAGCAATAACTGCGAGAGCAACACGAGGATTGAACATTGGAAGTTTGGTAAATGCTTCTGATAATAGCGGAGCCCGTATAGTCAGGATTACAGGAGTAAAAAAGGTAAAATCCAGGAAAGGAAGACAAGTTGCAGGAAAAATTGCAGATTGGGTCAAGGTTAGTGTGAGAAAAGGTGATCCTGAAATGAAAGGCAAGGTTTTTGATGCAGTTGTAATAAGGCAGAGAAAGCCATTCAGGAGATATACAGGCGAAAGGGTTGCATTCACAGACAATGCAGTTGTTGTTCTAAAAGACGAGAAAGGAAATCCTAAAGGCACACAAATAAAAGGCCCAATTGCCCGAGAGGTTACTGAAAGATGGCCTTTTGTCGCTAAGATTGCGCAGATTGTTGTGTAGACCTTTCCATTGATATTCTTAATTTATAAAAATCAATTTCATCTGTTACTAATTTTTCAAGCTCTTTATAGACTTCTGGCGAATATCTTTTTTGGAAGGCGTCAAGAATTATCTGCCTTATCTCTACTAGCCGACTTGATTCGTCATCTAGTCTAGCTTGAGTTTTATCCATTAGAAAATTATGATACTTTCTTAATTCTTCTTTTGAAATAAGCGGAGAAATTTTTCCATAATCTGCAGGTTCATCTGAAGAACGTCTCATTTTTTCAAGTATTTCGTAAATATTATTTAAGTCTAATTCCATGAAAATACTGTTTAAAGAGTTTGTTATAAAGATTATTATATTAAAGGCTAGTGTTCTAATTCCGCCTTAAGAAAAGTATATAAACCTAATTTTTAGTGGACAAATATATCTTAATCTTTATTTAATTAAGATTTAAGGGAAACGCCCATTCCATAGGGCATCGGAGTTTCCTTAAACCCTTTCCTTTAAATGAAGGCATAATAGAACATGAGGAAAAAATTTTCCGCGAAATGGATTGCAAGCAGGCAGACTAGAAAGCAGCGCAAATACAGAGCGAATGCTCCACTGCATATCAGGCACAAATTCCTAAGTGCGATGCTTTCTAAAGATTTAAAGAAAAAATATAGGAAGAATGCATTTCCATTAAGGAAAGGAGATGCTGTTGTTGTAATGAGAGGCAAGTTCAAAAAGAAGGAAGGCAGGATTA
>JACPGZ010000046.1 GCA_016188895.1 Candidatus Pacearchaeota archaeon
GCAGAAGCAAAGAAAGGAGAGGTTAGGTTGACAAAGAAAAAATAAAGCTATTCGACGGCAAGCTAAGATATAAGAAGATGATTAAGGAATTAGAGGCGAGATTGAATAAATAATAAGAATTCCCAAATCTCCCTTGTAAATTTTTAAATTAAACAAGAAGTAATTCCTCAGAAGTATGTTTCATTCCTTTAGAAAAAATTATTATTTCTCTCCCTTTGCCAGAATTAGCAGCACTATAATTCAATAGATAACTATAGTTATCAAATCCTTTATATAAATCATTTATTGGGCCAACGTCATCATATGTTATAACCCAATTCAATCTTGTAAGTTTTTTTATAGCTTCCGAAACATCTTTATGATTTTCATAATCATAATAATTCATATACAATTCTTTTCCTTTGTAATAATAAGGAGGGTCAAGATATATCAAACTTTTTTTAGGTAATTTGTTTTTAATTTTATTTATTAGTTCAATTGCATCAAGGCGGTATAATTTTATTTGTTTTTTATATTTGGCAATCAATTTAATTTTTGATATTAAACTTTCTTTATTATATCTTGCATCAATTTTCCATTTTCCTTCTTGTCTTAGTCCACCGATAACTCCTGCGTTAATAATTCCAGAACGATTGGTTCTATTTAAAAAGAGCGTTGAAAAGCCCAAGGTTAATAAATCAGATTTGTCTTTACTCTGTTGTATATTCTTTTGAATTTTCCAACTTTCTATAGTCGGGGGAGTTCTTTTTATTAAAGTGCAAAGTTTCCTAGGATGATTTAATATTGAATGCCATAGGGCATAAATTGATTTGTCCTTATCATTAATGATTGCTTTTGAAGCATATCCTTCAATTAAAAGAGAAAGTGCAATAGACGCTCCTCCCGCATAAATTTCAATATAAGTTCCTCCCTTAAGATTATTTTCTAAAATTAAATTTTTAAAATATTTTGCTAATTTAGCCTTTCCTCCAGGATATCTTAATGGTGAGTAAAATGTCATGTTAATATTATTTTAATTAAGTATTAAAACTTGTTGTTTATTTTTTATGCCTCCTATTTTTAACTTAATTAATGACTTGCCAAAAAGAAGAATTTAAAAGGCAAAATGCATTGATATATCTGAAAAGGCATTAAGGGATTAACTTGCTTGGCAATAACAAGCAATCCCTTAATGTTTATTCCCTGTGGCAATATTGACTATGATGTTTTTTTCATTGATTTGATGTCTTTAATTAGGTTATCGACTTCTTTTTTCAAAGAATTTAACAAGATTAACCTAGAATCATCGTTAATAGTTTTTGATATCTCTTTTCGTGAAAAATTTTTTATAACATCTATTGTGTCTTTTATTTTTTTAAATTCTGAGCTATTAATAGATGGATCCTTTGATCCTAAAATTTCCATGGCTGCATTAAAGTCTTTTTTTTCAAATTCCTTAAAGGCATCTTTATCTTGCAATATCCTAGCTAATTGGCGCACTTTTCTAACATCGTTATTGAACTTTGTATGATAAACCCAGTTTCCAAATTTTTCAATATTTTTGACCTCTTTTTTAAATTCTTTCAAGTCTTTTCTTTTAAATAATTCATCAAAATATGTGAATTTATTAAACCATTCTTTATCTTTATCACTATAATTTTTTCCATACTTATCTGTCGCATCATAAACTTCTACTTGTCTTATAACAGTAGCCTTCCCCATTCCAACGTTTTTAGAAATGTCTTCATAACTAAATCCCCTTAACTCGTGTAGATTAAAAAGATGTTTTGCTTTATTAAATGCCTTCCAAGTTTTTTTACCTTTAACATGGATTGTTGCTAAGTATATGTCTATTTCTTGGGGGAGAGTTTCTTTTGGTAATACTTTGCATCTTACTTTATCAAAATAACTTTGGGGAATTCCCATATCTAATAATTCTTCCTTATTTGCTTCTTCTTTTAGTTTCCTTAAACAAACGATTCTTCTATTTCCTTCAATTACAATGAGTTCGGAATTTAATACCGGCTCTTCATATATCTCTCTTGCGGAAAGAATTTGTTTGTATAACTCAAGTGTATCTTTTTCTCCCCAAAGAATCTTTTCTATTTCTTTGTCAGTGAGTTTTTTTGGAATATGTGAAAATCTTACATTATTTGGATCAAGTTTAATTTCGTCTAAATATATCTCCCTAAGAGGAGCATTGGCTATCTTTTCAGCACCATGAAGTTTTATTTTTGCCATAGAAATAACTTAACTTTATAGTATTTAAAAGTTTCTATCGGTTTTAATAAATAAAATTGAACTATGCTCTTCCGAAAATACTTAAATTCTTTATATCTATAATAATTATAATAGATGCAAGAGCTCTGACGAATCCCGTGCCTCCTTCGAGGAGATAGGAGAAATCCGAAGATGATGCGGTTAGTAGGATTGACGAGCTCCCAAGTCTATTAGTCATTTGTTTCTTCTCCTTGTAAGGTTTAATTGTGTATCAATTATAAGGCTTAATTGATATTCTTGAGAGCCTTTTTTCAATTGACTTTCTTTAACAATATCAACTTTACTTCCATCCACTAAATTAACAATTTTTCTAAATGCTTTATACTGAAAATTATCAACGGAAATAAAAATAATGCAATTATCATATTTTTTTATGAATTCAGAAACTTCAATAAAGATATCTAAATTGTGCCTAACGCTTTTTATCTTCGTCTTTAAGATATAAGAAATTATTCTATCCCTTTCAAATAATTTTTTCGTAGAATTAAGATATTCTCTTTTATGTTTCAATTCCTTATAGTGTCTGAATTTTGATATTTTGGGAAGTAGTTCTTTCAATTTCTCTTTTGAAATAATATTGTAACCAATCAAATTTTCTGAAAAATCAATGAAGATATAATAATCAAATTCTTTCATTAATTGCCTCCGAACTTTCCATAAAAACATTATATCTAATTCGTATAAAAATTTAACCATTAGCAACCTTTTTAAACCTCCAATCTTCTAAATTTATGTAAGGTGGATAGCGAACTTCGGGTTCGTGCTGTAACAAGCAATCTTCTGAATAAGGGTAAACCCTTATCAACCCTGACTGGGAGTATGAGAAGAGAACCTGAGGAAGGTCCGTACATACCCATAGAAATATGGGACGCGCAAGCGAGCCAGTGTCTGAAAAGACACCTGTTGTGAAACAGAGCTCTGGAACAGAAACGACACCACTCTTGTGAGCGATGAAGAAATGAGCGAAGAAGCAAGAGAGCGGATGAAACGATCATCTTGGCTGATGCAACCTCTTTGAAGGGCTTAGTCAAATGTTCGCATCTTTGTTCGAAAGACAAAGAACAGAATATGGCCTATTTCCACCTTACTTTTTCATTATACAGAAAAAACTAAATTAATTAACTCTCCTCTTTCATTGCATATTGTTTCGTATTTGCCTTTTTTCAAACAATTTATAAATGAATTATAAAAATCCTCGTATTTGCCCCTATAAAACTGATTTAATGGCATTGTTATTGGCCTGAATGGATTTGGGGCAGTGATTGAAATATACCAATCTCTTGGCTCTGATGTCACTCCCAATTTTACATTTACTTTAACATCTCTATCATTAACTTTGATTGGTACATCTTCTTCTTTAAGAGTTGTGGTTCTTCTGAAAATTTCATCAAATTCTGACATGTTAGATTTCCAAAGGGCCATAGTTAGTTAATTCTTTTCTTCTTATTGCTTCTTGGACTTCACTAAACTCATAAAGTCTAAAGAATATCTGACTATGTGGGAGCTTTCCTTGTAGCATATTTATCTTCTCTTTATCAGTACATCTTTGCCCATAGCAATAAATATTGCCATTAATTGATACACATCCCCCAAACATTGTTATGTCTCTTCCGCAACTCTGGCAATATACATCAAATTCTAAACTAAATTTTGGAATTTCTAATTTAAATTCAGGTTCTTTTGAAGCTGATTCTTCTTGCTGGCTCTTATTCTTTAACCCAAGATATTCTTTTAATTTATCTAATAGTCTCATGAGAATTATTGGTTGTAAAGCTTTAAAAATAATGTTATGTTTCAGTTTTCATGGGGATGTCGCCAAATGGGAAGGCAAACGACTGAAGCTCGTTCATTAGGGGGTTCGATTCCCTCCATCACCATCTTATATGGAAGGGAAAAAAATCAAGATAAGAAAGAAAGTAGCTGATTTGAGTTTTATGTTGGGAATAGGTAAAAATAATAAAATCTCAACAGATAATATAATGAAAGAAATTGATAAAGGCGAGATAGATGATTAATATAGAAATTTTAATACTATTATAAAATTTATATTATAATTGTCGGAGTTTTCTCGTCTTTTTCATCGTCAAAGTCTGTGATAAGGGTTTCTGTTGTAATTATCATTCCTGCGATTGAAACTGCATTTTGCAGTGCGTTTCTTACAACTTTTGTTGGGTCTATCACTCCGCTGTTCAGCAAATCTTCAAACTTGTCTGTTTTTGCATTATAGCCAAAATGCTCGTTATTTGAATCCTTTATCTTTGCAATGACTTCTGCAGACTCTTTTCCTGCATTTTTTGCAATCTGCCTTAATGGCTCTTCAAGTGCATTGCTTAGTATATTTATTCCAATTTGTTGGTCTCCGTCTAATTTATAAGGATTTTCCAGTGTTTTCTTTGCCCTGAATAAGGTAACTCCTCCTCCGACAACAACTCCTTCCTCAACAGCTGCTTGCGTTGCATTCAATGCGTCGTCAATTCTCATCTTTTTCTCCTTCATCTCTGTCTCTGTTACTGCCCCCACATTAATAACTGCAACTCCTCCTGAAAGCTTTGCAAGTCTTTTCTTCAAGTCTGTGACTTTGTATTCAGATGCCTCGTTCTTTATCCTGTTTTCTATAAAACTCACCCTTTTTTCTATTTCTTTTTTGTCTCCCAATCCCTCAATAATGACTGTTTTTTCTTCATCTATCTTTACTTTCTTCGCTCTTCCAAGGCATTCCTCTTCAGCAGCGCTTTCCAGCTTTATTCCCCTTTCTTCTGATATTAATTTGCCTCCTGTCAGGATTGCAATATCTTCCATCATTTCTTTCTGCTCATCTCCAAAACTTGGAGCTTTGACAGCGCATACTTTTATTGCGCCTCTAAGAAGATTAAGAACAATTGTTGTCATCGCCTCTCCTTCCAAGTCTTCTGCAATAATTAATAATGAGGCATTTTCCTGGGCAACCTTTTCCAGTACAGGCACTATATCCTTCATTGACGAGATTTTCTTGTCTGTGATAAGGATGTATGGATTTTCCAGTTCTGAAACCATTTTTTCATGGTCAGTTGCCATATATGGAGAAATGAATCCTTTATCAAACTGCATTCCTTCAACAATATCAAGTGTTGTTTCTACAGACTTTGCCTCTTCAACTGTTATAACTCCGCTATTTCCAACTCTCTCCATTGCATCTGCAATAAGCTTCCCTATTTCTGCATCATTGTTTGCAGAAATTGTTGCAACCTGCTTTATTTTTTCCTTATTGTCAACAACAATTGTTTTTTCCTTCAAATAATCAATAATTTTTGCAGTTGCTTTTTCCAAGCCATGTTTTACTTCCATGGGGTTTGAGCCTGCTGTTATGTTTTTCAAGCCTTCATGAATCAGCTTTTGGGCAAGAACAATTGCAGTTGTGGTGCCATCTCCAGCTGTATCCTGTGTTTTTGACGCAACTTCTTTCAAGAGCTTGGCGCCAATATTTTCAAATTTATCATGCAGCTCAATCTCTTTTGCAATTGTAACTCCATCATTTGTAACAACAGGATGCATTGCCTTGTCAAGAATGACATTTCTTCCTCTTGGTCCAAGAGTGGCTTTTACAGTATCAGCAACCTTATCAACTCCTTTCAAGATTGCCTGCCTTGCATTTTCATGAAATGTTATTTTTTTTGTTGTCATTATAATCCAACTCTCCTAAGTAATTCGTCTCTACTAGCGTATTCATCCTTATGACTAATCTTGCCATAAACATAAACCCCAACGTTAGAATGATTAACTCCTAGAACCCCTCCTTCTTCTACAAAAAGTTTATCTCTGCTGATATGATTTTCAAATACAATATTAGGGTTAATGCCTCTATGCAAAAAAATATATATTTCATCATTCCTCGGATGATTTCCACTATACATAGATACTCCTGACTGAAATAAATTAACCAAATTACCAACTGTTAGATTGTCTATATCTTCTTCAGTTCTTATTTCTTTAACTTTTAATTTTTGTTTTATCATTTTATTCAATCCTTGCCAAAATATCTTTATATTCTATGATGAGATGTTTGACTCCGTTTATCTCAAACTCATCAGAGCTGTATCCGCCATATAAAATCTTATCGCCTTTTTTTAATGGAAGAGGCTTTCCGTCTTTGTCAGTTCCAACTTCTATGACCTCTGCTTCTTTCTTGCCTTCTCTTGCAGACTCTGGAATATAAATTCCTTTAGCTGTTTTTTCATGCTCTTTGATTGGTTTCAATAAAACCCGTTCTCCAAGTGGCTTGACTATCATGTTAATCTCTTAAGATTTAGATAAAAATACTCGCCAAAATCATGTATTTAAATTTTACTATACACTCCAATATATATCAATCAGTGTAACATTTATAAATCCTAGATATATTATATTGTCATGGAAGAAGAGGTAAAAAGGGATGAACCTAGAAGTGGCTCGCTTTTGCAGAGGATTGTTGCGAATATATTTGAGAAAGCAGGATTTAGCGTTTCAATGAACTCTGGAAAATTTGGCTTCAAGGCAGATATTATAGCTACAAAATCTTCGCCTGAAATGACAGTGATTATAACATGCAAGGGGCATAGCAGGCTTCCCTTAAATATTGAGGGCCTGATTCATGAGTGGGACAGCAAGAGAAAATATGCAAATGCTCAGGCAGCTCTTGTTGTTGTTGAGGGGGTAAATCTGAAAAGCTATTTTGATTATGCCAAAAGAGTTGGTGTCGGATTATGGGATGATAACATTATATACGGATTGATAACAGGGCAGGGCAAGTTTGATGATTTCATGCGCGCATTCATACAGTTTGACACAGCAAGTGCAATGGGGGGAATGGCAAGACCTAAAAAAGGAAATTTAGCTGTTAAAATATTAAAAAGAATTCTTATTGCAGCAATTATCTACACAATCAGCCTGCTGGCTGCGCTTGCAGTATACTATGTCATGAATCTTCAATTATTGATAATGTGGCTTATATCATGCGTTTTGTTCATTATATTAATTGTGCTGAAGGGTTATTTCCTTCCTGAGATATAAAATGGTCAATAAAAAGTTCTGGAAGATTTTTAACATTGCGATATTGATATTAGCAATTATCTTGCTGTGGATTGCATCAACTGCATTTGACTGGAAAATCAGCAAAAATGTTGCGTATTTTGCCCTTGGAATTGGGGCAGTCATCGCATTTTTTGCCCTTCTGATGTTTCTTATCAGGGGGCTGACTGCTAAAAAAACAGAGGCAAAGATAAGCAATGATGTAAGATTAAAAATTCTTATCAGAAAATTATTTATCGCAGCTATTGTTTTCCTGATAAGCTTATTGCTTTCAGTAGGATTGATGTTGCTTGTTGATATTAATTATTTGGAGATGCTTTTAGTTACGTTTGTGCTTTTCATCGGATTGCTGTTTTTCAAAGAGTATTTCTTTCCTTCGCCTTATATTTATCCTCAAGCATTTGCTAAGTTATCAAAGCCAACAAAGCCGAAACCAAAAGTCAAAATCAGTGATGTGAATAAAAGAATTCATCAGGTGTATACTAAGAAGCAGGCCAGCAAATTCAGCAAAAAGAGCGGTTTTGAGTATAGGTGAAGAAGTTAAAAATTGACTGATATTTTTACCGTATAATCTTTCTTCCTGTTTTATTATAAAATTTTATTCCTACATGAAATTTAACCTTATCTTTCTTATCATAACCTACTGCTAGATAGACTTTGTCTGTTGGATTCGCTTTTGCGTGCTTAAAAACTTCTAACATTTCATACTCGCAACCATCACATTTTCTTACTTCTCTTAATATTTTAGTTAATTCTTTTGAATGATATTTATATTTAGACATTTATTGTTAGTTGTCTTGTTGTAAAGAAACAAAGTTGATTTTAAATGGCAGTTTTAATTCAATTTCTTGAAGAGAGCTTGTTTTTTCTTTGAATTCTTGAATCCCTATTCCAATAATTTCGTCTGTATATTGATCCTTGAATATTGTAACTCCTGGAGTAATATCCTCTCCATAATTTGGCCTAGACTCACCTATAAAAATTGTGAGGTAGTCTAATTCTTCATCATAATAAATTCTCATTCCTTCGTTCATTTTATTGCATCTTCGAATGTTGGTTTTTTCTTCATGCCCTTTCTAAGAATGAGTCTTAATCTCCATGTTAACAGGGAGATGAAATTTTATATCCTTTAATTTACTACCTTTTTTTATGAAGTTGAATATTTTAAAACCTTTAAGCTCTTTTGTTTGTATATCTCTGCCTTCAAAAATGTCATCATCTACTTCATCAAAATATGATGGTGTTGGATTACCTATCATAATTTCTAATACATCTGCTTCCTTATCATAATATATTTCAAAATTTTGCGCTCTCATCTTTTCTTTATTTTAGATGTCCAAAAAGCTGTAGGAATAAAGCCTTCGTTGTTTAAATATTTAACTGAAACTAGTAAATATCCTGATATATCTTTTAAAGGTCTATAATAATGATATTTATTTTCATCATCTTTACTTGGTACAATGATAAGAGGTTTTATTAATGCCTCTTTTATTTCCTCCAAACTATTTGAAAGATATGGATGATATTTTAAAATATGCGCCCATCTTTCTTTGGTTAATCTAATCTTTCTTCCTGTTTTATCAGTTACTTCAAAAATAACATCCATAAAGAATAAGAATTTTGCATGTTTATAATTCTAACTTAATCACCTAGGTTATTTCTTCTTGAACTTGCCGGCAAGCTTTTATCCACAAAAGCAATTCCTCAATCCAAGTCAGCAAACAGCTCCTTTGATTATGCCTTCTCTTTGGATTCTAAAGTCAAGGTCTTGGGTTGAGATAAGCTCGCCGTTTCTTTCTATTTCAACGCTTACTATAATATTTTCCTCAGGCGCTGTTGTTGGGACATCAAGTCTTATTGCTGTTTTTGGAATACTGTCTCCTGGCGCAACACGCCCTTTCCATTCGCTTGTTTGAACCCAGTCTTCAACTTTGGTGCCGCTTTTTGAAGCTTGTATGTCAATCATCTTTATTGTATATTCTGCTGTGTCCGGAGCATTTATTGAGCAATGAATCTGTGCTCTTCTCCCTGGAACAAAACTTACCTCACTACCGCCAGAGCCAATACACACAACCTCCCCGCCTGTTGACTGGAACAGGTTTTGCAGCTCTTTCTTTACATTTGTGTTGACATCGCCTGTAAGATTGATTGCTCCGCATAATATTGAGCGGACAAGAACAATTCCAAGAATAAGCATGCTCATTGCTAGCACAATAACAACAATCGTTCCTATGGACAGCTCAATCGCCCCTCTTTTCTGCATATCAGATTATCGGAATTGTTATTTATAAATGTTTATGGTAACCAAGGTTCCCCTAAAACTTCACCCCTCCTTTATAACCTAGGTTTTCCTGAAGCATTACCTTTCCGATGCCCTATGGAATGGGCTTTCCTAAGAATGAAATTAAAAATAAGTAAAAATAAAATTATAATTAAACCAAGCTTATTCCATATCTTGAGATTCTTCTTGCTCTTCTCTTGGCTTTATTCCTTTCTTCTTCATGAAGCACTCTCTGCAGTAAACAGGAGAGCCTTCTCTTGGCTTGAAAGGAACTTCAGCTTCTTTTCCACACTCAGAGCACTTTATCTTAGTCATTTCTGGTGGGAATCGCCTGAATCCTCGGTCGTGTCTAAACGCCATATATATCCTCCACTATCCATTTAAATTCATAAGAATTCGTTATTCACTACTATCTTATCTGAAAAAATTAGAAATTAGTTGTTTATAAATGTTTTGGCTCGGTTTTGGATGCAACATAGCCAAGGGTATCCAAAGCCTTAAATAATAAGTTTTTCTCATAAGTTTAATGAGTAAAAAGAGAGTGACAATTGAGATTGATGACAAGATTATTGCAAAGCTTCAAAAAAGGGCTAGGAAAAACATGATGTCGCTAAGAGAGCTTATACAGGACATTGTAAGAAGAAGTGCTGTATCGTCAAAATTTGCCAGCATCAGTGGAGAAGCTGATGATAGACTTATAGATGTATTCAGCAGGAAAACAAAAAAGAGGATGAAATGAATTATATAGAAAAACTGTGCGAATGGCATAAATACCCTATAAATGCATTCCTGCATCTTGTTGCATTAATTGTATTGATTTTTGCATTATGGAATCACAGTTGGGTAGGAATTGTGAGTGCTTTTATTATTGTTTTAATAGGGCATTTGATTCAAGAGACATATGACCATAAAGCCAGAATAGATAAACTTGAAAAAAAGAAGAAATGACTGACATACTTGGCTCTGCTGCGCTTGGCGCAACAGGAGGATTAGCTCGTGGAGTAATTGGTTTGTTAAAAGCGCTGTCTCTTAGAAGAAGGATTTTATGGATGTATTGGCTTATCACAGTTATAGTTGCAACAATAATCGGAGCTTTTGTCGGAATTGTGTTTGATTTTGATTACAGGCTTTCATTGCTTGCAGGCTATGCTGGAACAGATATTCTAGAGGGGATTTACAAGAGCTTTAAAGTCCAGAAGGTTTATGTTGGCAAGGTTAAGTAAGAAACAAGTAATTAAGAACTAATACCAATCTTCTTCTTTATACTTTCAACGCACTCTGGATTGACAATTGTTGAAATATCACCAAGCTCTTCTTTCTTTAAAAGGGATTTCAAAATTCTTCTCATGATTTTTCCGCTTCTTGTCTTTGGCAGGTCATCTACAATATAAATCTCTCCTGGCTTTGCTATTGGGCCAATCTGTTTAACTATAGTTTGTACAATCTCTTCTTTGAGCTTATTTTCATCTGAAACCTGCTTTTTCAATCTGATAAAAATAACAATTGCCTCGCCTTTTACAGGGTCTGGCTTTGATACAACAGCAACATCTCCAACAAGCAAATGATTATGAGTTGCATCTTCAAGCTCTGCTGTTGAGAGGCGATGGCCTGCAACTTTTATAACATCATCGCTTCTTCCAAGAATTCTTATGTTGCCATTTTTGTGCAAGATAGCATTATCTCCTGTAATATAGAACTTGGTCTGTTTTTTAGTTTCTTCAATCATCCAGTATTTTTCCTTGTATTTTTCAGGATTTCTCCAAATTCCTCTCAGCATTGCTGGAGCAAATGGTGAAAACTGAACAAGCAGGCCAGAGCCTTCGTTTAGAATGTTGCCTTTATCATCTATAATTCCATGCCTTGTTCCTGGAAAACTTCTTCCTGCTACAGCTGGAATAAATGGGCCAACTCCTGGCAATGAATTTATCATATGGGTTCCTGTTTCTGTCTGCCACCATGTATCAATTATAGGAAGCTTCTTTTTTCCAATCTTATCAAAATACCAGAGCCATGTATCTGTATCAATTGGCTCTCCAACTGTTCCGAGAATTTTTAAGCTGTTCATTTTTTTCGGAATCCACTTGTCGCCCCAAAGCCTAAACATTCGCAATGCAGTTGGAGCTGTATAAAATATAGTTACTTTATTCTCATTAATAATCTTCCAAAAACGAGCGGGATCTGGAAAATCCGGAGAGCCTTCATACATCAATGTTGTTATTCCATTTAACAAAGGACCATAACAAAGATATGTGTGCCCTGTAACCCATCCAATGTCCGCTGTACACCACATTATATCTTTATCATGAATGTTGAAGTTTAATTTTGATGTATAAGCTGACTGAACAGAATATCCGCCCGTACTATGAATTACTCCTTTTGGTAATCCCGTAGTCCCTGAGGTATACAATATATAAAGAGGATGCTCGCTTTCGACACTGCGTGGCTCGCATTTTGAATCAGCATTTTTCATGAGCTCATGAAACCAAAATTGATTTTTTCCGAGTGAAATGGCTGAATTTAACCTGTTCACAACAATAGTTTTTTTAATTGATGTTCCTTGAATTGCCTCATCAGCCTTGCTCTTCAAATCCTCTTTATTTCCTTTTCTAAAATATCCATCTGCTGTTATCAAAAGCTCTGCTTGTCCGTCCTGAATTCTTACTTTCAATGATTGGGCTGAAAATGCTGAGAAGACAACACTGTGAATTGCTCCAATGCGAGCGCAAGCGAGCATAGAAATAACTACTTCTGGAATCAATGGAAGATATATTGAAACAACATCTCCTTTCTTGACTCCAAGCTTTAACAATACATTTGCAAATTTGTTCACTTCCCCATGCAATTGCTTGTATGTAAATTTGACTGGCTTTTCATTTGTCGGCTCTGGTACCCAGATTAATGCTATTTTATTTCCGTTTTTCTTAAGATGCCTGTCCAATGCATTATAAGAAATATTTAACTCTGCTCCAACAAACCACTTAAAAAACGGCAGATTTTCTTCATAAGCTTTGCTCCATTTTTTATTCCAGTCTATTTCTTCTTTAGCTACTTTCTCCCAGAACTTTACTGGATTCTTGTCAGCTTTTTTATATATGCCGGCACTTTTTACCCTTGCAATCCTTTTCATTGCTGCGTTCGGCCAATATACATCTCCTTTTTTTATTACATAATTCATACCCATATTATGATAATTAATTATTTAAATCTATTTTTTATGAAAAATTAAATGTTAAAAGTATATAAAGTTGAGACAAAACAAGCAGAAGCAAGCAAAAGAGCAGTTGAAGTTTCTCAAGATCTTACAGCCAATGAATTTATTTCTGGTTTATCTGAATGCAGAAGTGAATATAATAAGATTTTAGATATATTTGAAGAAAATCACAGAAAAATTTATGATGTTGTAAGGGGTATTGTAAAAGATAATGAATACATACTATTATGTATGGAAGAAAGATGGGGTCTAGGTCATCCAGAGACTAATTTTGGTGTTGCAAGTTTAGAACCTTTATTGGGTCAAATTTTTTGGCGAAGTTGGACGACTGTAAATATGCAAAGAAATTATAATCCTGATATTCCAGAAGAACCGACTTTTAAGAAAGCATTTAAAAGATTTGTTAAAGAGTATTTTGAACAAAAAATGGCAGAAACTCCTGTGCTTGTATCAGACCAGCATAATTTACAAAGATGTTTATCTGTTCTAGATGAGATGGGATTAGAATATAAAATCATTAATTAGTAATTCAACCATATAAATATTTATTAATAATTAAAAAGATACAAATTTATGAGAAAATATGAGCCTGTCTGGGAGACTATAAAAAAGACAGACGGCTATTATCTGTCAGTCAGCATTGATGGGCGAATAGATGAAATATCTGCGAATGAATTAAGGAATTTTTTTCCCTCTCTGTATCAATCATCAATATATTACACTCCAAAACAATTAGAAATGATGAAATTTATTCAGAATTATCGGGGTTCTAAAGGTTTCTCTCCGACTTTAGAAGAAATGGCGCAGAACTTTGATGTAACTAAAATAACAATATGGGAGCATCTCAATCAATTAGAAAAAAAAGGTGTAGTAAAGCGGGATAAGAATAAACAACGATCTATTATTCCTCTTGACCCTCGTTTTTTATAATCTTTGATATTAAATTTTCTTTGATTTATTTCAGCACTTCTCCAGTCTTCATATACCACATATAAAGGTCAAGCTCTGCCAAGTTCATGTTAAGCTGTGATGCAATCTCCCTAAATTTCTGTTCAATATCAAAATACATTTTTTTATTCAAAGATTTTGGTTTTTCTGGGATTACAGAATTTTCCAGCATTAGATTCAGGATATGCCTGTCAAGTATTGAAATATTCTTGTGTCCTGTGTTCCTTAAAAAGTGAGATGCCTCTTTGTATCCGATTCCTTTCACATTTGAAACAAGCCATTCACGAGCATCAGCTTCATTGCCCTTGTTTATTATATTGTTTATTATTGATTTAATATTTGAGAATTTTCGCGCTTCAATAATGAATTTTGCTTTCATATTTGGAAAGCGATGATTATTCATAATAATGCAATTTGCTAGATTATTCTCATTATATTCCAGAAATCCTTTTGCTCCTAATTGTTTTTGTATATTTATGGCTGTTTTTGCCCTTGAGTTTGCAGTAAGCAGGCAGAAGCACAATTCAGAAAACCATTCATCATTGCCTTTGTCCTTGAATGACTCAAATTCTCTCAAGCGATTATTAATTATATCTTTTAAAGATGATTGCTGTAATATCTTTATTTTTTCAATGAGTTGTTTCATCTATATCTCAGAATTAATTTTAATTATAAGCTTTTCTATAGAATCATCTGAATCTTCTTTTCATCTCTGTAACCATCTCTTCTGCATATGGTCTTAGACCAAGTCCGAAGCCGATTGCAATTGCGAGCATTATTCCTGCTAGCACTATTAATGCAACTGTTTCTGCAAATACAACTGCAACGCCAATCTGCCTGAGTGCAATGTCTGCAAATATCAGGATAAGTGAAACTTTAACAACAGCGCTTATTCCTTTTATTCCTTTAACATTTTTAGCCTGCAAGACCCTTGTTGCAAGAAAGTCTGCAAATACTACACCAATAAAGATAATGATTATTGCAAGGACAAGGTTAGGAAACCATGCTGCAAAGTTAGAAATTAAAGATGATATCTGCCCGAAATTCAATACATTTACAGCAGGAACCAAGAATAAAATAAATAACCACCATTTTACAAGGCTTCCGATAAGAGTTGATAATTCCAGGCCGCCGAATACATTCTGCATTCCTTTTTTTGAAAGCCACTCTTCAAATCTAGCTTTATTAAGCGATGTCCTTAAAATCTTTGCAATAATAGATGCAACAAGATAACCTAGTACAACAATAATAACAGCTGCAAATGTTCTTGGCAATGTGACAATGAAATTATCCCATAGCACACCAAGGGAACTTGCTAGATTGCTCCAAACTCCGTTTGCCATTTTCACGCTCTTTTGTATTATTATAATAAATTATATATTTATAAAGATATCTGTTGAAAAAGCTTTATTTTAGCTTATGACATATATCATGGTCTTATACAATTTTAAAAAAGCCTGATTCTTTTTAAATTGTTCTGTAGGATTATAATTCCTGCAAGCAAAATGAGATTTGAAATAAACTCCAATGCTATTTTTAAGTATATATTTATGTCTATATGAGAGAATCCAATTGAAACAAAGACTATTGTGAGATAGCTCCACAAAAAAATCCAGAGCGAGTTATTGCTGAAAAAAATAAAGAATGCTTTGCACTTACTCATAAAATCTGGGAGTTGATAAAATATTGTCAGTAATATTAAAGTTATAGATATTCCAAATATCAGGTAATATGGATTTGGAGGAGTTTTGTTTAGAGTAATGCTTGTATCTAAGCCAATGAAATTATAGATAGCATTTATTATAATAAAAGAAATTATTGCAATTATTGTTAAGGCTATTATTTTTTTCCTAAAACTGTCTTCAAAATATAATTTTTCAAGGTAAAATCCAAAGATAAATACCAAAGACCATCCTAGAACAAATGTTGCTATAAAAGAAAGAACAGATAGTGATGGTTTAATTATATTAACAAAACTTATATTTAGATAGTCATATGGATTTAAGGAATATTTAATTGATAAAATTATTGAAAATATATAAAATAAAAATAATAGAGTTATTGTAGTCCTGCCTTTTTTATAAATGTATTTTAAAAACGGAAATAAAAAGCCGAGCATTATCATAAGGATTATAATCCATTTTAAAATTATCCATCTAAATGGTATCTTCCAGATGCTTTGATAAGAGAAATAAGGAAATTTTTGGAAGATTCTTGTTGAAAAATCAGGCAGGAGGAAAGCTATGATTCCGTATATTAAAGCTGAAACAGCAATGTATATAAGCCAGGGGACAATAATTCTTTTAGCTCTTTTTTTAAAATATTGCAGTGTGTTTTTAATGTTGAATTTAATCTTTCTTGTTGAGTTGGATAACGAAAACCCTGATACAATTACTAGCGTAACAACACAGAAATTTAATATGTCTCTTAAAAATATAATTATGTTATTTGATGCATAGGATGATGAAGGCTGGAAATCTAGAGGGTATATAATATGAAGCAGAATTATTGCAATTATTGAGATGCTTCTTAAAAAATCAACTGCATCAACCCTTTTTCTCATAAATTAAGCAAGAAAGATTGGTATAATAGACTTTCTATTTTCATGCTCCTGCCGAGTCTGTAGAAAGAGTTCAAAGTCTTGATTTTTCTTTATTAGTCATCTGGCTCACAATAATAACATTCATTGCATTTATATGGGTACAAATACAAACATTTATAAATATGTACCCATATAAAGAAGTATGGTGTATCACGAAGTACGGGAAGTTAATGGGAAGAAACAAAATTATTTAGTTTTCATCAAAAGAGACGGTGATAAAATAGTAAAGAAAAGCAAATTTATTGGTTCTGGGAGTATTTCAAAAGAACACATAGAAAAATTAAAGAAGGAATTCGAAATAGATATTCTTAGCAGTATGCCTTCTAAAAATCTTTCAAAAGAACAACTTGCAGAGGTTGAAAGGCTAAAAAATATTTATCATAAAAAAATAAGTTCTTTAAGTAAAGAAGAGTTTGAAAAATTTGAAAACACTTTTTTTACAGAGCTTACATATGATAGTAATGCTATAGAGGGTAGTTCTCTTTCACTTGAAGATACAAATTTAGTTATCAATGAAGGTTTAGTCCCAAAAGGAAAAACTTTAAGAGAAATTAATGAAGCAAGAAATCATATAGAAGCAATAAGATTTATTAATAGTTATGAAGGTGACTTAAATGAGCAGTTTATTCTCAAACTTCACTCCATTATTCTTAAGAATATCTCTGAACGATTTGCTGGCAGATATCGAGAAACTACGGTGAGAATTTTTCAAGGTGATGTTCATTTTCCAGATGCCTCAAGAGTTCCCCAATTGGTTGGGAATCTTGTCTATTGGTACAAATTAAATAAAAACAAGATGCATCCTTTTGAATTAGCTATTACTTTTTCAGTTAAACTTGTTTCAATTCATCCTTTTGTAGATGGCAATGGAAGGATTTCAAGGCTTATTATGAACTTTCTATTGAAAAAGAAAGGTTATCCTTGGATCAATATTTATATGAAACAAAGAGCAGAATATTTACATGCGGTAAGGCTGGCAAATGATGAAAAATACAAGCAGATTTTAGAATTTTGTATTCTTGTTCTCGAAGAAAATCTCAAAAGTTTTAATGTTCTTGGTTCTTGATAATTGATATGGGTACAATTAGGATGATTGTTAAAATGTACCCATATTATAAGGTCATGCTCCTGCCGAGCAGAATAGGATTTTGATGAATTTGAAGGGACTCGTTTTATTTTATTATGTATCTAGAATTCTTACGAGGCACTTGTTTATATATTTTTCTGTCTTCAAGAATAGAAAAAATTTTGTCCATCATAATTTCTATCTTTAATATCTTAGAATTTTGTTTTAGCTTATTTCTGCAATATTCACTAATTGTTAGCTCTTCTTCTTGTGCTTGCTTTTTCAGCTTCTCAAAAAGTTCTGTTTCCACAACTAAGTGCAATTGGGTATTCTTTCTCATCTTTACCTGCTATAATTCTATTTAGTTTTTCAATAATCTCTTTCAGCCGCAGTATTATTTCCTCTCCAATATCGTAAAGTATTTGAGCTTCTGCCATTTTATTCAAAACTTATAAGCGGTTTTTATTTAAATAAAATAAGAAGAATTTTATTCATGTTTTTCTATATGTTTTTATTCATGTTTTTTTCTTCAGACTTAATTTATACTACAATTCTTTAGGGGAGTTATGAATGAAAATGAAAGTTGTCTCATCTGTAAAAAAGAAATAGCGATATACAATGGTGAAGTCTGCAAAAATTGTCTTCAGTTTTTCCAATGGAAATACAAAAAGAAATGGAAAAAAGAAATGAAAAGAGTTATTGATGGCATTGAAGAAGCAATAGCTTACCTTGATAGTTTAGATAACCTAAACAATGAAAGGAGGAAAAAATGAGGGTGCAATTAGTTGCTCTAGTGCTTGCATTTGTGTTGGCTGTTGCTCCTGTTTTGGCGGCTGTTGATTTTAACAAGCCGATAAGTGCTGAAGACCAATCAACATTTGATAAGATACTTGAGCCTGTGATGAAAATCTACAACCTTGTCAAATACATTGCCACTGCAATTGCAGCTGTAATTTTGCTTGTTGCAGGTATTAATTACATGTTTAGCGGTTCTGACCCCAGAAAGCGAGAAAATGCAAAGAATATGGCGATGTATGTCATAATTGGCTTGATTATTATCTGGGCAACTCCGTTTGTAGTTAAATTCCTTGTTGGTTAAAATGCGAAAGAAAACATGGCTAAGGATTTGGGCAGTTGTAACTCTCATAAGAATAGTGCTTGCTCTTCCATTTGCAGCAGGCGAGCATGAGCTAGAATTAAATTGCGATAATGTTCTAAAAGAAAAGCTTGATGACTGCAAATATATTCTAAATAGTGATTTTAATGAAGAAGAAAAACAGGATTTAATTGATATTTTAAACAGCCAATCATATAGTTATGAATATAATTGGGAAGCTGTAGAAGAAATACCCCAATCTGAAACAAAAACACAGGAAATAGATAATGATACTATTCTTTTTGCTTGGGATGTTGCTGTTCTTATTTTTTTTAACTATTTTGTCTATTCAGTATTAACTAAATCCTCTTTCTTTGAAAAATGGCTGAATGTGGTCTCTTAAATCTAGCAACATGCCTTCCAGAAAAGTTCTTTCAATATCTTGTAAATATAATTAATGCTCCAATAAAACCTCTCTTATCTTTAGTTAAAGGACTTCTTTCAGAGCCAATTAGCCTTTCTTTATTTGTAAATCTATGGGCGATTATTATCTATCTTATTTCCATGTTTTATGGATTGTTCTTATTGTATTCTGGCTTTAATTTTATGATTTCAGGTCATGATGTTCAGAAAAGAGAGCAGGCAAAAACATGGCTTAGAAATATTGTCATAATGATTATTCTTGTCCAAGCCTCTTTTCTACTTTATGAGATTGCTATTGAGCTTTCTTCTATATTGACAACAGCGGTCTTAAGTCTTTTAGATAAGAATTTTTTCCTATTAACATTTGATAATATTATCAATATCGGCTTACAGCTTATTTTTTTCTTTGTTTATCTTCTTGCGTTGCTTCTCACTGCAATTATTCTTATCATCAGATATGTTATTGTTGCTGTTGGAGTTGTTTTCTTTCCAATAGGAATTTTCTTTTATTTCATTCCGCCTTTAAGGCAATATGGCTCTTTAATCTTAAATTTTTTAGGAATAGCTATCTTTATTACATTCTTTGATGCAATTATTCTTATTGGCTTCTCAAAATTGCTTGGAATTCAGCTTTTTAGCAGTATGAAAATTCTTGTTATGATTTCTGCTTTTCTTTTCATAGATGCATTAATGTTCTTTCTTATGTTTTTCTCGCTCATTAAAGCAGGTTTTAATCTTGCTACTAAAATAGGAGGAGTTGTCTCAAAGTTCACATGAGCTATGAAATCCCGCAACAGCTTGAATACAAGGAAAAAATCATCTTTGGCTTAACATTCAAGCAGTTAGCTTATTTATTTCTCTTTGCTCCTCAAGTGTTAATTATATTTTTTAAAACACCACTTCCTCTTTATTCAAAAATTGCTATTTCACTTCTTCCTTCATCTCTTGCAATAGGATTTATGTTTCTCAATCTTGATTATCACATTGTAAGCTGGATGATTTGGCTGAAATTCAGAAAAACAAAAAATCCAAAGAAAATCGTTCAATTTATAGGTGTAAAGGAAATTAAGAATAATTTGATTATTATGAATGATAAAAGAAAACTCGCTGTTCTTAAAGTTCAGCCTATTAATTTTTCAATTAAACCTCAAGGCTCTCAAGAATCTATTACCTCTTTATTTCAAAAGCTCCTGAATGCAATTGACTTTCCTGTTCAGATTATTATGAATACAGAAACTCTTGATTTAGGAGATTATTTAGAAGCAATACAGAAAAAAATAGAATTGCAAGGTAATAAACTCTTTATTCATTTATTTAAGAAGTATAAGGAACACTTAGAATCTCTTATTTCCCAAAACAAAGTGATGAACAGGAACTTTTATATTATTATTCCGGAGAAAAGTGCAATAGATATTCAGATTAGCATTTGTGAGAGAAAATTAGATGCCCTTGACCTAAAAAGCTCTCGTTTGGATAATGAACAATTAAGAAAACTGATTGATAAATTCTTTGGCTTTCCAATGAACATTGAAAATAATCCTGCTTATATTAAAATTAATGAAACTTTTAATAGAATTATTTTTGCTCATGGCTACCCAAGAAGCGTAGAAGTTGGATTTCTTGATAAAATAGTAAGCACATTAGGGAATTTTGATTTGTCGCTCCATATTGAGCCTTATCATATTGAAACCATGATGATTACTCTAAATAAGGAACTGCAAAAGCAAAGAGCAGATTTATATTCGGCACAAAAAAGAGAAATTATTAACCCAAGCTTAGAGATTAAATATGCAGATACGAAGAATGTTTTAGAAAATCTTCAGAAAGGCAAGGAAAAACTATTTAATGTAAGCCTTTATATTAATTGTAGGGCACAAAATCTTGAGGAGCTTAATCTCTTAACTAAGAGAATTGAGGCAGAGCTTAATTCTTTAATGATTATTCCTAAAATCCCCCAATTTCGCATGGCTCAAGGATTTCTTTCTTGCGCCCCTATTGCGAAAAACAGCCTTGCTATGAGGCGAAACATTACTACAGAGGCTTTATCAGCCTTCTTTCCTTTTACTTCTTCCTTTTTGCAGGCTGATGCAACAGGAGTATGGCTTGGATTAAACAAGAATAATATTCCCATTATCAAGGATATTTTCAAATTAAGCAATCCAAATGGATTATGTCTTGCAAGTTCTGGCTCTGGAAAGAGCTACATGGCAAAATTGCTCATTTCTCGTTATCTACTTAATGGAGTTAAGGTTATGGTGATTGACCCCCAAGGAGAGTATAGAAATCTCGTAGAGCGATTTAATGGCCAAAGGATAGACTTAAGCAGAACTTCTGAAACCATGATTAATCCTTTAGATTTAATGGGACATGAATATTCTGAAAAAAGGTTGGCACTAATGGATTTAATGCCCATTATGTTAGGAGAACTCACAGAACCTCAAAAAGCATTTCTTGACAAAGCATTGACAAAAGCTTATGAGAAGTATTGTATTAATGAAGCTCAAGAAACATGGAACAATCAGCCTCCAATTCTTGAAGATATTGTGCAAGTGTTAGAAGACATGGAAAAAAGAGCTATAACTCTTGAAAAAACAACAATTCATAGCCTCGTCAATAGATTAAGCATGTATACTGATGGGGTTTTTTCTTTCTTGAATAAGCATACTAAAATAGATTTCAATAATAATTTTGTGTGCTTTGATATAGGAAGCATGCCTAAACAAGTAAAGCCCGTAGTTATGTTTCTTGTTCTTGATTATGTCTATATGAAGATGAGAGAAGACATCCAGAGAAAACTCCTTGTCATAGATGAGGCATGGTCTCTTTTAGGAAGAACAGAAGATGCTTCTTATATTTTTGAAATAGTTAAGACATGCAGAAAATTCAACCTCGCACTCTTCCTTATTAATCAAGAAGTAGAGGGTATGCTTTCATCAGAAGCAGGAAAATCCGTGCTTGCAAATACTTCCTACACCTTACTTATGAGACAAAAACCAGCTGTCATGAAGAACGTGCAAGATACATTTTATTTGAGCAATGCAGAAAGAATTTCTCTTTTAACAGCAGAAGTGGGTGAGGGCATTTTATTGATGGATGATGAGCATTCTGAAATAAAGATTATTGCATCAGAAGAAGAGCATAAATTGATAACGACAAAGCCTGATGAAATTTTAGAGCAAAATTCCAAAAAACAAAAGCAAGAGAAACCGAAAAAGGTTTCGGAGCTTAAACCTTTAGGTGCGGAGAAACCTTTAGTTAAGATTAGCGTTGATGAAAATAAAGGGTTTTACAAGCATAAAGATTTGAAACTTCCTGACATAAAGTATTTGATTAAGAAGAACTATAAACAAAGTCGCAATATCAATATTTCTGGCAGGAGCGAATTATATTTGCTTAAGCCGAGAAGAGGAGAATCTCTTGAACATTTTTTCTTAATTAAAGATATTGAGGCTTATCTGCAAAAACACGCAGATAAAGTTGAGCTTTTTGAAACAACAAAGCCAGATATTATTTTTGAGATTAATGGAAAAAGATATGCAGTTGAAGTTGAAACAGGAAAAATCTTAACAAAAGATAAAAACAAACTGCAAAATAAGATTGAGAATTTGAAAAAAGAATATGATAATAATTGGTTTTTTGTTGTAACGAATTACAGATTTGCTTCTTCATATAATCAATTAGGCAAGACATTCACAAGAAAAAACTTTTTGAAACAATTTCCAAAATGGCTCAAAAACACTTAAAATTTTGCATAGCTGAATTTGCCCTTTTAGGCTCTAAAAAGCCTGAATTTAGTAGTTTTAGACATTTTTTGCAGTCCACTAAAGGGATTTCGCGCTTTACCCACCCACTGCCGCCCATAACTTTCATGATAATGGAGGTAAATCAAAATGAAAAAACCACAACCAGTTGAAAAACAAGAAGCGGCAAAGCTGAGCAGTATCAAGATAGAGCAGTTAAGCAGACAGCCTATCATTGAAAGCTCAATCAGTAAAAGTGAAGATGGCAAATGGGTTATCCATAAAACCATAATCACAGACATCAAGCCTGTCAGCTATTTTGAGAAAGTTCTTGCTTAATTTCTTAAGGGCTCCCTGCGGGGAGCCCCCTTTGTTTTTTCGCTAATGAAATTATTTCTGGTTTTTATAAAATTGATAGCAAGTAATTAAGTTTCGGAAATTTATTTTTATTTTTCTTTAAATAAAATTTTAAATGATATCTTGTCTTGAAAAATCCCATTAAGAATAAGAAGATTGCAGTTAGAAGAGTAGTTAATTTAAGCCCATTGTATATAATTGAAAAAGAATTATCTTGATTAAAATTTATTCCTATTAAACTAAATAAGTCAATATGTCCTAAAAGCAACTGCCCTTCTACAAGATGAATATTAAATATAAAAAAGGTAATGGCTATAAGAATTAATATATTAAAAGAATATCTTATAGGATGATATCCATTTTTATAAAATTTTTTAATAATGCCAAGATTACCAGTTTGAATGACGGTTTTTCCGTATCTATATACTCCAAAAACCGGCAATACTAATATTTGAAATAATGAATAAAGAGGAAATAAAGGCAAATAACGCTTATTCTTAATTTCCAGATTAGAAATTAAGTTTACAATAAAATAAAATAAAAATAGGAATGGTAGAATGAACCAATGTGTAAATAATTCATACATTTTTAAAGGCAACATAAGGAAAATTATGATAGTAAAGTAAAATGCGTAAATTGGACTAAAAAAATTAGTATGAGCATTTATTACGCTGTGCCTAAAAGCTCCGCAGAACCAAGAGAATCTTTGTTTAATAAGTTTAGGAAAGGTTTGCGGAACATCTGTATAAAATGTAACAGGAAGATGGTCTATTTTTAATCCTTCTAAATTTGCTAATTTTCCTATTTCTATATCTCCACCATTAAAAAATAAAGAGTGTTTGCTCATAATTTTAATTAAATCCTCTCTTTTTCCTATCATAGCGGCGCCGCTTGTGAGCCAGGGATATATTCTTCTGGATTTCATAGCAGTATGATATTCTATATGCTGCAAGTTTTCAACGATAGTTCTTCTTTTAGATGGAATTACTCTTACAGAAGCTAAATCTAGTTGATATCTTTCCATTGATCCTGCAAGATAAGATAAATCAGTTCTACAAGTAGTGTCTGCATCTAGGAAAACAACATATTTAGACTTCAATTGTTCCATAGATTTACCAAGAACATAATCGTGTGCTAAAAGCGTTTTCTGATAAATTTTCCATGGATTCTTTGCTTCTTTTTTAAAATCGCATTTTATTACTTTAAACTTATTTTTGCGTGCGATTTCTTCTAATTCATTATAGAATTCGTCTGTTTCCATATTTGTCGTGCATAGAATGACTTTTCCTTTGTATCTTTTAAGAAATTTAATATTCGTAAGATACTTCACATCATTAAAAATTGGGATGAGAATTACGAAATCGTCACTTTTCCAATTAGGACTTATCTTCTTTGTTTCTATGAAATTGCTATAAGCTGTTCTCAAATCAAACAAACTTAACCATGGGACCAACATAAAAAATCATCTTTAAATTGATATTTAAACTTTTCTATTTAATTATTACTTAAGAATGGTAAATAAAATATCTGGAATAAACCCGCCCAGAGCAAATCAGTTCAAAATATTTAAAGAAATAAATCTGTTAAATTAGATGAAAATAAAAAGTAAAGGATATAAAATCAAGTATTATGAAGACACTGATTTCTTAGAAATTATTTTTGATAAGTCAAGAAACATTATTTACGATTATGAGGTTGGAGGAGATGAAAATGTGTTTATGAAAAGAGATAAAAGGAATGGTAAAATACTCGCTTTGGGTGTAGCTGCATTGAAAGAACATTTTCTAAATAAATCACCGAAACTAGAAAGATTTTTGAAAAATTTTGGTGTAGTATTGCCTCAGAAAATAAAGAATTTGTCTTAAAACAAAGAAAAATAGGAAAAATCCATTAATCCTCGCCTTCAAAATCTCTCGCATCGCCCTACAAGAAGCTTCTTCTTTAAAATGCGTTTTGCTGATTCTATCCTTTTCTTAACTTAGCCAATTCTTATCTGGCTTATTTCAAAACTCATCCATTATAATTGTTGCCCACTGCTCAATCTTAAGCTCAGTCTCATAAACAGCTTTCACTTATTTCTTGGCATTTTCTTTCGTTTTTTCCTTTATTTTTATTCCCCCCCTTTCTACGCTTTTCTCATTTTTTTATCTTTAGCCCTAAACTCCTTCATTTTAGATTTTTCCCCTTAAAGCACATAAGCTCTTCCTCGTCAGCTCGCAAATAACGATAATCACAAAACAAGTTTTGCAAGGGGCAAGCCCTGATTATCCTAATTTTCAGAGGGCTTCGGGCTTATCTGCTTTGTTCTTGCCTTCAGCAGGCTTTCGGGCAAGGACACGGGGTCGCTCCGAACTACACCTCGTCATTCTTCCAGAGGCAATTCTCGCTAAAAATGTAAAAATCGGTCGTTTCAAGCCGGGCATGACAAAAAAATTTAACAAAAAGCTGAAAGGAGGCAGCATCTAAAAATGGAAAACAACAACACTGAAAATGCCAAACAGATTGAAGTGATTCAAGCTGTTAGAAACTTCAAGCCTGAGCTTATCAGAGCCTGCTACGCAGTAGGCTTATGGATTTGGGCGGAGTTTAGACAGAAATTAAGCCAAGAGGAATTATCATTCCTCAAAGAAATTGGCTTTCGATGGAATCGAAATCGAAAAGTCTGGCAAAACGCCTGCGGCATCAAAAAAAGAAGCTCTACAGGCGATCCTCGAATGAAGTATCAAATCGTTACTTTTGGCGAGGATTAATTAAAGAGGGCGAAAGCCCTCTTTTTTTGATTTTTATTCAATCCATTTACTTTTCATTTCTTTTCTCAATTCTTTTACAATTTGATGCCCTGGCTTGCTGAATTTAACAGCTCCCCACAACTTCTTTAAGGGATTATTTTTCTTATTTTGATTATCTGGCTTTTTCATATGTGTGCATAAGGAAGTTTATTTTTTAATCTTTTTTGTTCTTGTTTGAAATGTTTCTTGCAAAGATAATTCCATCCATCTCTTTTATGTTTTCCGCTAAGTAGAGATGGGTAGACTTCTTTGTATGCTTTATTCTTACATGTTCCATGATAATCGCATACAGGAACTCTCTTTCCACGATGTTTTTTATACAAAGGTGTTAAACGTTTTAATTCTGCCATAAAATAATCAAAATATAAGAGTATTTAAGTTTTTATTGGACTAAGAGTAATCTTATCAGGGTGTTCTATAATATAAAATAACAGAGGTATATAAGCTTTAACCCAAAATACTCCGGGGTAAATCAGTTCAAAGTATTTAAATAGAGCATTATTAGGGACATTATGGAAAATCAAGATGAAATTAATAAGAAGGAAAAAGAAATATATGAAGGGTTTAGTGATGAGGAAAAACAAAATTCTAAGAAAGTACTTGAAAGTTTAACAAAAGAAGAAAAACGGGTTCTTATGATAATGCAGTCTGGACTAAGTTTTGATGAAATAGCAGAAAAAAGCGGTTTTAATCCTGATAAGCTAGACTTAATTCTGGAAAGCTTAGAGAAAAAAAGGCTTATATTTGGTAAGGATACGAATGAATATAACAATCAGTTTGGTCGTGGCTTGACTTATAGTCTTGGCTTATTTATCTCATATGAGGGGAATTTTGAGAGATATTTAAGTGAAGCCTTAGTAATAGAAACAAATGATTTATTTGAGTGGCCATATGACCCAAGAAAAGCAGATCCTAAAACAAGAGCGACTGCAGAAAAAAAGATAAGAAAAGTAAAAAAGAAGATTGAGGGACCTACATCTGTACGCTGGTTTTCAGAATCAGAAATATACATTAGGAATATAGAAATACCAACCTCTTTACATAATGAGATTCAAGAAAGATTGAGAGAATTACGAACCAAATGTCACAACTGGGCATTTCCCAAAGATACAGAAAAGTTTCCTAAAAGTGAGAATGTTTATTGGGCACTTGAGGAAGCAAAAGAGCTTTTAAGGCTTATTGATGAGCATCATGGAATTAAGACCTTTAAAGCTAAAAATAACTTGAACTAACTACTAAAGCATCATAGTTTAAATTTCCTTGCGGTTGTTTCTCCATATTTTAAGCAAAGAAGATTTACTAATTGATGTTACTAAAACAGATATAGAAAAACGCCTTATCAAGACAGAGAAAGAAAATACTCTTCTCAAAGAGAAGATGTTGGACATGGAGCAACAAATGAAGAAGATTTTAGAGTTGGTTGATAAAGCAATTGGGAAGATTAGTTAAAATTCTATATTTGTTTTTAAATGATTTAAAATACTAACTTGGTCAATTGTATCTGATTTTCTCTTTGCATTATTGATTATCTTCTTGACATCTTGCTTATCTAAAATAATAACTCTTCCTTTAGATTTATTCATATAATCTTTAAAAGCAAGGCCTAAATTAATTCTAAGAGGGCTGTCCAATTTTTTATTTATCATAAATTGTTCATATAAAGTAATAAGATCTTGTAAATTTAAAAGAACTATCTTTCCAGACCATCCCCGATATCTAATTATATAATCAGAGAAACTCTTAAATTGTTTTAGATCTAAACTATTGGATATAACCATAAAACAAGAAAGATTTTTTGAGAATGCTTTAATTTCTGGTGCTTGATTTGTTCTTTTGATATAATCTCTAGCCTTTCTTTTCTCATCCATATCCAAATCATAAATATTAGAAGAATATTTACAATCATAAATCAATGAAAAACCCTTTTTAGGAGTAATGTTGGAAGTTATCCCGTACAATCCATCTGGAACCGCTTTTCTTTTTTGATCCTTTCCCCATTTGTAAATACCATAAAAACATGCTCTCAAAAGAGGGTAACATAAATCTTCAAATTCATCTCCATTAGAAACATATTTTTTATCTCTAATCTCGATAAGTTTTTGATTAGCATCTTTTGTTTTTAATATCAAAAGGTCTTCAAACTTCTTAATTACTTTTGTGTTTATTTCTACTTTTATATCTTCATCTTTATCAAAAATAAGATTATATGCAAATATCTCAGATGACAAATTATAACTATTTTCTCTAATTTCTTTATCTATAATTATTTTCACAATGGGTATCATAGAGATTTCGATTTTGTTTAAAATTTTTCCAATTCTCCTCACAGATTCAAGATAGAGATAGAATTCGGTTTTAGTATCTTTAAAATAAACAAAAGGATATTTAGTTTTTCCTATTTTATGAAGTCTTATAGATATCCTATCTTTACCATATATTTTTTTAAGGCGTTTCACAATAAATTCAAACAAAGCATCACGATTTATCACTATATATTCCCTTGGTTCCAGTTTTTTAATATTGGCACCACATTTAGGGCAGTTATTTATATTAACATTATAAAAACGGTGAGCTGAAGTATTATCAACACAAACATAACATACATCTTCATTTGAATGAAGGAGTCCTTTAGAAGCAATTTGAACATATACCTCTTTTTCTTTAGAAGACAACTCTGAAGGAACTTTACCAATTATATTCTTAAAAATTTCTATATCACTAAGCTTTGATTCTTCTCTTTCGTAAGGAGCATGAATTTCTATCCCAAAATCTTCATTTAATATTTTTGTAATCTGTTTATATCTAAATTCTGATAGCCCCCTATTAGTGAATATAAAAGATATCGCGTTGGGATCTTTTCTATCTATTAATATAGTCTGGGTAAAACCATTCAAATCAAGTTGAAAACTTCTTAAATTATGTATGTTTTTTGGATCTACAAAACTATTATCAATAAAAGTAGACATGCATTGATTAAGTGGTGCTCCATGTTTGGATTCCCTAAAAGTACATTGGCAATTGACTCCCTTTTCAAGCTTATTAAAAACAAGTTGTATAATTTTTGCATTCTTTGATTGGTACTTAATTATCTTTGAGATTATATCTTTTATATTGCTCTTTGTTTTTATGCTCTCAACATAAATTTTATAATTTAAATCTTTAAGAATCAGAGTGAATAAATCTAAGATTTTTGGATTTCCAGACCTTATCTCTATTTGATTTTTAGTTAAGTCAAATTTTATAAAATAAATCCCTCTTCTTCTAATTGATTTACTCTCCCCATAACCTGTAACAACATCCTCTTTTTTTGATTTTTCAAAACAGAAGAAAACTTCACTATTTGATTTAAAATTTCTGGAAGATCTATTCTTTCCTAACTTAAGTTTTTTTGTGTAATTTTGGATATTAATATTCTTGAAAGAAGAAATAGTATCTTCTGAAATC
Organism: Candidatus Pacearchaeota archaeon; assembly: GCA_016188895.1. Lineage (GTDB taxonomy): Archaea > Nanobdellota > Nanobdellia > Pacearchaeales > GW2011-AR1 > JACPGZ01. The sequence goes on from JACPGZ010000046.1 coordinate 29,260, forward strand.
CCTGGATTTATAGACCATATTTCTAACATTCTTGTTTTATAGTAGAGAAAATAAAAAAAACTATCAGTGATTTTTTCTCTATCATTAATATATAAATAAATAAGGCCTAATAATGGATTATCTATATACTCTTTTTTAAGTTTAAGCTTCGTGAAAAAATCTCGTAATGAATCAATCTTACCCTTGAGATAATTAAATAATCCGTAAAATTCTTTTCCCTTTAGAGTCTTGAATATCTCTTTTATTTTGTCTTTTTCATTCACATTTATCTCATTCACATTAAAAAATTTTAAGAGAATTTGTTTATCAGTAAAACATGGCTCTATTCTCTGTTTGAAGGTAGCTAGCCAGTTATCGTTAAGACCATCCAATTTTCTTGGGCTAACTCCTATATTAAGCCAAAAATCTTCATTTTGAATTGTTTCTTGCATAAAAAACCAATAAAATCCACCTATAATTATCTTTCTATTCAAAAGGAAATCTCTGACTTTTTCTCTGAATTAAAATAATTATGTAATTTTTGCTTTATACTCTTACTTTTATAAATTTTCCCAGTTTCATCGCGGTACCATGCAAAATCGCAATCTCTTCCTCTTAATTCATCTAAAGTAAACCATTCACTATGAGATTTTCCTTCCCCTAGTTCTCTAGGCAAACTAATTGTTTTAATATTTATTAAATCATCTTTTCCCACACGAATGCCAACAGATGAAAGAGTTACTGGTCTTCTTCCTTTGTTTATTGCCTTAACAAAAAAGAATGGGCCTTCTGCTCCCTTACCGCTTCCCATTACACCGAAACTAGCTTTCACCTTTATTTTTGCTTTGTCTCGGTTATAATTATATAAACTTAAAATTATCCCTAATGTTGAAATAATTGATCCATAAATTGCTAAGAGCATTATATAATTTTTTACAATAAATTCTAATATTGTCATTTAAATCTTAAAAAATCCGTATATAATTATCTTTCTATTCCAGCTCTTCTCAGATTATTAAGCATGTTTTTTAATTATGTCCTTAACATCCGAAGGCCTAAAAGAAACATCCCATGTCCATTTTCCAAATCTTCCATCTCTATTAACTGCATTAATCCACTCTTGTAAGTATTCTCTTTTAGTATTATTCTGTTGATCATCTTTCCCTTTAACTTCCAAAATTAGCATTTGATTATTATTGAGCTTTATCAAAAAATCTGGATAATATTTGTGAATAATACCCTTATAAATATAATTTATAACAAATCCGATATGGTCATTCTTCACCCAGGATTTCACATCTTTATTTCTGTCAAATTCAAATGCTTCTGACGCCTCCCATCCGCTATCAATTACAACATGGCTAATATGAGACTTTTTAACTAATTCACATCTTTTACTAGTATACCAAGTCATCATTTTTCCTGTAGACTTTATTGGTTGTTCTTTATCATAAACAGCCACTGCCTCTTCAGTATTCTCAAATCTAATTGCACTAAATAGATGCTGAACTATCTTACTCATATTTAATAAAATTAAAACTCTTCTTTTTAGTTCTTCATTATAGGTTTTGCTCTTAATAATAAGCTTGTCAGAATTAAGAAAATCTTCAACAATTTTAACTAATTGCATAAGTAAACTATCCTTATCTCCTTGCCAACTCGGTTGCATTTGTTCATAAATATCTCTTGTTGTTTCAAAGATAAGCCTTTGCATTCTATATTTTTTTCCCAAACTTTCTAGTTCGATTTCCCTTATCTTTTCTACATTTGGTTTACCCTCAATAACAGGAGCCATCTCAACTAACATAGGTGTATCTTCAGGATTGAGTTCGAATGACTTTACTTTTTTTGTGTCTAAAGATAGTTTTGGTCTATAAATATGGTTAATCCTCAAGACATTAGGCCATTTGATCTCGTATTCTTTTTTATTACCTTCAACAAAAATTCTTGTTTTTGGTTTTGGTGGAGCAGGAATTGTTTCTCCTGTTCCTTCATGAGGCAAGAAAGTAAATGGAACTCCAAAAATATTGACATATTCTGCATCAAAAAGTCCTGTTTCAGGATTTACTTCATAAGAGGTTCTTCTTAGTCCTCTTCCAACAACTTGTTCACATAACAATTGACTACTAAACGCTCTTAAACCCATAATGTGAGTAACTGTTTTTGCATCCCATCCTTCAGATAACATTGCGACAGCTATTATATTTTGTATTTGTTCACCCATTTCACCAACTTTTCCAACTGTATCAACCTTCTTTCTTAGGATTTCGGCTTGTTCCTGTTTCGACAATCCATTTTCCTCTTTTATTGCTTCCTCTGTATCTTTCTCTTCTGCTTTTTTTAATACATCTGAATCTATTCTAAGCATTCTTTCAGTATCTTTAAGTTCATCAATTCTTATTTTTCCCTTTTTAAATGAGTTCTCAACTCTTGCCGCAGTCTCGGTTCTGTTACAAACCGTGATTAAAACAGGAGGAACTTTAACTTTTTCCTTTCCCCATAGTTTTTTTGTTTCAAGCCAATCTTTTCCTAAAAAATAATAAGCATTTACAACTAAGTCGGGAAGAGGATCTGTTTCTTCAGCTTTTTTATTTAAACTTGCTTTCACTTCTGAGTCCATGTATATATGATAAAATCTAGATTTCATATCTTTTGTGAGAGTTCCATCATCTCTTATTACAACTCTTGGTGTTTTGACTAAGCCAGATTCAATTGAGTCATTTAAACCAAAATCACTTACAATCCATCCAAATAATGTCTCTTCATAAGTCCTTTTACCAGATGGAGCAAAGGGTGTTGCAGAGAAGTCATGGCATGATAAAATTCCTCTAGTTTTATTTATTCTATCTAATCCCCCTATCCAGATTGTTGCTTCTTCTGCACTATCTTTATCTTCACTAACCCTTTGGTATTTTCCTTCAGCTTTTATGTTTGTTCTCCATGCATGGTGAGCTTCATCATTTATAATTAAAATATTCTTAGCGTCAGAAAAATCTCCCAGAACTCTTTTTGTAAAAGCTTCATCACTTTCCTCTCCTACTTTTTTTCTCATAACTGGTGGCAAGCTTTTTGCATCTAATGGAGCTAACATATGCCAGTTAATTATTTTTATTTTTCCTTGTCTTAATTTATCAAATTCTGAAGAAGGAATCATATCAAATTCTGAATAATAATTTTGTTCATTTGAAGATTTTAATACCTGTAGCCTACTTTTAACTGTTAATCCTGGTGCAACAACAAGGATATTTTTTGAAAAACGATTATCTTTAGGATAAGTTATTTTATTTAAAATCTGCCAAGCTATTAACATTGCCATAACTACTGTTTTCCCTGTTCCAGTTGCCATTTTTGAACAAATTCTTTGAAATTCTCCACCATCATCAGGGATTTTTATTCCTTGTTTTTCACTTGCTGGTGCTTCAACAAGCCAGATTAAAGTTTCAATTGCCTCTAATTGACAAAAGAAAAGCTTCATCTCTCTTTCAGGATTTTTCCAATATTCAAGAAGACTTTTTGTTATGCTTGTTACCCCGGGATACCCTGACTCTCTCCATTTATCAACTCTCTTTCTTATTTGATTTACTAGTGGGAGTTCAATAAAATGCCCTGGATCATCAAATGATTTTGAACTTTCTGAAGCAACAACATATCCTGCTGGACGCCTTCCATCAACTATCTCAAACTTTCTTATTTCCCTTACATACTTTAAGTGAGTTTTTGGTTTTTCATAAGGGCTACTTATAATTAAATGGTCTGTTGTATTTGTCATTTTAAACTAATAATCTTTAATGATTCTATTCCTCTATCATCGATAATTTTTACAGCAATTTGATTATTCTTTCCTGCTTTAAACGGAAGAGAAATATTTCCAGAGTATTTTTCTATCAAATCTTCGTCAATAAATGCTTTAAGGTTTTTAGCGAGTTTATTCCATCCTTCTCCCTCTCCTAATTCCCACATTGCAATTTTTGAAGTATCTCCTGATTCAATCTCTCCGGTTTTTGTGTTATAATAATCAAAACCATTGATCTGAACAATGTATTTTTCTCCTTGTTTCTTTATTTCAATATCTGGCTGACCGATAAGCCAAAATGATTCATTGCTTGATCTTTTCTTTTTTAAGTCTTGAGTAAGCAAATCAGTATTCATTTGTGCTTTTATTACATTTACTCCCGGCCATTTTAATTCATCAATGTCTTTGGCTGCTTCTGGGTCAAATTGGAATGATGCAAAAACAATTATTTTCGGTTTTGGGACTAATTTTTGAGCTTCCTCAATCGCTAATTCAACTTGCCTTTGTTCTAATGGAGCATATTCTGGCCCAAAAGAAACAACAACTTTCTCTCCTGTTTTTGTTTCTCCTTCTGCATGTAACCATCTTGTTGCAGGAAGTGGTTCAATTCTAAAGAATTCTAATTTTTGTCCACCTTTTCCCCTTATCCCAGAAGATAATAATTCATCTGTCCATTCATTTTGTCTTAGAGTTTCTCCTGAACGAGCAACACTATTATCTGCCTCTTGTTTTATTTTTACTGCTTCAATTTCATCAAAACTTCTTACTCTTTGAGATGGAACAGCTTCAAATGTAAAAGGTCCTGTAACTCTTTTTTTATTTTTATCAATTAATGGCTGATCATAAAGAGTTTCTTGTTGTGCAGGTTCATTATTTGCAATTGAGCCAAGAGTAATGTGAGGTACGATTTTGTATTTAAAACCACTACTAACTCCTTCTTGAGGATGGGCCAGTTCATAGTATTCAAATAAAGAAGTCATGAGTCTTTGTTTGGCAAGAGTAATTGCAACTCTTGAAGTATCGCAAGTTATCCATCTTCTTCCCCATTGTTCAGCAACATAAGCAGTTGTTCCAGAGCCACAAGTTGGGTCTAATACTAAATCTCCCGGGTCTGTTGTCATAAGAATACATCTATTAACCACTGCGGTGTTCGTTTGAACAACATATACTTTGTTTTGTTCAGCCCATAAATCTGTCCATGTCGCATTAATCTTCATATATGGAAAATCACTATAATATTTTTTATATCTTAATTGATTTCCAGATTCAAATAACCTATTTAGTTTAGCTAATTGTTTCATTGAATTTTCTGAGACTCTCCAACCATTGACAGGATCATATGTTTTACCATTATAGCTAAATTTATATCTTGTTTGTAGGGTACTTGCTACAAGAGGCATTGTTGTAAAAACTTTATTTCTGTCAAAGTTTATTTTCTTTTCTTTTGCTTCTCTATAACTTATGAAACTATTTTTATATTCTACCAAATCAGAGTCGTCAAAGTCCTCTGCTCTTTCAGTAAATAATTCACGATATTTCATTTGACTCTTATCTTTTGCATACCATATAATAAAATCGCAAACTCCCGAAAGTAGTTTAGTCGGTTTAGTGCTTGCAGTTCTAAATTGTATTATTGTGATAAAGTTATCCATTCCGAAAACTTCATCCATAATTTCTCTAACATGATGCAAGTTCTCATCTGAAATTTGAACAAAACAACTTCCACTTTCATGCAATAACTCATAAGAAAGTTTTAATCTACCTCTAAGATAAGTAAGATAAGAATGAATTCCTAATTCCCAAGTATCTCTAAATGCTTTAATCATCTCTGGCTCTTGAGTCAAATCTTCATCTTTTTGATCTTTAACATCTCTTTTATTAACAAATGGTTGAAAATTTGAGCCATATTTAATCCCATATGGTGGATCAATGTATATCATCTGAACTTTTCCAGCCATGCCCTCTTTCTCTATTAAGGAATTCATAATAAGTAAAGAATCACCAGCGATTAATCTATTTGACCAATCTTGACTATGTTTATAAAACTCTATTGCTTCTCTTATTGGAGGATTATTTTCTTTTAATTCGAAATAATGAAATAATGTTTGTTGTTCTTTCTCTTCCCTGCTTTTTACCTTTTCTATTATTGTTAAAGGATCAATTCTTTCATGAACGTGCAAAGAAACAGTATCTACATTAAACGATTGTCCTTCTGTTTTTCCTGCCCATTGTAATTGAGGATCTATATGAGGATCATACTGATATTTTTTCTGCCCATTAAGATGATCTGTTTCTGCTGTAACAAGACCGACAGGAGGATTATTTGCTCTTTTTTCATTTTGATAGGTATATTGTTTTACTTCTATTTTTTCATATATCTTCCTCTTCCCAGTCTTCTGCTTATGTTTCTTTCTTACCATAAAAATTATAAAATAACCACCTATAAAAAACTATCTTGTGCCTCATAAGAATGTATAATTAGACTCCATTCTTATTCATCTGACGCTTTCCAAGGTAAATATCTATTCTATTTTGTCTAATTTATGGCCTTCAACTTCTCCCTTAAATCATCCCAGTCACATACTCTATCCCGTAATTGAGGCTAGAGTCTCTGCCTCTTCCACCAATTCTCCTTCTGTATTAAAATGAGGCAATCCATTCTCCCTAAAAACATGGTCTATACAATACATTATTCCCCTCTTGTAATTGAGGATTAAAACATCTTCCGGTCTTGTCGAAACTCTTTCTTTTAGACTATCTGGGAGATATTTACTCATTGCAGCTTGATGCCATTTCAGAACTATTTTTTCTGGATTTTCAGGAGTTGGATAAAAGCCACAAATCTCAAACTTACCAAAATCATGCGAAGTAAGCAAAATTCCTTTCTTTTCTAAACCGGATAAATGCCTTTTTGATTCCGCAATATTTCTAAATGCTTCATCAAGGGGGAGAGCGTACTGCTCAACTCCACGAACAGGCATGAAGATAGTAAGATAATAAGAGATGATTTTATTATCCAAGAAAGATCTCTGGAGGTCAATTAAAGTATTAACAGAATCATTAACTCCTCTGATAATTGCGGGCTGGCCTCTAATTTGAATGCCTGCATTTTGCAATCCTCTAATAGCTTCTCTTGAAGTTTCGCTAATTTCAGCAGGATGATTGATTTGTGCTATAATACTTACTTGTTTATTTTGTTTGGAATTAATATCTGAAAAGAAATCAAGGAGAGCTTTATCCATAAATCTTTCTGGGTCATAGGCTAAGCCTTTTGTGGCAAATCTTACAACTCTTATTCCATTATAATCAATAAGTCTGTCTATTAAATTAATTAAATCATCTGTTTTCCTGAATGATGCGGGGTCTCCGCCTGTAAAAAGAACATTATCAATTTCGCTATGTTTTGATAAATAGTCAAGAGCAATATCAATTTTTTTATCTAGTGTTATTTGTTTTTTATCTTCATGCCTTATTTCTCTTACTTTATAACAGAACTGACAATTAGCAATACAAAAATCATCAATATGCAAGAGAAGAGTTTTTTCATATTTATGCTGAAGAAATGCTTTTTCATCTTGTCTATAAGTTTTATTTCCATAGGGATCAAATCTTCCTTTGAATGGCTTTTTTCCAACAGGAGGCAGGACAATATTTGTTAATTGGGTTCTGTAAGGTTCATCTTGCGCTCTGATAAGATTAGCGTAATATTCTGTAACCTTAAATGGCATGTATGACTCACTTAGCGCTATTCTTCTTGCTTCTTTTTCTTTAACAGACATTCCGAGAAAATCAGCAAACCTTTCAAATCCCACCTCTCCTGTTAAAATTCTTAGGAGAGTCATATTATTCTCCTGTTGTTGCTATTGCATGTGGCTGATATTTTAATTTTTCAGTTAATTGCAAGGGATTGAATTTCATCCCATGGAAAGGTGTTCCGCCTGACCCTACAACATAATCTAAATCAAGCACTCTGTTATCAACATATGTTAGTATTCTCTTTTCTGAAAAAATAACAGCTGGCACTCCGCCTATTTCAAATCCTAATTTCTGCTTAATGTCTTCTTCTTTCGCTAATCTTAAATCCTTATATCCTGTAAGGGTTTCTAGAGTCTTAAGATTTAGTCTATCAGACCCTATTATAATAGCTCCCACATATTCATTCTTCTTTGATTTAAGCAAAAGACATTTAATAATATGTTTACTATCTAAACCAAGAGCTTTTTCAGCATCTTCTGTAGTTTTTCCAGTTGCTTCATGATAGAAAATATCGCATTCAAAATTAAATCTATTTGCTAATTCTCTTACATAAGTAATTTTTTCGTTGCTTTCTATTGTTTTATTCTCCATGAAAATGCTTAATCCCAAACCTTTATATATTTTACCATTTTGTAATGACGGAGCATTATGTTAGATGACTATGAAACACGATAAATTCCAGCATATTTTATCAAGAATTGACAGCATAGATGATCCTTATAATAACTTGCCAGAAATATTGAAGAAAGCTCATCCAAGATTAGCCTTAGATATTACTCCGACTACTCAGCATGATCCTTGCCATGATTTATTTAGGATTTACACTTTTAAACTCTTTAAAGAATTAGCTAAAAAATTTGAAATTCTTTTAGTTTATCGCGATATTCAGGCATCTTTAGACATTCCAATTGAAGAATCAAAACGATTAATTCAGGAAAGCATTAGCTTATTTCATGGAGGAAAAGTTCCTTTCAAGGTTTATTATGAATCAGAAATTATACAAAAATACCTTGTAGACATTCCTGAAAGATTCTTTAAACATTTATATAAGAATATCCTTCATAAAGAGCATAATCACTTTAACAGGCATTTAATGTTCAGTAGTGCTTCCATGTCTGTTTTAATTCCGCTTCTAGATATCTTGAAGGTTGATGTTCTTCTTTGCATGGAAGAAGAAAAGGAAAATGTTGAGCTTCTGCGGAAAATTCATAATACAAAATCTGAATATTTTCCTGTTGTTTTTTACAGGACATTAAGGGATTTGCAGAATAAAAATCATGCTGCAAGCGATAAACTAAGGGCTTTTCCGAGAGTTGATTGGAAAGAGAAGGATTTCTATAAGAAATTTAAGAAATATGGGACAAATATAGAGACATTCTATGATTGGTATAAAAAACTAGGGCTTTTAAATGATAAAATATTTGATTACAAAAATGAAAAAATATCATTTTTAGAGATTATGCAATTAGCAAAACAGCGTAAGATTAGCAATGAAAAAGTTTTGAAGTATGTTGCTTCTCATATTTTTAACTTTATGAATAAAGAAAGTAAATTCCTTGAATTAGCTTCCAAAGAATTTAAAGTAAATCTTAATGCTTCTTATTCAAATAATGTGTTAAATTGCTTAAACACGCCTTCAAGAATTTCTATTATTAATCTTTTAGATAAAAGCAATCTTTCTGCTTATCAAATAGCAAAACAAATTAATGTTTCTCTTCCAACTACTTTGTTCCATTTATCTAAACTCCAAGATGCTGGAATTGTTACGAGAAGTAAAAATAAGTCTTATAGTTTGAAGATGAATAGATTTATTTTGTATGTGTGATATCTAATAATCTATTAAGGTAAAAAACTGCAAAATCCCTTAAGAGTAAAGCCTTTCCCATATTTGGCTGGTAATCTGAAGTAAAAGCACGCCCCATAACTTTAGCAATACCCCTTTCTGTATCAATTTTCGCTAATCTTGATTCGGCACCATATCTACTCATTTTTTCTGGACTCATAAAAACTACTTCTGAATGGCGTTGCGATCTACCAATATTTTCTATTAAATTACCTTCTAACGCTGATTCTGGAGTATAAAATCTACCGCTTTCATCATATTGATTGTAGAAAAATACAGGCGACTTAACAACTTCAATACAATCTACTTTTCCATTATTTTTCCATGTTAAAATTAAGAATCCTTCTTCATCAGGTGTGCCATCAAGAACCCAATTGTCATCGAATCTTTCAAAGCCTTTTATGAGAGAAGGATCATACTCATGAATCTCTAAACACTTTAAATAATATGCCATATCTTCTTCATAAAATGATTTTACAATTTCCTTGGCTCCTCCTAGTAATGATAAATCAGTTCTTACTTCTTGAGAAAGATTAAAAATTTTTGGATGGACAGGAACAGTTACTACTAAATCGTCCAGACCCATTCTCTCCCGCTCAATAATAGATTGAATTGGAAGCTCTCTTCTGACTAATTGTTCTTGCATAAAAATTAGATTTTATATAACTTTAAAAGGATTTCTATACCGATTTCAAGTTTCATCGCCATCTAACCATAATTTCATGATTTTATAACGATAAAATATAAAAGCAGGCATCATAATTCTATCAATACATCAATCTGACTAAAGGAAATGGAATTAGAATTAAAAGGAATAAATGATAAAAAACCTCTCCTGCCTAGGAAATGTGTTGATATAAATGGCAAGATATTGTATAGCGAAGGCGACCAAGCATGGAATCTAATCAGGCTTAAGAAGGATGTCTTAAATGAGTTTTATCAATTAAAAGAGAAACGCTTGAAATTTTCATATCAGATGATTTATTATAGGGTTTACGAAGACTTGGAGAAGGCAATTAAAGGATTGAAGAAGCAAAATAAGGCATTGCCTGTTTTATTATGGCTTTATCAAGAGCCTTCTATTTAGATGTATTAATTTTCTACTTCAATAATCTGGACTTTACTTCCTAAGACTTTTAATAATTCTAAAATTTTCCCCATTTGCTTTTCCATACTCTCAATTTTCTCCTGCAAAATTTCCTTGTCTTTTTCTGTTTTTAGAAGTCTTTTTTCAATTTCTGTTTTTGTAACGTCAATTAACAAATCTTCTTCGCTTATAGTGTCTTTCATTCCAAGAAGCTCACTATAATAATGAATCTTATCGCTTTTCTTCCATCCAAATCTGTATTTTAATGCTGACTCAGATTTATATCGTGGAAGCCAATAACAACATGAGATATGTCTGAAATCATACAAACTTATCTCACAATATTTCGCTCCTGCTTCACTTACTCCATTACCGAATACTTTTAATGCCAGCCTTTTAAGATATTGATTAGCAATCAGCGGATTTATTTTAAATAAATAATCCTCTTTTTTCAGTTCTTTGTTTTTAATATAATCTTTCAATAAATCTGAACATAACATTAATTTAATTCTTCTTCCAAAAGTTTTGCTCATTTCTTCTCTTATTTGAAGCTCTTTAAAATCTTTATACAGGTCAGAAACTTTAATATTAACTAATTCGGTTGGAGCTCTTATCCCCGTGTCTAGTAAAAACATGATTAAAACTTTGTACTCGTATTTTGCATTATCACACAATTTTTTTACCTGCTCTTCATTTAAATAAACCCAATCTGGTTTTTCTGGACTTGTATCTAAATCAATAGTTATATCTGGAATTTCATCTCCGTTTTTTTTGTTGACTTTTTGATGCCAGTGCCAAAAAGCCTTGAAGATCTTAGCATAGGTATCCACTGATTTGTAATTTCCACCATCTATTTTCTTTATATCCCCTCTTTTCATATCTGAAAAGAAGCTAATTAATTGCTCTTCGTTTATTTTAATTATGCTATCAAGATTATACATCTCTTTGAATTTAATTGCAAAGAAAATAAGCCTGTTTCTTAATGAGTTTAACCTTGCATAACTTCTTGAGCCCTTGATACTCACAGGAGATATATTTATTCCTTTTTCCATTTCTTTAAGGTACTTAAGAATAATGTCAGAGTTTTCTTTACTTAAACGAAGGATTCTAAGCTTATTATTTTCCTTCCATTTAATCCATCTTTCTTTGTTTTTATGCGGGTCTATTTTCATGTTTTAAAGAGACAGGTTATTTATATAAATAACTTGTATGATTTTTGTATGCCCACCAAATTCATCAAAAAGATATAATGCCCCTGCCGGGATTTGAACCCGGGTCTGAGCCGTTCTCTGCATTCTCTCAAGAGAATGTGGAAAGAATTTTCCTTGAGAGCAGTTGGTATTTAGATACCTCGCCTATGCTCTCAACGAGCGTTAGACACACTGCACGAGAGGGCTCTATCCATAGCCTTCATCAAAATTATCTGACGAATTTGGCCGCTAGACTACAGGAGCTAAGAAGAACATAAGGGTAAACCCTTATCAACCCAGACACTGAGTTGGTTCTTCCTTAAACCATCTCCTAATTGTTAGTTTATTAAATTTTCTATAAGCTATTTATTCCATATAATCAATGTAAGTTTTGTCGGCTTTTTTTGGTATGCTGTAAATCTTTCTATCTTTGCTATATTGGCTGGATTCTCTAATTCTACCAGATTTGTTCTATTTACATATAATTTTCCTATTCCATCTGGAATTATTGTGCTTCCATTAGGCAGGAGTATATTCATTTCATTATTAAAATAAAAGTAGAAATCAAACCTGTTGCCTATTAGACTGCTTACTTTCCTATACCCTTCTGGATAGTTTGAATATGTCAGATTATAAAGCTCATCAAGTTTTGTCTGATTAATTTCAAATCCTGTCAAAATACCAGGAATAAGCACATTTGTTTTGTTCCAATTGCTGGGCGAGCCTTCTGACAGGATATTTGATGCTATAAAATCTGCATCTATGCTTAAATCTTCTGAACTTGATTCTGCTTCATCTGATAAATTGATTGTATAAATGTAAAATATTATAATGGCTATTATGAATATAGTTACCCCTACTATTATATCAAGACTCCATACTTGTGCTTTTTTCATCTTAATTCAAAATTTATTCTTTATGGATTATCCCAGACATAGAATGTCATTTTTGCAGGTTTATTTCTAAAAAATACAAACCTTTCATTTTTTATTAAATTTTTAGCTTTTATATTTTTTATATTAAGTCTGCACTCTATTGTAAGAAGGTTTGTTATTGAATTTACAACATCCTTTTTCCATACTGGCTGAGCTATATTAACAGGAGCAAAATCACCGAAAAAATATACATGACCTTGCCCGTAATTCCAGCGCACAATTCCTCCAGCTCCTGTGCCTGAATTATATCTTCCTATTACTACATAATCGCTGACGTTTTCAGCACCTGGAACTGTAGATGTGTTATTTACAGTTGGTCCGTCTTTTATATCATAATCTGCACCAATTGTTAGATTAAGGACATTATATATATCTTGAGCAACAATTCTTACAGGATTTGGATTATTGCCCGCTATATATTTAATGCCAAAAGCATAATCAAAATTAAAATGCTCTGAAATAAATACCTTGCCGCCATTTAAAACATATAGATTAAGAATAGCAAAATCACTCTCATCAAAATGAACATCTTCTAATATTGTAAGGTTATATTTGCTAACGTTATTCAGATATTGGGTTTTCCCCTTAACATTTGAATTGCAAGCCTCCGAGCCATTTTCGTAATTATTATTTTTTTCGCAATAAATATCTACTGTAAAATTAACACCTATTGTCAGATTTAATATTTGTTTTTCTTTTCCTATGTAATATGCTACTTTGAATATAGAAATGTTTTGCTCTGTTGCTTTCGCGCTTCCGATTCCGCATTGATTTTTTCCAAAATATACCAAGCCGTCTTTATTTTCAAGAAAAACAAAATAATCATATTTTGTTCCGAGAAGTTGTCTTGATTTATCGTAATTATCTTTTGATAATTGAGCCAATGCTACTAACTTTGTTTCATTTATTTTATTGTCTGTAACTATTCCAGGAATAAGCACATTTGTTTTGTTCCAATTACGAGGAGAGCCTTCTGACAGGATGTTTGAAGATATAAAATCTGCATCTATATTTAGATCGTCTGAACTTGATTCTGCTTCATCTGATAAATTGATTGTATAAATGTAGAATATTATAATGGCTATTATGAATATAGTTACCCCTACTATTATATCAAGACTCCATACTTGTGCTTTTTTCATCTTAATTCA
>JACPGZ010000045.1 GCA_016188895.1 Candidatus Pacearchaeota archaeon
AGCTCCTCTTTGTGTTCTATTGCTTGCTTCTTTCAGTACAATTAAAGCAGTGTAATCTGCTATGCTATGCTTTGGTTTTGTTCCCCTTGTCTTCTTTCTTTTAATAATTCTCTTTGATATTTCCCTTAGCTTGCATAGAATAAGGTTTAAATCCTCAATTCTACTATCCCATCTATGTAACATTTTGCCCTCCTTTTTTATTAAGGGAGGGTAAAATTAGTATTTAATATTAGACACGCTCTGAATTAGAATTAATTCTCCCTTACAAACTCGCCATTCTTAACTTTATATATTTCGTATATACCAGAAACATCTCCATTATTGTCAAAATCAATTCTTCCAGATGCTCCTTCAAATGACAGCTCATATAATCTATCCCTAATCTCCTCACCTGTTTGTGCACCTTGTTCTAATGCAATAGATAATGCTTGCAGCGCATCATATCCTTGGGCAGCAAAAGCTCCTGGCTCTTCATCATATTTTGTCTTATACTTATCAATAAATCCACTTGTTCCAGAGCTTGCAGATATAACAATAAGCCCTTCTGCAGAATCTTTTGCATCATCTAAAATATATTGCCCTTTTAATCCCTCTGAACCAAAGATAAGTGTGTCTATTTTAAGCTCTTTTATCTGCTTTAATGCAGCAACAGCAGAATCCTGCTCGTTACTTATAATATAAATTGCATCCGGATTTGCATTTTTTATCTTTGTTAATTGTGCTCTTAGCTCAACAGCATTTCTCTCAAATGCCTCGCTAGCTACAACTTTGCCACCTAATTTCTCAAAATTTTCTTTCAAAACTTGATTAAATCCAATATCATAATTCTCATTGCTATAAAGTATTGCAAGATTTCTTTTGCCATATCTATGGTAAACTATCTCAGCTCCGAACTTGCCTTGGAATGAATCACTTGGCACTGTTCTGAATAAATATTCTCCTGCCGAAGTTATATCAGGGCTTGTTGCTCCAGGGCTTATCAGCACAATATTATTCTGCTCTGCAATTGGCGCAGCTGCAAGAGTTGCTCCAGAGCATAATTCTCCAATAATTGCGTTGACTTTATCAGATGAAATAAGCTTGTTTATAGAGTTAACAGCTTCTGCCTCATCGCATTTAGAATCCTCAAAAATCAATTCAAGCTCTAACCCAAGCTCTTTTTTAGCAAGCTCAAGCCCTTTTTTGACACTTGCTCCATAACTTGCAGCATCGCCTGTCAATGGAATAATGACACCTATTCTTGCACCAGATGTTCTGGTTTGTATATTTCCGCTGTATATTACAACAAGTCCAATCACAGCAATAATCAATATAATTATTCCAACCCATAACTGAGCCTGATTTACCTTGTTGGCCATATTAAAACCACCTGCGAGTCATCAAAAACCTTTGATTTTTGACTGCTATCAAAAATGCAAAATTTAAAGCATTTTTGAATTTTGATGAATCCTGCATCCACATTAAACCTGCAACCATATCAAATATGAGCGAGAGTTCTTTTTAAATTTTTTTACACTCTATTATCCTACTTAATTTACTACTCTAAAAAACAAATAATATCCAAAATAAATCAACTCCAATGCCAGTCCTCTATGTCTGCGATGCCTTCGTTCTATGCAACTGCGATGCCCTATGCAGTGGGCTATGCAATGGGCTCGTTCTCTGTGTTTCCGATGCCCTATGGAATGGGCCATACTTTCGTCTAGTCTTTAAAAAATAAAAAAGAGAAAAATAAAAAAAACTTTATTTAAGCTACGCTAACGTCAGCAAAGGTACTGCTTGTCTTCTTGTAAGCCTGTCCCTTGTCAGTCATTACTGTCTTGGTTGGGTCTGTAACGTATTTTACAGCCTGCTTTGTATCTCCTGCCTCAAAACCAGCCACTAATGTAGCGATTCTGTCAGCATTTACTGGAGAAGCAAATGTCTCAACTAAGAACTGTCCAGGGCCTACCCCTGTTTTTGCAGTAAATGCAGATCCACATAAAGCACCAGTACTTCCAAGCAATCTAGCTGCAACGCTGTTTACACAGCTTCCACCAACAACAATTAAGTTCTTGCTGGATACACTATTAACTTCACTATCCATTACAGCAACTGTTCCAAGTTCGTCTACCCTTCCACCACCTGATGTTCCAGCCACAATTGTTGCACCTGATTCTGCAAACAATACATCTGCATACATCTGATTGTCAGGATAATAGATTTTCACCCATTTATTATCTTGCGTATTCTGCTCTATGTATGTTCCATATCGTGTTACAGCTGTCTTCTTGTATTGGTCACTTGTCCATGACTGAATTGTGCTCCATATATTTGTAGCAACAGGGTCACCTATTGCAAGATCTGCTGGCGCTGTTCCAAATGTACTTCCAGGAATGCATATAGCATCTCCGTTATTTGCATTTCCTGATTCAACTACCTTCTTTTCTTCTATGAATAATATCGCTGGCCCGTATCCTTGCGATGAGTTAAAGATACAATCTGCACTTGCTCCAGTACTTATAGACCTTATTTTTCCTGTCATTGTTGTATTCTCAATAAGTTCAATTGTATAATTAATGTTTCCGTATTTTATTGTTGTTAATGTCCCATTAGGACCATTCGTTAATACTAATGCACCTGATGCTCCACCCATACTGATTGTAGGAACTTGATATGTTGCAATATCCTCAACACCTGGCAATGCATATTTTGTTGCGTTTTTTAATCTGGTCTCATACAAAATTGTAAACCATCCGCCATTCTTCAGCTTTATCCTTGGAAACAATGTTGTTGCTGTTCCCGGATTGTCATATCCAGATCCATCTCCCCAGTTAATTCTTATAGAGGAATTGTCTCCAGCTCCGACAGATGTTCCACCTGGCACTGTTATATAATATAGTACTCCATCTATTGTTACTGTAGCTTGTCCAGTTGTTCCAACAGTGACGGGCCCTGCAACTATCGCTTTTGTAAACCAGTCTTTTAATGTAACCTTAGAATTTGATGTCAATGTTCCATCTGGCATCTCACTTATTTCAACAATTCTTCCATTGTCTTCTGAATTAATCAGGATTAAATCACCTACATCTTCCATTGTCTCGTTTTCTACTAATGTAATATTTTTGTTACCAGAGCTTTCAAACAAAGGTCTTGGTGTTGTAGTGGTTGTACTAGAATCAATATCAAATGCATAAGTTAATGCAGAATTATCAGGATTACCTGACTTAAATGGAGTAATTAATACTCTTGCTCTTAAATCGCCATTTGTATCAATTTTTATAGCTTCTCTTGCATCACTATCTAAAGCAGGATTAACTCCGGCAAATTCTACCTTAAGATTTCCAAATACAGGATCTAAAAATGAGCCTCCAATTGGAATATAATCCTTGCTGCTGCTTTGTAAAGACACATTAACTTGTATAGTGGATAATTTGTCTCCAGTTTCAGTAAGTGTCACTTTTGTTCCTGTAATTGTATCATCCTCGCTTCCTGTAAGAACAGCGCTTCCCTCCTGCAATGTTATCTTTGAACTGCCAAGATTAAGTGTAGCATAGTTTGTTGTACTCTCTTTTGCGCTATATACAACTGTTTTCGCATATATATCTATTCCACCGATTTTTGAAGAACTGCCTTCTGAAATTTCTTTTGCAGCTCCGCCATCAACAGATACAGATACTTTATCAGTGCTACTTGTTTGTGTTATTGCCTGAACCTCAACTGTGTGTTCTGTGCCTCCAATATTTACTGTTGAAGATTCACCCTCATTCAAAGTAACAACCTCGCCAGCTCCGAATAATACAAGCTTTGCAGGACTTGCACCTAAATCAGTTCCAGAGCCAATTGTGTACTTTGTTCCAAGGATTTCTATCTCATTGCCTTGAACATCCGCATGCGACGCATTAATTACTTTGTTCATTCCCAGCTTGTATTGATATAAATAGTTTGAAGCAGTTGTTCCTACCTCAACTATTAAAGCTGGATCGCTAAAATCAGCACCACTTGTACTGTATTGTATTAATCTGCTTCCTAATGTAACAGTTTGTGTATATGTATATGTTGTTCCTGAATCATCTATAATAGAGCCGTCTGCAAGCAAAGTTGGCAACTCGTTCTTTGAAAGAGCTGTTCTAGCAGCACCTACACTGCTATTATAATATAATTGCTGGCTTCCTGTTGCTAAGTTAACAGCATCTCCGCCACTTGTACTTGCTCCACCTCCAGCTCCTGAAACAGCTGTTTGCTCTGCAAGTTTTAATTGCAGATTCTGTCCAACATCCAAAGCTGCTAAATAGTCAGATGAAGCAGCAGAACTTCCAACAATAATAGCTACATTGTGTTTTCCACTTTGCACAAATGGTGCAGGGTAGTTCGCAGCAGCTGCAATTCCTATCGTACTGCCAATCATTATAGCACTAGTTAAGACTGACGTTATTTTCTTAAAATTAAATACCATTTCTTAAACCTCCTTTCATCTTTTTCCTATTTCCGATTAATTCGGAATGTAATATCTAAAAAATTTTGCTTTAAAAAGCTTTCTATTCCCGCCAGCATTTTTTCGCAAAAAGTTAAATTTAGACTAAATTTTATTTATAAGGCTTCCGATGTTACTAGTCCGTTATTACAATATAAAACTTTTATTAAAATTTTATTCAAAATAAATATATGTTAAATTTTAATATATATTATAAAAAAAAGCATATATTTATAAACTTCAGTTTATTATACATAATAACAAAAAATATTATCGTCGGTAAAATGACCGAGAAAATAAGAACAATAAATCTTTTTATAACACCTGCGTCCTTAAAAGTGTTTTTCAGCAGATTTAGAGGCGAAAAGACAGATTATGATTTTTCAAGCATTGCAGAGCTTAGGCATTTATTAAGCAATGAGAAAGCCCGCCTTCTTCATACCATTAAAACAAAGAATCCAGACTCAATTTATCATCTTGCCAAACTGCTTGGAAGAGGATTCAAGTCTGTTTATGATGATATAATGTTATTTAAAAGATTTGGATTTATAGAGCTGAAGCAATCCCAAAAAGGCAATAGAAAAAGCCTAAAGCCAGTTATTGCTTTAGACAGACTGCAATTAATATTAAATATTTAAACGAACTAATATAAGAGGATATCCAAACTCCAAATAAATTCTTACTTCTTATTGGAAAATTCATTAATAGAGCGAATTATTTGTTCAATCAAATCTTTTGTGATAAATAATGAAGATTTTATGTATAATTCATTTATTTTCTCAATTGCAATTCTTTGCTCTATAATTCCTTTTGAAAAAGCCCGCAAAATAATACCAATTGTTCCATGTACTTCAAGATTATAATCTTTTGCTACGCTTCTTGCTTCTAAATCATCTGTTAAGAAATAATCTGCTTTTTCCTGTAGTAACAATGCAATTGAGTGTGATTCTCCTAAATCAAGATTTCGTTGATTAGTTAATATCATAACAGCATCTTTCCATTCTGGTTTTAGATTGATAATACTAATTTTTTTAGGGATTTCTATTTTATTTTTCGTAATTCTTCTGCAACCTCTTCTGGAATAAAAACACTTGAAAAAATGTCTAAAACCTTTATCAGGTTAATTTCTGTGAGATGTAATATTGGTCCTGTATTTGAAACAGCATTATCTGCCATAAAGTCCCCATTGGATATCTTCTTTTATTGCAGATTCTAATTGTGCAATTTTCTGTTTTTTCACTAATTCTCGTATAGCATCTCGGATAAGTTCTGATTTATTTGCATACCATCCCTGTTTAATAAGTTCTTCCATCTCTGCTATGATGCGCTTTGTTAATTTTGCTGGAACAGTTTCCATATTTCCCATAATAGTATTACTATAGTAATACTATTTAGATTTATCACTTCTAATAGCACTCCTGTATCTTTAATCCAACAACTCCCTGTTCAGCAGGATAAACATTTTCAGTTGCAATAATTGAGTTATTATTTGCGCAAACTCCTCTTTTAATTTTAATAAGAACATCTGTTGTATCTTTAAACCTATAAAAAATATCAACATTTTGGCCATTTATTTTTTCATCAGGCATTTATTTTTTCATCAGGCCCTACTTGTATTGTTTGCTCTAATATTTCATTGACATTTGACTCCAAAATATCACAACTTCTGCCATCTAAGCATTGCTCATTATTATTGCAAGCAATAATAAGCTCTTTTAGCCCTAAAAATCCTGTATCTTGCTCACAGGATGTTGTATATAACACAATGCTGTCAAGAAAATTCTCTATTTCTTTTCCGCCGCCAGCTTTTGCAGAAGGCTTAGACAAAAATGATAAAAATACAACTAAAACAATTGTCATAACAACTACAATAACTACAAAACCCATTATTTCCTCCTGCCCTTTTTTAGCTCTCATTTTATGCCAATAACAATCTTTCCAAGCTCGCACCTCCTTGCA
>JACPGZ010000048.1 GCA_016188895.1 Candidatus Pacearchaeota archaeon
TAGTGACGCAGAAAGAGCAGCAATGATTTATCTTGAAGCTACAAAGATTGTTTCCCGTAAAGAACGCAAACATTCTTTTAAGCGTAAAAGACTGAAAAATAGAAATAATGACTCTTGATGAAGCAAGAAATATTCTTGGTGTTTCTGATTCCGCATCTTCAGAAGATATAAAGCGGTCTTTCAAAAAAAAATGTCTTGAAACTCACCCTGATCGAAACCCAGGAAAAGAAGAAGAATTCAAAAAAATAAATGAAGCTTGCCAGGTGCTAACAGGTAAACAAAAACCAGCAGAGCAACAAAATCAGCAGACAAATTATTCAGGATTTCCGGGGGTGAATCTTAATGATCTATTTGGAGGAATGCATTTTGATTTTGATTCATTCAATAATATGTTCAAAAGAAGGCAAAAGCAGGATATTCCGGAGCATGATAAGCAAATTAATCTTCAGCTTAATATGACGGTGGAAGAAATAAAAAGGGGAAAAATATTCCAGATTGAATATACAAAGTCAAAAAAATGCAATGCATGCAATGGGGTTGGAGGATCAGAAAAAACGGCATGCAAAAATTGCAACGGAACCGGAATGTTTGAAAAAAGAGAACGTAGACAAGGTTTTATGTATGTTGCACAGAGCGTGTGCAACGTCTGTTCTGGCAACGGGGTTCAAATAAATAATTTATGCAAAGTGTGTGATGGTTTTGGTGAATCGTGCTATAAAGAGAGGCTGAACGTTGAAGTGAAAGAAAAAAAATGACAACATATTGCGACAATAGGTTTTCTTCTGTTGATACATTGTCTGTTGTATTAGATATTCTGTGTTGGTCTATACTCGTAAAAAAATTACAGGAAAGGATTAATTCTCTTACCGGAGAAGAAAAATTAGAAGCAGATCGTCTTCGGCTATGCATGACCGAAAGCTGTAAAGAACTTAATAAAACAATGGTTGCAATGGCTGAAATAAAAAGATAAATGGCCATAAAAAGGAGAAAAAATGACAAGAATGTA
The DNA here is from genome assembly GCA_016188895.1 of Candidatus Pacearchaeota archaeon. GTDB lineage: Archaea > Nanobdellota > Nanobdellia > Pacearchaeales > GW2011-AR1 > JACPGZ01. Next base: position 1,007 of record JACPGZ010000048.1, read on the forward strand.
TAGAGTTAATTTTGCAGATAAAAAATATGGTGCAGGTTGGGCAAATAAAACTGTTTCTGTGAATGGTTGGGCAATGGAAGCAATTCAAAAAGCAAGAAAATTATTGAACAAAGATCTACCACAACTTAAAAGTATAGTGATTGAATCTGTTGAACTTCTCGGCGAAGGAGAATGAATTTGAAAATGAATTTTGAGAATACAAAGTTAATTGGTCATAAATTTTGCCTTGACGGTTCAACAACAGCAATTCTCTTTCTCTATTTTGGCGGCAAAAAAGAAAATATAATCTTTACAAATCCTGATCATGGTGCTGTTGATGCGGCTGTCAAAGAAGCATGCAATAATTTTGATGGAGAATTATTGATTGTAGATGTTTCTGTTTCAATGGAATGTGCAAAGTTTCTGGACAAAAGGAAGGGTGTTCTTCTTCTAGACCACCATAAAACAGCAATACCGTTGTCAAAATATTCTTTTTGTCATATTGAAAAGGAAAACAAAAGATGTGGCAGCAGAATGCTATTTGAATATTTTGCAGATTTCTGGGAAGGAAAGGAATGGTTTAACAGCACGAAACAAAATTTGGATTTATTGACAAAATATGTTGATGGATATGACCGCTGGACAAGAGAATATTCTGAATCCAATGATCTTTGTGCTCTAATGAATTTTATGGGGCAAGAAATGTTTATCAATCGATTTTTTGCTATTTCTTCACCAATTTTGACAGAACATGAACAATACGCTTTGAAAATTATTCAAAAAAGAAACGAAGAAACCATAAAAAAAGAGTTAGAAAAAGCAGTTATTATTAATAGGACAATTGATGGAAAATCATATAGAATTGTATTTGGAACAGGAGACGAGCTGAGGAGTGAAATTGGAAATTCTTTTATTGAAAAGCTTGATGCAGATTTGGCGGTTATTGTCAATGCTTCAAAAGTTTCATTTCGCTCATCTGAAAAGTCTGGCTTTGATTGTGCAAAGTTGGCATTAAGGAACAAAGGAGGAGGGCATCGGCTGTCTGGCGGTTCTAATGTTAGAAATATTATTGGGGAATCGTTTATTGAATTAATTGATAGAAACTTAAAATATGAATGAAAAAGAAAGAAAATAAATATGTTTAATTCACCAGGATATGCATTATCAAAGGAAAGGTACATTTGCGATCAATGTCGTTCATATTTTTATTTGAACGATAGTTCTGGTATTGGTTGGCGTTGCTCTTCTGGTCATTTTTCTACAACGTGCGAATTAAAGAATTTAGAACCAGAACAGTGTCCTTGTCTCCCTGTTGGCCCGCAATCTTGTTATAAAAGGTACAAAAAATTTGGCGCAACAAAGGACGGGAATAAGAAATGACCAATGTGGTTTTTAAAAAGAAAGCGATTGCAAGCTTAGAAAAATTGGCGAAAAGGTGCGATAAAAAAGCTATGGATCCACAATATGAAATTGGTAACCTTAATACAATAAAAATGTATTGTGATGACGCTAGAGATTATAGGCTAGTGGTAAGTTTTATAAAATGTGAAAATTATAAAAAAGCTGCAAAGATAATTCATGGTATGGATACCGCCGTATATGAAGTTATACCAGGTTATATATACAATTTTCTTGATAATTATATGTAATGAAGATTAAAATTGGATTTTCTACCTCAAACAGCATTATTTCAAAATTAATACGCTGGTTTACAAAATCAGAAGTTAGCCATGCTTATATAGAAGTTTATGATGAATTTTTACAAATTAATTTAATTATTCATGCCGATTTTCAGGGTATAATTATTCAGCTTGCAAAAGAATTTGATATAGGAAATCGTAGACTGGAAGAGTATGAAATTGATGACATAAGGCTAGATAATACACTGAAAGATAATTTATGGTATCTTGGCAAAAAATATGATTATTTTAAGTTCATAAATTTTGCTTTTTTTATCATCTTTAAACGATGGCTTATTCGCAAAGTAAAAAATCCGTATATAGATCCTCAAAAATTAGTTTGTGTTGATTTTATTCTTTATATATTAAATGGTGCAAAAATAATAAGCCTTCCAATTGGTTATTTAACTCCAAAATTTTTTAAGGATTGGTGTAAAGAAAATTATGAAAATCTTAACTGGAAAAGAAAAATATATGATAACATAGCAAAATAATTTCAATGAGAGATCGTTTTTATATTGTTTTGCTTATTTCATGTATCTTGCATATTCTTTTTGCTCTATTTATTGAATTAATTCCCAAACAAGGTTCCGTTTTGCAACAATCATTTATTTCACAAAACCCACAACGACATGGAATAATAATAGTTAAAAAACCGGAAAAAGAAAAGAATTTAAAAAATAAACAAATTGTTGATTTGCCAACAAAGGCGAAGAAAGAAAAACTAGATAATTCAAAATATTATAGCGAAGAAGATAGAAAAACAGATAGAGAAACAATAAAAAGAGGAGTGCCGACAATAGAAAAAGAGAAGGAAAAGAAACAAAAAGGAATCAATTTATTTCCGGGCAATAACATAGACGATATAGCAAAAAATAGAGTTTCAGAACAAAATGCAAACTGGAATCCGCTGGATATATTGAAAAGCCAGGATCCAACCGGAAAGCTATATATGTTCAAGGCTAGAAAAACAATTTTACTTGTGACCCTCGATAAAGAAGGGTATATTATTAAAATTTCGGTCACTCAATCAAGCAATGTGGATTTTTTGGACGAAGAAGCAATTAATTCACTTAAACGATGCATCCAATTTGTTAATCCGCCAAAGGGTCTGATTAAAAATGGTAAGATAGAATTTTACTTTGGTTACGTTGTATCGTATAGTTTCCGTGGAAGAATATTTTATTAACAATAAAGGAAAAATAATGAAAAATTTATTTATTGGTCTTATTTTCTTGAGCACACTTTCGTGCACAAATGCAATGCTGCTGCCCTTTAATGGCCAAATTGTAAGTAAACCTGTTTCTGTTAAATCTTTTGGTGAACCAATTAAGGAGTGTGTTTTTATTAAGGGATGGAAAACACATTTTTTGGATGACAATAAAAAACATTGTTGGTGTTCTTATGATACCGCTCCAATTAAAACAGTAAAAAATGGAAAAAACGTTGCATTTGTTATATCTGCTTTTATTTTGCATTCTGATATATTTTGCGAAGGAAACGAAAACAAACAGAAAGAAGAGGAAACTGACGATGAAAAGTTATAAAAAGATAACAGAAACAACAGAAAAAAACGTTGTTGATAAAATTTATTGCAACAGATGCAAAAAAGATATGGGCAATTTTGAGCATGAATATGAAGGTGGAAATGTGGAAGTTGACCCTGTTTATGGTTCAAAAAGAGACGGAGAACTATATACCCTTGATCTGTGTGATAACTGTATAAATTGGTTTTTTGAACAATTGACGCTGGTACCAAAGATAACATATTTATGAATAGTAAAGTAAAAATAATACTGTTTGTGTTGTCTCTTCTTTTTTCCTATTTTGTATTTTGGTTTATTGCAGAGAGAGAAGCAAAGAGGGTTGAAAATAATTGCCTAAATAATTGTCAAAACATATGCAATAAATTATGTTCAAATGTAAAATCTCTATAAAAAATAAGATTTGAAAAATAGCACTTATTGCTGTATATTGACAGCATGAAAGGAATATTCTATGATTTCTTTAAATTTGGAATTGAGAAATAAGCTGAATCTTAATAAGGAAGATAGATTTATCTGTGTTGAAAATATAAAAAAACCAGGAAGAGGGAAATATGATAAAATTCTATATTTTTTGCAAGAAAATATTGAAGATGAAGAAATGGTCATATTTTCTTTGTTAAAGTTGGCTAAAGAAAAAACACATCTTTTAATTTGCAATGTTCCAAAGGTAAATAAAAGATTATCAAACGGAATAATGAAGTATAATAAGGATTTATTTTCTAAAATGTTTGAAAAATATAAAATTAAACGTTATTGGTTTTTGAAGTCAAATAATAGAAACTATTTTGATATTCTTTTTGAATGTTAATAATATGTCTGATTATAAATCAGATTTTAAATGCAGCCATTGTGGTAGTTTTTTAACGTGTAGCATTTCCGCAGGAATAAATGATTTCAATATATCGTTTTGCAGTGCGAAAAAAGATATAAAACATTATTGCAAAACATGTAGTGATGCACTTTTTGGATCATTTTTTGATTATATAGAAGATAGGTACATAAATAACGCAAAAAACTGTTATATTTGCGAAAATGAAATTAGTTCCTCACTTCTTTCAGACAATGTATGTAATTTTGAATTTTTAAAAAATAAAAGGTATTCTGTAGTATATTTTCATGAAAATTGTTTTTTGTTCACAACGGGAGGAGAAGAAATATGAACGAAGAATTTAATAAAGAATATCTGGATGCGGCGGATAATCCCAACAAATGTGATTTTTTAAATGGATGGCAATATCTTCAAAAAAGGGTTCATGAAACGGCAAAGAAAAAAGGTTGGTGGGAAAAAGAAAGAAATGACGGCGAAATGCTTGCTCTGATGCATAGTGAAATAAGTGAATGTCTTGAAGGATTGAGAAAGGGAAATCCACCGGATGAAAAAATTGGAGAATTTTCATCGGCAGAGATAGAATTAGCTGATCTAGTTATTAGACTTATGGATATGGCAGAAGGAAGAGGGTGGAATATAGCAGAAGCAATTATTGAAAAAATGGAATATAATAACAAAAGAAAATACAAACACGGAAAGAAATTTTAAAATGAGATATGATATTGTTTCCTGTTTGAAATACGGAAATGACGTTATTCCGTGCTATGAAGCGACGATATTGGAATCTCCCAATCTTTTAGAATCATTTTTTGGCGCAAAAGAAAAATACACAAAATGGTTCAGCGATTATGGTTTTCTGTGGTATAATATAGAAACATTTGTTGAAACAAAAAATAAAAAATTGTTAAAAACTCTAAATGAAATCACGGACAAAGAAAGAAGAGGGCGAACAAGAAAATTTTATGATCAACTAAGAGAACTGAAGGTCGTCAAAATAACAGAGCAATCAAAGAGTCTGAATTGAAAAATAATTCAAAATTGTTTCATAAATTATGGAGATTGAAGGGTGGATTTTTATTTCTTGATAATTGCGAATTATTTAGAAAAGTGCTTGATCAGCTTAATACCATAGTTTATTCGCAAATTAATTCACAATTTTTTACACCATTATCTAATCAATGTACCCACGCTCATGCACTCATTACTGGCGAGTTGGCAAAAAAATGTCATTAAGGTTTGTCTCACATCATTTACATACGTCTTTTAGTTTATATGATGCAATAGGAACTCCGGAAGATTACATTAAATGGGCATTAAAAAATTCTGGGGAGGGGTTCTTCTCTGTTACGGATCACGGAAATATGTCGTCTATTGGTCATATTGCCGCAACAGAGGCAAAATACAAGAAAATTGGCGCTCCGGTTAAGATACTCAAGGGAATTGAAAGTTATTTTATTCCGTCATTATCTGAGTGGAAAATATTGAAGCAAAAAAGAGATCTAGAAAGAAAGGAAGAAAAAAAGCAAAAGAAAATTGAAGAGAATGGTGAAGTTACTGATCTTGTCATTGAAGACGAAAAGGAATCAAAAAATAATCGATTTGATCCAATAAATAGAAGAAATCATCTGATTCTTATTGCGTATAATCAAATTGGATTGACCAATCTTTTCACCCTCGTTTCTCGGTCATACCGGGAAGGATTTTATAGAAAACCAAGAATCGATCTTTCCATGCTAAAACAATTCAATGAAGGGCTTATTGCAAGCAGTGGTTGTTTAATAGGCCCTCCTGGGTGGTGTTCGCAACAAATTCCAGTGGATGCAGAAAATAGGCAACAAAAGGTTTTTGAATTATATGATCGTGAAGTCGCACCATTGATGGAAATATTTGGTCCCGAACGATTTTATTTTGAACTTCAATTCAATAGAATTCCGATTCAACAAATTATAAATCTGGATATTATAGAATATTCAAAAAGAAACAATTTTAAGCTTATTGCAACAGCAGATAGTCACTACGCTAGTCCGGATCTCTTTAGAGACCGTGAATTGTATCGACTTCTTGGCTATCAAATGCAAGGAAAGCAGACGGATCTTTCAATTCTGAATAAAAATATTGAGGATATGGATGCAGAACTTTGGCTCAAGAACGGTGATCAGATGTTTGTCCATTATAAGGATACGTTTTTCGGACAATTTAAAGATGAGCAATTAATCAGGGAAGCAATTGAAAGAACATATGATATTGCCCATGATTTCTGTGAAGATGTAATTCCAGATAACACGGTGAAGCTTCCAAAAAGTATTTTGGTGGTTGATAATAAAACACCGTTTGAAACTCTGAAAAATCTTGTTCTTTCTGCGCTTAAAAAAAGAAATTTAAGCAGGAAAACATATATTGAACGTGCAATTTATGAATTGCAGATCATCAAAAAGCTTGGCGTTGAACAGTATTTTTTGACGCTGAAGGAAATGCTTGACGTTATTCGAAAACAACAATTAACGGGAATTTCAAGAGGAAGTGCGGGCAGCTCACTAGTCGCTTATCTTCTAAATATTCATTTTCTTGATCCAATAAAGTACAACCTTATTTTTGAAAGATTTCTTTCTTCTGCAAGAGCAGGGCTTCCTGATATTGATTCAGACACAGAAGATAAAGACAATGCATTTGAATTATTAAAGCAACATTTCGGTTCGGATAATGTTTTGGCGGTGACAAACTATAATAGATTGAATCTCAAATCTCTTATAAAAGACATTTCCAAATTATATGGAATTTCATTCGAAGAATCAAATGCATGCACGTCAATTATTGAAAAAGAAGCACAAGAACATATTATGGAAGAAATTGGATATGATCAAAAACTATATGAATTTACATTTGAAAAAGCAAAACAATATTCAAGAACATTTAGAGAATATCTCTATAAATATCCAAAAATTGGGGAACATATTGAAAATCTTTATAAAGAAATTAGATCACTCGGGAAACATGCTGGTGCAACGCTTATTGCTCCAGATTCAGAAAAATATATTCCAATAATAAGAATAAGAGAAACAGATCAGTGTCCAGTAAGCGAAGGAATAACAGCACAACATTTAAAATATTTTGGTCTTGTTAAGTTTGACATTCTTGCTTTGGCGACATTAAAAATTATTCGAAGATGCATTGAGTTAATTTTAAAAGAAAAGAACACAGAGCCAAACATAGAAAATATATGGAAGTTTTATAATGAAAATCTTCATCCAGACATAATCAACACAGAAGACAAAAATATATTTGAAAAGGTTTATTGTTCTGGGCGTTTTCCGAGCGTATTTCAATTTTCAGAGAAACCCGTTCAGAGGTTTTGTGTTCGTGCCAAACCAAAAAATATTGACGATATATCGACAATTACAGGATTATGGAGACCTGGAGTTTTATCTGACAAAGGAGACAAGAAATATCTTTCATTTAATGATAAAGAATTCAAAAAAGAACACTCAATAATTCAAGAAATTCTTGAAAAATCTCGTGGGGTATTAATTTTTCAAGAAGATTTTATGTTTCTTGCTTATAAGCTTGCAGGATTTACTCTTGAAGATTCAGATAATTTACGCAGACTTCTTGTAAAACCAGCTACGAGTTTATCAGAAGAAATGAAAAAAGAACGTATTAATGTTGGAAATAAATTTATTGATGGTTGCATCAAAAACGGATTAACAAAAGAACGTGCTGATAAATTGTGGTATAGAGAAATAGTTCCGTTTTGCTCGTATGGTTTTTGTAGAGCGCATTCTGTTGGTTATGCGTTTAATTCGTATCAATGTTCATTCCTTTATACATATTATGAAAATCAATGGATAAAAGCATGTCTCGAATTTGATCCAAACCCGATAGAAACAATAGATTCAATAAGAAGAATTGGATATAAAATTGAAAAAATTGATATAAATCAATCCGATGCAAAAGAATGGAAAGTCCAAAACAAAAAATGTATTCCGGCATTTATTTCATTAAAAGGAATAGGCGAAACTGCCGCTGAGGAAATTATTCAAAATAGATTAGATGGGTTTAATAACCTAAATGATTTCTTTTTTGACGGGGAAAACAATTGGAAATTGCATAAAATCAACAAAAAAACCATAGAGATACTATGTAAGGTCGAAGCTTTTGATTCCTTTGTTGGAAAAGATAAGCTATTCAAAAACCATAAACATATGTATCATTTTATTACAGTCAATCTTAATCAGTTAAAGAAAAAGAAAATGAAGCTGGAAGATGCAGCGTTGATAAAAATTGAAGACTGGAATATTCAGGAAAAAATATCGTTTCAAAAGGAATTGCGTAGCTTCTACGATAAAGGTTTTATTGTTGACAAGTATCAAAAGACGTTTGATGAATTTAAAATAAAGGCAATTGATGAGACAGAGGACAAACAGGATAAGAAAAAGGTATGGCTTGTTATAGAAAACGTCATGGAAAAAACAACAAAGAGAGACGGAAGACCTTTTGTTGTTGTCAAGTGCTCAGGATCGTCAGAGAAGCAATATGAATTTAAGATCTGGAATACAAAAAAAGAGAATACATTTGCAGAAGGGTGTGTTATAATTGCTGACCTAGTATATGATGGTGATTATGGATATTCATTAAGAAATAAAAATAATATTTTAACATTATAAAAGGAAAATAAAATGGCTTTAACGAAAAAACAAAAGTTAGAACTATGCGAAGCAGCAGATGTAGATGGTTTTGATTATTATTTTTGTGATGCTGGTGTTGATGAAAGATTCTTGAAAGATAAAAATCTGAAACAGTTAATTGAAAATTATAAAAAGGATAAGAATGAATTAGAAAAATATATAAACTGGAAAGAATATTTAAATTATTCAGACAATGAATAGAAAACAAAAAATAATTATTGTGGAATCTCCAAACGAAAGCCTGGCGATAAGCCTAGCGCTGGAATTGTCAAATAAGAAAAGAATTCCTTTTTTCAAGGATTATCTATTAGCAAATAAAAAATTTGATATTGGCGAATCCAATAATTGGAAGATTAGATTTTATGGTTATTATAATATATTGCAATTTCTTGAACAAACAAGATATGGTGCAATATTAGTAAATACATATGTTAAAGAATACATGTACACACAGGCGTTAAATTATAAGACGGATTTAGAGTCTGTGTTTGACCTCGATAAGCGCTACAGTAAATTAAGCGCACATATCGTTGGTATATCCAAAGAAAATTATATTGATCTTTGTGTGGAAGGCAATGATTTGGTTGAAGCAAATTATATTGTTATGGATCAAAAGATGAAAGAATTTTTAAATACAACAAAATGTGATAGAACATTATTGGATTACTATGACAACTTTGAAGAAACAAAAAAGCAGGCATTGGAAATTCTATAAAATGATCATAAACTATGCCGCATGTGATCACTGTGGAACACAAACAGAAATTAACGAAGAAAATAAGAATGTTTTTCAGGCAAGAATACAGACAATTATTCTTTGTAGGTGGAAATTTAATACAAATTTTTTTAGTGAATATTGGCCAAAAGAAAGCGATAAATCGTCCGATAGAGGTACGAAAAATAATATAAATCTGACTTTTTGCGATAAAGAATGTTTCATTGATTATATAAAGAAAACAATGACGGACAATGGAACGATGAGATTGTCGGAAGACGAAATTATTGCGCAGGAAGAGCAAAAAGAAGAAGTAGCGCAAAATATCGGTAGCCTGCAAGGTGCTTTAAAGGGGCGTATAATATGAATTTTGAACTGAGTCTAGGTTTTGAAGATGTTGCAATTAGACAACAAAAAGGGATTGTTCAGCATAGATCCGACGTTGATATTTCCAGCGAGGTTATTAAGGGAGTAATTCTAAAGATCCCTCTTATAGCGAGTTGTATGTCTACCGTAACCAATGCAAATTTTTGCAACCTTCTTTCTGCCAATGGTGCGCTAGGAATTATGCATAGAGCGTGGAAAGACAACAATGACTATATAAATGAATGCAAAAAATTGACCGGAGAATGGAGAGCAGCAGCAATCGGTATTTCCGGTAACGATTTTGAGCTTGCCAATATGCTTGTGAAGGTTGGAATTAATATCCTCGTTGTCGATGTTGCACACGGATATACGGATTGGGTTATTGAATTTGGAAAGAAAATTAAAATAGCGCACCCGAATATAAAGCTTGTTCTTGGAAATACAAACAATATTGGGCTTCTTCTTGAAACAAAATCTTTTGTTGACGGCATTCGTTGTGGCGTCAGTAATGGAGCGATCTGCCAAACTTCAAATATGACCGGATGTCAAGAAAAGCAATTTTCTGTTGTTTATAAATTCAAAAGGGTATCAAAAGAATACAGTATTCCAATTTTATCTGACGGGGGCGTAAGAGAGGCATCTGACCTCTGTAAAGCAATTGGTGCTTGTGCTAATTCATGTATTGCTGGCAAAATTTTTGCAGCGTGTCCTGAAAGCGCTGCTCCAGTTGTGCCAAATACAAATTCTTCAAAAAAACTCTATGCTGGCCAAGCAAGTCGTTTTGTCCAGGAAAACTGGCTTGGGACGATTAAAAATAATTGTACAGAAGGAAAAATAGAATATTTGGAAATTGGAGAATCTGTTGATAAACTTCTTCAGCGTTATGCGGGAGCGCTGCGATCAGGAATTTCATATGCAGGTGGAAAGGACATAAAATCATTTCAAGAAAGTGTGGACTTTGTGAGGTTGGCATGAAAGACAAAATTATGTTTTTTTTGCCTGGTATTGTAATCATACTGCACTTAATCAATGTGTTTCTGGTAGGTTAAATACCGAACAAGTGGTAATGTTGGTTAACTGTTTTAACGAAGCGGGAGTTCCATAATTATAAAAAAAGGAGAAATTAATGACAAAAATTCGAGCAAAAGAAGATGAGCCAACAACAAAAGAACAATCAGCACACGAAAAGTGGCTTTCATACTGGCAAATGAAAATTCCGTGGCCTGCTTCTCCAGACTCTTGGGAAACCTGGAACGCAGCTATTGAAACGGTCGCAGAATATGTTGATAGCTATGATGATTGTTCTCCGAAAGAGCTTTCAAAAGAATTGCTAACAAAATTTTTGGATGAGGTGTAATAAAAATATGAATCAGAAGCTTACAAAAAAATTATGGGAAACTTTTCCGTTGCTTTATAGAGACAACGATAAACCTATAACACAAACACTAGTCCCATTTGGGTTTCCTGAAAAAGGCTGGTATAACTTAATTTATGAACTGAGCAGCAAGCTTGAATCGCTGATTGAAAAATATTTAAAAGATAATCCAAATCTCTCCTGTTCAGTATGCGGTTGTGAAAAAGAAAAGCATTATGGTTCAAAAACACCAAATCCAGGAAAATGTTTGGCTGTTCATAAATGGCAAACAAAATCTGTGTATTGTAGCTATAATGCTTGGCCTAAATTTGTTCCATACCGATTGGCGTCACTATATTACAAAATAAAACAAAAGATTGTAAACGCTATTAACTGGATTTTGGGTCTATTTTATTCAGAATTATACACCTGCTTTTGTGAAGAATATGAACCAAATTACCCACGAGCAAGCCAGGTGAAAGAAAAGTGGGGGATGTTAAATATGTATCTCACGTTTGATACGGACGAAATGTATGATTTAATTAGTGAATATGAAGAAAAATCAAAAACAATTTGTGAAGATTGTGGCAAACCTGGCAGCCTTCGTGACGATCTACCGTGGATTTTAACATTGTGCGATGAACATTATAAATCTCAATTAAAAAGGTTTGATAAAATATGAAAAAGAAATCAAATAAAAAAGAGCAGAGAAATGAGCTATCTATTTGCCTGAATGGCGAAGTTTATCTTCTTGACATAAAGAACGGAAAGAGGACAAAGCAGCCTATTGATAGCAGGGTTGTTTTACAGTGTCTTTCTTCTATTATTAACCACGCAACAAATGTATATTTGGAGGAAAAAGAAAATGAAAAAGTTGGTATTGTCTGAAAATCAGTTGAAGGATTTATTTGCTCTTTTGGATTTAAATTTAAAGCTAAATGGACTTACCGTTTTGCAAAAAACTGTGGATCTATATAACGTATTGATGACGGCAGAAGCAGTCATTCCTGCTGGGGATATTTCAAATGAAGATTAAAAAGGAAGCAAAGGTCTCAAATCAAAATCCAAGCGCCGATACAATGTTTGATCGCATGGTATCCACGAGAAAAAAGGGCACGCAAAACTCTGGCGAAGATGTTATGCGAAAACTTGGCATTCCGGATGATGAAAAAATGAGCACCGATGAAGATGATAAATCAGATATTTATTTGAAGCAAATGTATGCAAACATGTTAAAAACAAATAAAGAAAGAAAGTTAGGCTTGGATCCTCAGTCACTTGATAAAAAGGAAAAGGAGCGAAAAAAGAAATAAATGGCAAATATATTGAAACAGGTTGGTCTTGCAGATCAGGTGGAAGTGCGTGTCTTTTCTGACCATTATGGCAATGTAAATGTTGTATTTGATCCAATTGATCCGAGCAAGAATGTGATATGCGACGAAAAGGCTTTAGAGTCTCTTAACGCAGAGCTAAATGAGAGAATGCAGGGAATGTCATTAAATCATCCGAACACAATCCCTTGGATTAAAGAGTATTGTCTGAGTTGGCTCAACGAATTTCATAAACATGATTTGGTGATTTTGGAAGACGCAAGTCTAAAAGATTAATAAACATGGAACTCGCACAAAATAAGGGTGAAGATTATTATTGCTCCCAATGTAAAAAATGTTTATACGAAGCGCACGAAGTTCACTATTGCGACAATGTTAATTCTGGGTTTATTTCTCTTCTTTGCATTAAACAAATAGTTGGCCACGAACATTTGCACGTTACCTGTAAAAGATGTGGCTATGAATATTTGATGAAATGTGCAGATAATAAATAAAATCATTCTCCATTGCCCCTAATTTCGATTATGAGCGGTTTTCATAAATATTTGGTGCTGGGATACCAACTCAATATAAAAATCGAACCTGGGGCAAGCCAGGGGCCGTGGAGAACGAAATTGAAAAGGGTCACATGAATATTGCATATTATCCAAATAAATTGCTGCTCATTCCGACCATTCCGGTTGCGGAACATGAATTCGGAACACCGGCATTAAATCAAACAATTGATGAAATGTTCATTTTGATGCATAAAATGAAAGGTGTCGGGCTGGCACACAATCAAACAATTGGTGGGAATAAAAATATATTTGTTGTTAAACTGGACGGAAATAGAGAGGTTTTCATAAATTTTAAGATTCTATTGAAGGATTTCGAACCGAAGGAGATGACTGAAAGCAAGGAATCGTGTCTTTCTCTGCCAGGCATAGATCCTGTATTAAAATACCGATTCAAAACCATCGAAACAGAATACAGAACAATCGGGGGAGAAAAAAAGCTGGAAAACATTGGCGGATTTAAAGCAATTGTAATTCAGCATGAATTTTTTCATATTCTCGGAAAAACAATAATTTGTGATCTTCCTAGATTAAAAAGGCAGATATTGGCAAAGAAGATTCAAAAATTTGTAAAATAGCATGATCTTATGATATAATAAAATTTATGAAATTAAAAGAACTCATAAGGCAAGGCCATCCTGAGTGTGACTCTTCCAACCGCTTAATTGGAAAGCTATTGACTTTAAAAAACGGGAAAAAATTATTGGTTGGCGACATTAACGTATTGGGTGGTGTCTGCGATGATTGCACGTCATATTTTGAAGAAGAAGAGATTCTTGAAATAAGGAACGTATGGAACGAGAAAGACAAATATGATAAGAATGATTTATTGGAAACATTGGTTGATATGGTAAATCAGTTTGCTTGTGTCATAAAGGATAAGGATGGCGGTGAAGATACCATAGGAACAGGCGGGCTATTCTCGTTAGAATTGGCCTTTAAAATATTGAAATTAAATGATCCATGTTCACGCAATGATCTTTGGAAAATATTAAAAGAAAATGATTAAATTTATAAGAAGAGTATTGCGTTGGCTAAAGAAATCTTTTCAATATTCCCTATTTCTGTGGAATGATTACGATTGGGATTATGCACTTATATTGCAATTATTGCAATATAAGCTGAAACGAACAAGAGAATGCATTGTCAAAAATGATATTATTACAGATTCCAAAATTATTGCAAAACAAATTAAATATGCTGAATTTCTTATTGAAAGAATATCAGATTATAACTATCTTGACAAAAAAGAAGAAAAAGATTGGCATAGGCTTTGGAAACACCTGGATCGCTATATGAGACAATGGTGGGATTAATCATCATGAAATGCTATCTATGTGAAGAAAAAATTGAATATTTGCCAAACGGTTCTACTTCCGGCGCAGATTACTATACGGTTAGTAATACCGCAGTAGTACCATATTCTGTTCATCTTCATACGGATTGTTGGAAAGCTATGGCAGAAGAAGACATTCATAATTTATTGAACAATTCATATAATATGAATCTGTGCGTTTTCTGCCTGAAAGAGCAGCGTGAAAAGGGGAATTTTTTATGCAATGAATGCGCAAAAAATGCTCCATCTTGTCCGACGTGCAACCAACCAATCGTAGTTTCTACTGTCAGCCCAACATATATATTAACTTCTACAACGCCAATGATTTTAAGGTATTCAAGGAAAACAAAAAGACTTTTTTTCGGCTGTAGAAACTTTCCACGGTGCACAGGCGTTGTGAGCTTGTGAAAGCTATTTAGCTTATAAATTTACAGTATAAGTAAATTAGCTTATATTGACGCTTAGCTTAAAAGGAGAAAAAATGAAAGAAAATGACGAAAAAGAAGGGATTTGCAGCAGTTTAACTGCCATCATGGAGCCAGAAAATAAAAATAGAAAATCAATCACGGAAGAAATGGGAATTCATAAAGAATGGTATATTCAGGCAAAAGAACAGGACATGGAAACGTTGCCTGAATTTATGAGACACCTTTCTGAAGATTATGATCATGATTATGGAACAATTTGTCACGCAATCACGGCAAGCGCTTTGGCTGCCGCAACCGCATTTGATCGTGGTCCACAAGGAGGAATAACAGGATTCCAGGCAGGCTGCATCATGTGGGAGTTTATATTGCATTGGAATGCGCTGGGCGTTCCGAACGATTCTCCGCTAAAGCTGGTTCAATATTACAATATGCTTTATCCGCAATATGAAAACCAATTTCAAAAAACAATTAGTGAAAGCACATGGAAATATCTGCAAGAGCAGGCAAAGAAATATATTGCAGAGAGCACAGAAGAAAAGACAGATACAGAAGTTTGGAAGCATTGGAAATCAATTGTTGATGGAATGATTCCTTTTGGTTATACGGTAAGACAGAAAAATGAATAACAACCCAAATATTGAGCATTCAGAGGAGTGTTATCAAAAATATTGGAAACCGTGTAAAGACAATAAAGCGCATTCTTGGTCCGGATGGCCAGGTGCTTTTTGTATGGAATGTGGAATAGAAGATTATAACGAAGCATGTTTGGCAGGTTGCGAATGTCAATGTCATGAAGAATTTTGGAAAGAATATGAAGAATATTGTAAAAAAACCGAAATAAAAGAATAATGCTTATAGAATATAAAGATTGCGATCATTCAATAAAAAAATGTATTGATTTTTCTAATTTTATCGTTCCTGATTGTTGTTGGCCCTGTCTTCAATATTACCATATTATGTCAAGGCGTAAAATGTGCTATGAATGCAAAGAATATAAGCTCAATACAGAGATAAAATTTTATAAAAAACCTGGACAGTCTATCGAACATTTTATATGTTTGGAATGTGAAAAACAAGATGAAAAATAAAATCACGGTCTTATTTGATCAGGATGGTGTTTTGTGTGATCTTTTGCCGTCATGGCTTTCTCTTTATAATCAGGAAACGGGAGAAAATACAAAAGAGGAAGAAATTACACAATTTAACCTATATGATCTTGTCAAATATCCAGATAAACTTGAAGAAGCATTGGCAAAAAAGGATTTATTTTTAAATGTTACTCCTTATAAAGATTGTGTTCAATATTTTAAAAAGATCATAAAAGATAAAGCTTTTGATGTCTTCATTGTGACGCAGGTGCCACGTTGTTCAATATACGGGCTATATGAGAAACGATTATGGATGAAAAAATATTTTAAGAAATTTAGCACGGATAGGATAATATCAGCACATAGAAAATACCTGATTGACGGAGACATTCTTATTGATGATAATCCAAAACATTTGAAGGACTTCAGAGAACATAAGCCAGGAAGAATATCAATTGCAATGGATCATCCATATAATAGAGACGCAGAGTGTGATTATCGAGTCTCAAATTGGAAAGCGTTATATGGTATTCTATTGGAAATAAAACAGAAAAGAATGCAATAAAATGAATGATCACAGCAATTACACAGATTATTCTTCCTTTTCTCTGCATATAATGCATACTGTTCTAATTCTCGACACAAGAATAAATGAATTAAAGTTGATCCTAAAAGAGGGTTATATAAAGGAAGAATATAAAGAACACCTAAAGAACAGAATAGAAAGACTAATTAAAACGAGGATCGAGTTGATTTATTCCCTGCTGGATATGCAAAAATTGATAAGAGAAGATGGATTTGAATACGGAGATTTAAAAAGGATATTGTAAATGAACGAGAGGATGCCTGTATATTTTCGATTATATGCTGATGTTTATGATAAATTGAAGGCCAAAATTGTGCTGGATAAATTGAATATGCAAAAGGTTCTTGAAATCATGGTTGGTATGTATCTCGAAGGAAATAAGGATATAACGGAAAAATTAAGGCGATTTCGTTCTGAAAAATATGCACGTCGGCGTCGATATGCGAATCGATTTGACAGAATGGATCTCGATTCCCTTCAGCGAAAAATTGAAGAATATTCACCAATCAGCAAAATGGATCGAATGATCAACGAGGCAATAAAGGAAGATGAAAGTAGGAATGTCGCAGCTACAACGGAAGGAAAATAATAAATGAAACAAAACAGAATTTATAAAATCGTGATAGATTCGGATCTTGATGAAAAATTAAAGAATTTTCAAGAAAACATTTTGTCTGATAACGAAGAAATTGTATCCACCAGCGTTGCAAATATAGGGGATGCAAATCATCCACAATCCGTTCTTATTGTGGTCACAAAAGAAATGCCAAACAAAAATAGAAATCTTTTGGTGGAAGAACGGCAAAAAGTTTCTTCAAATTCAATGCCACTAAAAATTGAGATTAAGATGGATAAAGAACAACCAACATCTCATATTTGTACATTTGAGAATAGGACAAACGGAACTTTTTGCGTGATTTGTGGATCAGCAAACTATTATGGACTCGATGCCCTTTGAAATAAAATGAAAAAGAAACTTGAACATGATTCTTTTTGTCCCGTTTTTGCCAATGAAAAACGTTCTCCAGAATTTAAAGTGTATGGGCCTCTCTGCTCTTGCACGAATAAAAAATGGCTGACCGAAAATCTGAAAAAAGAATTGAGAAAAATTATTAGAAAAAATCCCTTGTTGCCAATGGCATTTAAGAAATGACAATTCTTCCGACTTGGCTTATTGATATATTGGAAAAGCTTAAAAACGGGAAAAAGGAAAAGGAAGGGAAAGAAAATAGATTATATATTGAGGAAAAAGATGAAGAACAGGAAAAGAAAGAGAATGAGGAAGACAATTCCAAGAAATCCCTATGCGCTTTCTGCAAAGATGAGAAATAGCGCCGGTCCAATGAAAAACCGAAAGAGAACAACGAAAGAGAAGGTTGATTACCTTGAAGAATGGAATTATGATGACTGGCCTGGAACAATTATTTTTGCTGTTTTTTAATCATCCTCAATAAATAATCAACGTATTTTAATTCCGAGATTTTCTAGTTCTGTTCTGCATTTGCAAGCAAAGCAAGGAACTTCCTTAAAGCAGTCATCTTTTCCTTTTTTTAGCCATTTTGAATAATTTGGGTGATCACGATTACATTGACATCCATCAGCGCAATAAGATATTGCTCGTTTAATTTTCCCTTCTTTTAAAAACGCCAAGGACAAACCCTCACATGCGTCAAGAGCGGCTATAATAAATTCTTTGTCATAATATTTTGTTGTTGTCTCTTTTGCGGTGAAATCATTTTTTTTGTTTTTACGTTCAAAACAACAATCAACACAACAACATGATTTTTTGTCGTGATTTAAATTTTTTTCTGACATTTTAATTTCCCCCTTAAAAATCAAATTCTGAAAGTTTATTAAATGCTTCTTCTTTTTTCAAAAGAGACTCCCATTTCAAAACAATAAGATCTCTTTTTTCGTGATCAATGCCTTTGTATTGAACCAGGAATAACCTTGAAAGCTGGATTGATTTGTCAAGACATTGATTGTAATGATTTTCCATATTTTCTTTTCTTTTAATAAACGCACAGTTCGTGCAAATAAAATAGGATTTCATTATGTTTTCTTGCTCCATTGCACCCGTACTGAACAATGCTCATCTTCTTTTGCTTCATATCCAAGCTTGATAAGTTCTTTTATAAGTTTTCTTCTAATATTTGGTGATGAATAATGTAAGAAAGCCTCATAATATCCATTTTGTGCGTTAAATTTTATAGTTTTCATGGATTCTTCCAATTGACAAGATATGTCGCACAAATCAGAAATTTCTCTTGCTTCTTCTGCTTTCATGTTTTTCTCCGGGCGATATTTATAGTTTTTCCAAAAAATCGTTTTTAATCCTGATTTCTTTTCTCTGATTTGTAATTATACTTCTTAATTGGTCTAATGCGTTTAGTGCTTTTTTCGCTGTTTTCTGCTCTTTCTGCCCCCGCCACGCCAATTCTGCAAGAGCTTGATCGATGACAGAACTGGGATACACAACGTCCGTTATAGCCAGACGATACAATCTTTTTCTATCTTCTTCTGATTCATTTAATTTTTGTTTGAGATCCATTATTTCCTTATCTCTTTTATAAAGCGCTTCCTGTGTTGCGTTCAGTTTTTCAAGCAATGTATTTACATGATCTTCTGTTTCCTCTTTTTTGTCTGCTTCGTCTTTTAAATGATCCATCACCATTTCGTATTTTTCATTATCCATTGACATGCTCCTGATAAACTTGCATTACATATTTTCTAAATTCAATGCTGTTTGCTGCGATAATAATTTGTTTTTCAAAATTGGTTTTGAAGTCGCTTTCTGTTGACCAACGTCTAACCTTCTCTGCGAGATCGTTGAAATAGCAGCCAATCTCACCAAACCTAACAGATTCTCTGTTTTTGTCTCGCAAACTTCGAAGCCTATTATTTTTGATCGACCAAGGTGGATTAAATATTGCAAGCGCAAACTTGAGCATCGTATCTGTCTCAATTCTATGACTCAAAGATGTTGAAATGCATAGAATTTTTGCAATCTTTGCGTGGGATAACCCGCCATATTTATGGTATTGCATTAATGTTCCTTTCTTTCAATTCTTTTTGAAAATGATCATAAATCTGTGACCGAAGCTGTGAAAAAAGCTGTGAAAAAAACTGTGAAGAAATCTGAGAATAAAGCTGTAAATGAAGCTGCGAACGAAGCTGCGAAGAAGTCTGCGAAGAAAGCTGATTTTGAAGCTGCGATGAAAGCCGACTATAAAGCTGTAAATGAAACTGTGAATCATAAAGCTGGGTTTTATCTTTTTTTGTTTTCATTTCACTGTTTTCAATTCTTTTTGAAGCTGCGAACGAAGTGGCGAATAAATCTGTCGATAAATCTGCGAAGAAAGCCGCCAATAAAGCTGCCAAGGAAACTGCGAATAAAGTTTCGAATGAAGCCGTGAAAAAAGCTGCGAATAAAGTTGTGAAAAGAAATAAGGATATAGCGGTGTCATTGATAGGTCAAAATTTCATAACAGGTTTCTTTGCTGGTTTCGGATTCTTCCTCAATTTGAAAACATATTGTCGTTTTCTTTGCAGAAACAGGAACTGTGTTTTTCGCTCTCTTTAATTCGACAATCTGTCTGTTCTTTTTTCTGACCTCGTATTCTAGGGTCTTTATCTTTTGTTCATAATTTTGAACAATTTTCTTATTTGGCAGGCAGGCCAATTGCTGGAAAAGAAAAAGAAAACATATGAATAATTTAATCATCGGGCGGTTTTAACAATTTATCAATCAAATATTTACAGGCCCAAATAAAAGCAAATAACAGGGAAAGCTTTATAATAATGTTCATGTTATTGCCATGTCATGAAAGAAGAATAGCACAAAGATATTGAATTTGCAAAAAATTTTTATATTTTCAATAATCCATTGAAATAAATTTCATTATTTTCTTATATGCTTTCTTTTTCTTTATATCTTTTGAAATAATCCTCTCTGGAAACTCATGATAAAAGAATTCTATGAAATATTTTCTAGAAAGCCCATTTTTTTTCAACAATTCAATAATGTTGTTTTTTATAATAAGAACAGGAATTTTATTTAATCCGGTTTTTCTTGCAGAATAAATTCTATGACTCCCTGTAATGCATTGAATTCTTTTTCTCGCTTTAAAGCCAATCAATGGTCTTTCAGCCCACCCATGCTTCTTCATTGAAGAAATAATATCTGCACATTCAGAGAGAGGAACAAAGTGCGGTGGTCTTACTGAGTCCGGAAATGGACAAATATATAGCAAATAGGTTCCATCTATTTTTGGATATTTTTTCATGAATTTTTCCACGGAACATTTTGAATTTATTCTGATGGAGCCTTATATCTTTCATCCTGCAATCTTTTTGCCACAGATAAAATGCAATTGCAAGGAAGATTTGCTTGCACTTCACAGAACTTGCATGGTTTTTTTGCTTTCCTGCTTTCGTGGGTATAACATTTCTTTTTCAACGTTTGGCAAAACCACTCATGGTTAAAACATGCAAGCCTAATGCTCTGAAGAATCATTTTTAATAGCTTTTCATGCTCTTCAAATTTTTCATCATGTTCTTCAAATCTTCCATCACAGGACATTTTGTTCTCCTTTTCAGTGGCAATATTTTGGAATCATATCCCGCAAATATTCTCTATTTTGCGTAAATATTGGAATTTCATTGTCAATAACCCAAGCGTGGGTGTCGTCACCTCTTTTAACGACGGAACCTCTTTTTTCGTTTGTTTCATAATTGTTCCAATTTATTCCTTTCTGAAATAGCATTTCCTGCAAATCTGTGCTACTCTTTTTATTTAGCTCCTTATGCGAGCAAACAGATCTAGCCGCCATTTGAATTGAATTTCGAGTGCTGTCTTTCTGTCTCCAAATGAAATAATTTTCCACCTCAGTCGGATCTGGAATTGTAAAAACTCTGGAATCAAAAATACAGGATGAGGTTCCATATTGATTATTAAAATTGGTGGAGGCAGTGCTGGCAGAGACAGAAACAATTTTTTGAATATTTCCGTCGAACCAAGCTTCGGTTTCTATCTGTTCAAAATCGGTCATCAAAAGCGAGATTTCATCTGATTGAACGTATGCAAACTTTGAGCCCTGAATTTCTGCGCAAAGAGACTGGGCCGTATATTGCATTGCCAGCATAAATAATTTATCAAATGGTTTCTCCAATTTCAGGCCATGAAAAGCTTTGCCGTCAACCCTGATGATCGAATAGGTTCTTCTGGGCAAATAATATCTGGTTCTGTCCTCATATTGAGACTTCATTCTATTGCCAAGAGAATCTTTTGTCATGTATCAGCTCTTTTTTGGTATCCGTTTCTTTCCCTTTTTTAAACTTGCACGCACTGCATCTTTTCATAATGTTTTAAACCAAAATCTCCTTGAACCCTTCTTTGAAAAGCATAAGCTTTTTTATAACATTAGTCGGGCCGAATCTATTCTTCTCCAAAAATAAAGATCTCGTTCCAGGTTCACATGTCAGACAATTTAAATTTGTGCAATTCTCAATATTTAAATGAAAGTCAGCAAGATGTTTTAAAGCTAACGGTCCTGCCATTTTATTTTGTTTAGTTACCTGACCTACAATAAATCCTATGATATAGTTTTTCTTGCAATAGTCAATAGTCTTTCGGCAGACATACCTCATAGCTTTGCGAGTACCGGCTTCATATTTAGCACATCCAATTGTTTGCAAGCTATCAAGGATAAGAATTTTTATGTCATTCTTTTTTGCCTGCAAAAGCACGTTATCGATGTCGCCGTTGTTTGAAACCCAAAATGGATTTTCAAAAGCAAATCTATCAATAATATATTTTAATTGAAATACGTGCTCTTCTGTTGAGTTATAAGAAACCATAATATTGTTCTCTGCAAAGGCGTTTGCAACGGTTAACATCATACTACTTTTGCCGCTACCTGGACTTCCTGTTATAAATCCACATGTTCCTGGGGTAAAGCCCTCTCCGAACATTTCATCAAACCAGGAAATGCCACATTTTATTCGCTTGAGCATTTCTTGCGGCACTTCCACCTCCTGAATATTTGTTGCTTCCTGATAATCATTATTGTTATTATTCACAACAGATTCTAATTTCAAGATATTTCCTTTCTCTCTCATTTTCATTTTATATTGATTTTGATATTAAAAAGAATATGAAAAGATCAGTATCTCCAAATATCAACACTCTCGTCTCTTAACAATTCATGCAATTTATTTCTGATAAGATCACGTACTTCGCTTACTGTTATACCTCTGTCTCCATAATCTTGTTCATCCTTTAGCCAATTATCAAATTCTTGCAGAATAACATAAAAAGAATTTCCTCCTGTTGCCATTTTATATTCATAATCATCTTCCGGCAGATTGTATTCAAGTATTGCTTTTGGCATTATTTTTCCTTTCTATTTTTTATTCATGATCACAGCATCCACATTCATCTTTTTCTTTTTTTGAAAAATTTTGTTTTCTTATTGTATCTATCACTTCTGCCATTTCTTTGTGAAGTCTTTCTCCTTCTTCTAGGTCTTTTTTACATTGCTGCTCCCATAACTTTCCTGTTTGTAATAAACCAACCCAATAACCTAAAAGAAAAAACATTCCACTAAAAGCAATAACCATTATAATCATGATTTATTTTTCTAGCATTGTAAAAAAAAGTAACATGGAAGAAAAATATAGTACACCAAAAAAGAAAATAAGCTCCATATCCATGATTTATGTTCCTTTTTCTTTTAAAGTGTAAAATAAATATTTATTTAAATGAATTTTTTGGACACCAATCACTGTGAGTTGTTTTTGTTTTTTCTCCTCCACATTCACATTTTGTAATAATAACATTGCAAACAATATGTTCAGTAGCGTCATATGGTTGATCTGTAATGGGATTATTGGTGCACGGCACTGTTTCAAAATTATCATTTTTATTTCGAAAATAATGATATCGTCCAGAACCGAGAGGCAAATTTTGTCTGCAACCAAAACATTTTTTCATCACATTTTTCTTTAAGACGATCGCCCTCTTCTTCCATAATATCCTTTTTCACCGCCATTATGAGATTCCCGATATCTTTTGGAGTGTTTGTCAGCAATCCTTGTTCATTTAAATGTTGGACACTTTTCATCCATCGAGCTTTTGTTTTTAATTCCGAAATCAGTCTATCAATGATATGCCCTCTGCTTTGACCCTTGAAAACAAGCTTATTTAATTCCTTAAATTTTTCCGAAACATATTTGCCCATTAGAGCTTTTCCGTCTCGCCCAAACCTTTCGTAATTCTTCAAAACAACCCCCTCAATTTTTGTTCTGCCCAATATTGATTCCAATTCGAGGTATTGTTTTACCTGTTCAGCAGAGTTCACTTTTCCCTGATACAATAGTGGGACTGTTTCAAGGCCAAGTCTGTCTGCCTCCTTTTTCTTTTCTTCATATGAAAGATATTGTTCTAGCTCTGTGTTTATATCAAAAATTATTAAATGATTTTTAGGAATTCTTGAATACGTTAATGTGCTGTGTTTAGGTTTTTGAAAATATTCTGCTCGATATGTCCAATTTTGTATTAATTTGTTTTTTAATTGAGTGATTATTTCAACTGCTTTAAGGAACATTTTATCAGGAGCATCTAAAATTAATTCCTTATGATGTGATCTCGCCTTTAGTTGTTCATTAAATAAACCAAAAGAAAATTGGCTAGCATCTAATTTTTCTTCTACGATTACACTGTCTAATAATAATTCTTCTATTGCTTTGTGTCCTAATTGATAAACTTTTGGATAACTACTCCATGAACTCATCTGATTCTCCTATATGTTTGTTCTTTTTAAGATTTTCTTCAGCCCATAATGGCTGCAAGTTTGTATAATGACACGCCTTAAGAAGTTGTTTTCGATCTGAAAGGTCAAAGCTTGATAATGGAATGATGTGATCAATGTGCCAACCTTTCTTTCCATAATTTTCCCACACCATTTGTTCTCCTGTTTTTCTCACATGAAATTTTGGTTCAAAATATTTTCTGAATTCATCAAGCGAACAGCCAAGATCACGAACGGCAGAACCTGATTTTTGATTTCTTTTTAAAGCTTTATATAATCTTGTCCTTAAATAATATGCAATTTTAAAATTGATATCATTTTTAAATTTTTCTTGTTTGAGTTGTCTTGTTTTTTCTTTATTATTTTCGTGCCATTGTTTTTTCTGTTGTTTTATTTCTTCTTTGTGCATTTCATTATATTGTTTTTTCTGTTGCTTTATTTCCTCTCTATGCATTTCTCTATATTGTTTCATGTATTCTTTTTTTTCTTCTCTGTGTTCTTTATGATATTGTTTTTGGCAATCTTTGCATTGACTACGCAATCCGTCTTTTTTATTTTTATTTTTATAAAATTCAGAAAAATTCTTTTCTATTTTACATTTGCTACATATTTTCATTTTAAAACAATTTTATTACAACCTATTAAATAAGTATATGCCAAGAACTCATTTAATTTTCCTTTCTATTATTCCAATTCTTTTTGAAGGTGTTTAGCAATCTGCGAATGAATCTGCAAATAAAGCTGCGAAGAAATTTGAGAATCAAGCTGTGAACAAAGCTGCGAAGAAAGTTGTGAAAAAAGCTGTGAAGAAAGCTGATCAAAAAACTGTGGAGAAAACTGTGAAGAAAGCGGTTTCACGGAGTTCAAATTTTTGTTTTCGATTGTTTTCATTTTATCTGTTTTTCAATTCTTTTTGAAGCCAGTTGGAAAGCGGCCGATAAAGCTCACTATCAATATGAACATATAGTGGAACATAAAGTTGTCTTATGATTTTTAAAGCTAATTTATTGGCATCTAAAGAAAGTTGTGTTGCAAATGGTCTATAAAGCCGCATAGAAAGCGATTCATGAAACCGTAAACGAATTTGATCGTAAGTTGTTTTTATTTTATTCATTGGCAAAAAGCTACAATAATCGAATTCATCTCGTTAAAAATCTGCTGCCAGATTGATGACAGGTTAAAATATATTCCATTTGCACTGTTTGTGATTTGTTGAAACATCGGATCATACGCCCATATGAAGGGGAAAACAGAGCTAGATAGGCATGCGCTAATTACGTCCTGTATTGATGTCACAGGATTTGCATATGACTGAGGCGATTCGTCTGTGAATATGTAGGTCATTTTTATGGAATCTTCTCTCCAGGAAAGTTGCAAAGAATTTGTGGAAATGTCACAAACATAAAGCATAGAATCAAGAGAGGCTTCAAACGGCGAACTATTAAAACAATTTAACTGTTGAAGATCGTTTCTCACCGTGGCAAAATCAGAAAAATTTCGAATTAATCTAACATATGGATAAAAAGAATCTGTCATAATAACGAGAGCAAATCTGTAGTTTATATTTCCGTCAAATTGTTGAGCATAGGCACTACATGCGCCAGAAACAGCGTATATTTCGTTGCACATAGATCCGGATGTGTCAATAATGAAAACGATATCATATTTTAAATTCATTGCATTTTCTGTGTTATCAATGATTGAATCACAGTTTTGGTCAGTTCCGTCACACGTTTCTATTTCTGGCAATTTTTCATTGTTGCAATAAACGTTTCCATTTATGCACTGCAAAGCACCAGGATGACACGGTGGGTTAATTTCTGTTCCTATTGGACCGGAATAACAATATTGTCCCTGAAACAGATTTTCATCAATTTGTCCATCGCAGTCATTGTCCAGGCTATCACAGCTAACCTCATTGGGTAATTCCGTGCCGTTCAAGTACAAACATTGCCAAGAACCGTCAACGCATTTTACAGTCGCATA
>JACPGZ010000047.1 GCA_016188895.1 Candidatus Pacearchaeota archaeon
AACCTGCAGCTGTTGTGAGAAGAAAGCGACTTTTCCCGGGTTCGAGTCCCGGTCCCCGCTTGCTCCCGTAGCTCAGCCTGGATAGAGCACTAGCCTTCTAACTAGGAGAACCAAGGTTCTCCCTAGGACCCTCTCCTTTGAGGGAAGAGAAAGCTAGGGGTCGCAGGTTCAAATCCTGTCGGGAGCATAGCCCAGCCCATTCCATGCCCATTGCATAGGGCATCGCAGACATAGAGAAAGGGCATCGGAGTCATAGCGAACGGCATCGGAAAAAATTAAAATGTCTTTGCAATATAATCTGCTATTCTGTAATCTTTCCAATATCTGCTATGAACCCAAGGAAAGCGATCACCGAGATCAAGATATTTATCTTCTACAACCTTTTCTCCATTATTAGTTTCATAAAGAAATTCTATAGGAAAAGAAGCAATATCGTCTTTATCCCAGAAATTTACCCATCTAGGATTAGTTAAATTATCATGATATAAAAATCCAATATCCTCTGGATTAATTTTTTCTTTTTTAATGACTTTCATTAAAAGTGAATCAGCTCTAAAAATCATTGGTGTTAAAGGAGAGCCAAATGTATAAAATTTCCTTATACGCAATTCTTTATTCATGATAAGCTTACGGAGTTTATTTATAGCATCCATTGACTCACGTTTTCTTCCAAAAAGATGGAAGAGAATATCATGCGCAATTACACTTCCTGCACTATGTGCAAGAATTGTCAAAGAAATCTTTTTTTCAGATATTCTTTTATGAATTTCCTCACTTAATTTGTTAAATATAGTCCTTCTAACAGATTTTTCACCATCTGATGAAATATAATAAAACATGTCTGAGAATCCAGCAACAAAAACATGCCTAAGACGGTTATTTAATATACGAAAAGGATTAAAGCTCAAGTCATTTATTTTTTTTGTTATTGAATTGGTAACATTACCCAATATAAGCTGGGCTTTTGCAAGATAACGGTCATTATGTTTTTGTCCATTGTCCCATCCCCACTCAATATTTAGTGGCCTTTCAACAAATAACATTTTACCTCTTTTTTTCAGGGCTATATTAATAAGATTTAATAGACCTTTATGTTGCGCATCCTGTTTTAGAGGTTTAGATACAGGAGTGATTCCGCGTATAAATACAGGAATTTCTAGCCATTCATCATCCATTATCATACAAAAAATTTTAACTATAAAAAGATTATTATATAAATACAAAATATCTATTTTATCTCAAATTCATGGGATGAATCATACTTCATGTCTTCTTTTCATATAAAGCAAAAATATTTAAGCTCTTGATTGATTAATATATAAAAATGAAAAAGAGTAAAAGAATTTTCACAAATCGCAAAATTGAAGAGAGGATTAAAACTGGAATTCCAGGATTTGATGAGCTTATACAGGGAGGATTTCCAAGAAACTCTAATATTCTGCTTGCTGGAGCTCCTGGAACAGGCAAATCAATCTTTGGAATGCAATATCTTATTAATGGATCTGAAAAATACAATGAAAAAGGTCTTCTCGTTACATTTGAGCAAAAAAGAGATGATGTTATTCAACAAGCTAATCAATTTGGTTGGGACATATCAAAGCTTGAGAAATTCGGAAAATTAAAAATTATGGATATAGATATAGAAAGAATAAATGATCGAACTTCAAATGATCTAAGAATAATCATTAGGAAAGAAGGCATTAAAAGAATAGTTATAGATTCTTTATCAACACTTGTTGTTAATGCTCCTATGTATGCAAAACTTTCAGATATCCCTATAAATCGCTTGATAGCAAATAAAATTATTATTTCGCAACCTGTTGTAGGTGATTTTTTTGTCAAGAAATTTATTTATGAATTTCTAAATGATCTTAAGGGGTTGAATTGCACATCACTTCTTATAGGAGAATCTGCCCAGAATTCAGAATATCTAAGTAGAGATACTGTAAGTGAATTTGTATGCGATGGTGTTATAGTAATAACCTTTGAGGCATTGGGCGGAGAATTCTCAAGGTCCTTGATGGTTAGGAAGATGAGAGCAACAAGAAATGACGAGGATATTCATCCACTTGAGATAGGCAATAAAGGAATTGTGGTTCACAAGATTGTGAAATGATTATTTCTTGCTGAAAACATTATAGCTCCATTCACAATATGGATCTCCTTTCGTTACACACCTTGTTTCGGTTAACTTACATCCTTTAATACTTAATTCCCTATCTGCATGAACAGAATAAACTCCCATGTAATGAGCACATATCATAGACTTTCTGCCATAAAGGTTTTTAGCAGCTTCTATAACAGGATGTTTAGTTATATACCCCAATGCCTGATTGGTTTTGACATTTAATATTTTCACATCCAATCTACCAAATCCAAGAACTTGCAGCAATGTAATTAAGAAATTTAATTTTAGCGGAACAGCTCTGCCAGCAAGTTTAAAATGTTCAAAAAATTCATTTGCAGCATCTGTTCCTGCTTTATAGCCAAGTTCAAATAAAAATTCCTTTCCGAAATCCTCTCCAATTTTTTGGAGCATTTTTGCCATTGCTCTTGCAGGCATCATAATATAATCTATTTTATTCAACATTCTTACTTTTCCTTCATCAATCCTAAATGCTTTTCTCAAGATCATCTCACTAAAACTAACCATTTTTATAGCTCCATTCACAATAAGGGTCGCCTTTTCTGATACATTTATTTTCAACTAATTCATAATTTTTTGATTTCAATAGTTTTCGACAGAATGCAGAAAATACAGCTCTATAAAATTCACATACCATAGAATCTTTGCCGAATAATTTAACTCCAAAATCTATAACAGGATGTTTAGTCAGCTTAAATATAATATCCTTGTCTTTATATTCAATAGTATCAAACTTTGCAAATCCGCTAATCTCTAAAATCGGCTGTAGAGTCTTTATTCTATCTGGAACAAATTTCTCAACCTTTTTTAGGTATTCTTCCATTTCATCTATTGCATCATTTCCCATTATGCTTCCAAGTCCAAAAAGATATTTTTTGCCTCCCTTTTTCCCAAGTTGTTGCAAGATAATAGCTAATGCTCTCCCAGGATACAGAGTATAATCTATTGTATGAAATAGTTTAATGCGATTGTCTTCAATTGCTATAGCTTTTTTCACAATCAGTTCTTTTAACGGATCATAGGTCATGCAAATACTAAATAGTTTTTATATTTAAATTAATCTATTCTTTCTCGTAACTCTAATTTAGCAATATCAGCAATTTTATGTATTAATTTTTTACCTTCATTTGAATAAGCCCAATAAAACAAAATTGGCTTTACTTTTCTATTTTGAATAATTTTATTAATTGATTTAACAAATGCTTGGGATGCAAGACCATGTTTTCTATATTTAGGAGCTATAAATACAGAACAAAGGTAAATTGTATCAAAATTATCATAATTTATAGATTTCTTTATTTGCTCAAATAGTTCTGATTCATTAATCTTTTTATTAAGAAATTGATTCATTATCACTTTATTGCATGGCAAGATTAAAGTAAAACCTATGACTGTATTATCATCTTTTATTATATTAAGACATTCTGGAATATTGTTTAATATCCATTTACTATGTGCCTCTTTTACTTTTATTTGATTAGGGTCATTTTGTGTTTTAAAATATTTTTCAGCTAATTTTCCAGTTATTTCTATATCTTTTTCTTTTAATCCTGTATCTGTTGAAAATGTTATCATTATACACCCCACGTCGCTTTCTTTTTTCTGTGAATAGCAGCAATCTCCTGAAGTATGGAAATCTCGGCGCTTCCTAAAATCTCCTTCTTTTTCTTTAATTCTCTGAAGCGAGCTTCTGAAACATCTGAATATAAAAATCTATTTTCTTTCAAGCGCCTGTCAAATGCAATGCCTGGAATAGATATTGCAACTTCGCTTCCACTAGTGGCTTCTTTAATTGATTCATTCTGCATCTGCATTGCCTTGATTTTACCAACTTCATTTCCAGCTTCATCAATTAAACTAATTCCCGCTCGTGCTTTACCATAAACTCTTACTCCAAATACAGCTGGATTGCTATTTCTAAATACATGTTGATGAAGAATTTCTAATTTTGCAATTGTTCCGATTTTCATTAACTCTTCTCGCTCAATCTCAGCCTTTTTTGCTTCTTTCCATTCTTTAATTTTATCTACTAACTTATATATTACATCTTCACAAAAAATAGATACATCATTCTCAATTATGTCTTCTTCAGGAGTTATATTAAATCCAACAACTAATCCGTCTAAAACATCCAGTTTTTTTGATGCCTTTGCAACACTTATGTCATCCTTGTTTATCTTGCCAATTCCTGCCCTTATCACATTAATGCCCTCGCTTCTCAATATATTCAATACAGCCTCTAAGCTTCCCAAGGAATCAGCTTTAACAATAATGCCTTTTTTGTCTAAGACTATATTTTCTGTAAGCTCTTTCTTAAATGCTTTTTTTATCTCTTCTATATTATTTTTATAAATTACAAATGGCAGTCCAGGCATAATGCCATTCATTTCAGTTAATTGCATCCTGATGCCATTTGCAGCCTCTATCTCTTCAACTGGCTGGAATTTTGCACTTAGTGGTGCAATCTTTTCAAGTGTTCTTACCTTGGATATAATTGGCTCGTCAAATGTTGCAACAGCAATAATGTCATTTCTTTTTAATTTCCCGTCATATAAAATTGCTTCTATATAAGAAAGCATTTTTTCTTTTTTTATCTCAAGAATAACACCGCGGGCTTCTTTTCCCAGTGTTAGTCTCTCTTTCAAGAATTTCTGGCACAACCCACATAACACCATAACAAGCTCTTGGATTCCCTCTCTTGTTTTTGCAGAGCATGGCACCAAAGCTAGTTTTTTTGTAAAATCCTTAATGTTATAAAATAGCTCTGCCTCAAAACCATAATTATGCAATGCTCCTATGAGCATGAACAAGCGCTCATCAAATGTTTGTTTTGCAATTGCAGCTTGTGATTCAATGCTTTGTTTTAAATTCTCGTTTAACTCATCATCTGGGGTTGATAAGGCTCTTGACGGGGTTGATAAGGGGCTAACTCTGTGTTTGGGTTGGTAAGGGTCTACCCTTACTCCCCTTATTTTTCTCCATCCAGATATGTTGTCGATTTTGTTTAAAGCTACAACAAAGGGCGTTTTATTGCTCTTCATAATCCTTAGAACCTCTGCTGTCTGTGGCTTAATTCCTTCATTAATATCAATAACAACAATAGCAAGATCAGCAAGGCTTCCACCTCTTTTTCTTAAATTTGTAAAAGCTGCATGACCTGGGGTGTCTATAAACAAAAATCCAGGAATGTCTAATTTTATTTTGTACTTGTCAATTATAGGATACCTATTCCTTATCATGTCGGCAGGGAATAATGTAAATGATATTTTTTGGGTAATCCCGCCTGCCTCTTGCTCTGCAACAGAGCTTCCTCTAATTGCGTCCAAAATTGTCGTTTTTCCGTGATCTACATGACCTGCAACAGTTATTATAGGGTTCTTGATTGTCATAGAAAAATGGGTAAAAATAGGTTTAAAAAGATGTGGGAATCATAACCTTTAAATAATTCTTTTCAGAGATAGAGTCATGGATAAAACTCAAGAGATACTGGCCATAGCATCTAAAAGAGGATTATT
Organism: Candidatus Pacearchaeota archaeon; assembly: GCA_016188895.1. Lineage (GTDB taxonomy): Archaea > Nanobdellota > Nanobdellia > Pacearchaeales > GW2011-AR1 > JACPGZ01. The sequence goes on from JACPGZ010000047.1 coordinate 5,662, forward strand.
TTTTCCTACTGCAGAGCTTTATGGAGGAAAGGCAGGATTTTACACATATGGGCATTTGGGCAAGCTATTAAAAAATAATTTTGAGCAATTGTGGAGAGATTATTTTCTGAATTTAGATGATAATTTTTATGAGATACAAAGCAACAATATACTTCCTGAAAAGGTTTTTATTGCATCAGGGCATGTTAAGAATTTTAACGAGATTATGAGAGAATGCAAGAAATGCCATTCAAGATTCAAGGCAGATGATGTGAAAAGCAAATGCATGAAATGCGGTGGTGAATTGACAGAAGGAAGAACATTTAACATGATGTTTAAAGTTCCTATTGGATTCGCAGGCGAGACAGGATATTTAAGCCCTGAAACAGCTCAAGGTGCATACATCTCATTCAAGAACGAGTTTCAGGCAACTCGCAATAAACTTCCTTTGGGGCTTGCAATAATTGACAAGGCATACAGAAACGAAATATCTCCGCGCCAAAAGTTTTTCCGCTTGCGGGAATTTACACAAGCTGAACTGCAGATTTTCTTTGACCCTGCAAATTTAGATGAGATTGATGACGAATTGTGGAATAGTATCAAGAGCTACAAACTTATTGTTAAAAGAAATGAGAAGAAAAAAGAAGAGGAAATTTCTCTTGACGAAATCAACAAGAAAATGAAAATCGGAAAATTCTACTTGCATTATGCAGCAAAGGTTCAGCAGTTTTATCTGGATGTATTAAAAATTCCTAAGGAAAAATTCAGGCTTAGAGAAATTGGGGAAAAAGAAAGGGCATTTTATAACAAGATTCATTTTGATATAGAGATTAATCTTGAGACATTCGGGGGGTTTAATGAGATTGGAGGAATTCATTACAGAACAGACCATGATTTAAAAGGGCATGAAAATATCTCAAAAGAGAGCCAGGAGATTTTTCACAATAATAAAAGATTTATTCCTCATGTTCTTGAGCTGAGCTTTGGCATTGACAGAAACATCTGGGCTCTGCTTGACTTGTTCTATGACAATGAAAAAAAGAAAAACGAGACTTATGTATTCAGGTTTCCATCGCAGCTTGCGCCATTTCAAATTGCAATTTTGCCTTTAGTTAACAAAGACGGAATAGATAATCTTGCAGCAAAAGTTCATAATGAATTAAAAAAAAATTTTCATTCTACTTATGATGATTCAGGCTCAATCGGAAGGCGTTATGCAAGAAATGACGAGATTGGAACACCATTTTGCATAACAATTGATGGGGAAAGTAGGAAGGACAATTCAGCAACTATCAGAGACAGAGATACAACAGAACAATTCAGAGTTAAAATATCTGAATTAAAAGACACAATCAGCAAGGTATTTAAAGGAGAAAGCTTGATAAAATTCGGAAAAAAAGTTGATACGAGAAAGATGTAAAAAAGAGGTAAGATGTTATCATATGCAATCATAAGTACTGTTATTGTAAGTATTATTTCATTAGTAGGGATATTGTTTATTTCAATGAATCAAAAGCGACTTAATAGTATTATTATTTTATTAATCGCGCTTGCTGCAGGCACTCTTATTGGAGATTCATTTTTTCATCTTATTCCAGAGGCGCTGGAAAATATAGAAAGCATAATAACCTTTTTATTAGTAATCTTGGGTTTTGCGGTTTTTTTCTTTATAGAGAATTTTCTTTTCTGGCATCATCATCATGACCCAGATTGTGAGATACATTCATTCAGCTATTTGAATCTTATAGGAGATGGAATTCATAATTTTGTAGACGGCGTATTAATCGCTTTATCTTATCTTATCAGCCCAATAATAGGATTTACAACAACAATTGCAGTTATTGCTCACGAAATTCCACAAGAGATTGGTGATTATGCTGTTCTGATTCATGGCGGATTTACTCGTTCTAAGGCATTGTTTTATAATTTTCTTTCTGCATTGACAGCAATCCTCGGAGCAGTTTTGGGATACTTTTTAATTAGTGAGTCGTTCATTAATTATTTAGTCCCAATAATGGCTGGAATGTTTTTGTATATTGGAGCAACAGATCTTGTTCCCGAATTAGGTAGGGAAAAAAGCAAATTTAAAGCTTATCTCTCATTCGTATTCTTCTTGATTGGCATCGCTCTAATGTATTCCTTGCTGTTTTTGGAATAAATTTAATAATACTGGGATTTTTAGGAAGGAGTCTAAGAGATTTAGGAGATGTCATAATCATATAAAGGAGAGTTCATAAAGAGAACAACTCCGATGCCCTATGGAATGGGGCTGGAATGGGCAAGGGCCTGTAGTACTAATGGCAGAACACGTCCCTCGCACGGACGAAGTCCGGGTTCAATTCCCGGCAGGTCCATCGCAAGTTTTAAATACTCCTCATTCTTAAAATAATAAATTGAGGTCAAATGAAAAATAAGCTTTTACTTATTGCAGTTAGTTTTGTAGTCTTTACTTTACTCTTTTCATCAGGCGTTCTCGCAGATTATCACAAGATAAATGAAAGCAGGAGAAATGATTACACTGCAAGATTAAAGCATATTAGTTGCAGGATTGAATTAACAAAAACACAGCTTGATATTTTTTCAGTTGCAAACAGCAGTGTATTAGTTTATAAAGCTCCTTTAGACGCAGATTATTCAAAACTTCAAGAACTTGCAAATCTATTAAATCATAAAGAATTTGACCGCTATTTCACAACCACTTTTAAAGATAATCTAAAAAATGCAGTTAAAGCTGTTCAGGCAGAGAAGTTCGGTATAAAGAAGACAAATATAACTATGCAACAAAAACTTAATCTGAAGAGTTTAAATAAAGAAACAATTGCTGCATTTGCAAATTGTACAAACAATGCAGATAAAAATTGGAGTAATGCAAGGGCAGATCATCTTAATTCATGGATTACAAGATGGAACAATATTATTGCTAAGATGAAGGAAAAAGGATATGATACGGCAGAAATGGAGGTTGTGGTTGCTGATGCACAAAACATGCTGCTTCCTGCTATAGAAGCTGTAAGAAGTGCAACAAAGAAAGACATAAGAACATCAATGGAAAATGCAAGAAACCTGCATCTTCATTTATGGGCAAGATTTGAAATAGCCCGCATTAATACTTATTTGAAGTCAATAGAGTCAGAAGCAGCTCTTGCAGGTTATACAGCAGAAATTTCTGCAATTAAAGCTAAACTTGATCAGGCAAGCAACACAGCTGTTACAGGAAAAAAATACAGGGAAGGTGAATTTGAAACTGTTTGGAGTTTAATCAAAGATGCTACAAAAATGCTTAAAGAGCTAAATAAAAAATTAAAAGAAAATGCCAGCTAAAGAAAATAAGCAAAGAGAATCTGGAATGTTTAATAATAAGATATTGATATGGGTAATTGTTGCTGTAATAATTATATTGTTGTTGTTCTTTATTTTCAAGGGCGGTAAAAATGGAGAAGAAACAACCACAACATCCACAACAGTTGATATAGATACACTTGATGTAGGAGATAATCCAGACACAGGAGTTGATGATTTCAGTGAATTAGATGTTTCTCAAGAAGATATATTTCCTTGATTCATTAGAATTCTTTGCCCTTAAGAATATATCCATTATCAATAATTACATCACATCGGTCATATAAACCATCTTCTATTTGTATTAATGCATCTTCGTAATGCTGATTGCTAAAGCTGTAATTGGTCCGGCTAAATACTTGACATATTTTCTTATCTTAATCCTTCATCTCAATCTTGATATTTACTGTTCTGGGAATATAGACACGCATTATTGCATGGAGAACTCGGTCATTTGCAGGCAAGTCTATAATTCTTTTGTGGATGCGCATTTCAAATCTGTCAAATGTGGCTGTTCCATCACCGCAAGGACTTTTTCGCGTAGTAACTTTCAATCTTTTTGTCGGCAATGGGATGGGTCCTCCTATGTTAATTCCAGATTTTCCAGCTATCTCTTTGATAGAATTACAAATATCATTTAATGCATTTATATCAATGCTCTGCAGTTTTATTCTTACTCTTGACATGAATTTTCAATACCAAGGGCATTTAAAAATATTGCTATTTGAATTTAGAATTTGTTTTAGGAATGAGCATAATGAGTATGAGGCCAGTTCTCTGTGTCTTGCGATGCCCTATGCAATGGGCTGGGCTTACCATTTAATCTTTGTGTCAGGAAGCTTTTCAGAATGCTGGTCCATTTCGCCTTCAAGAAGGCATTTCCAGCATGGCCTTATTGATCCATCTTTTTCCCTTACTCTTTTTGTTCCTTTGCATTCAGGGCACGTTGCCATGATATTATTTATGTTATTGCATTTAAATAATTATCTATAGCACCCGACACATTTATAAATTTTGGAGGTTTGTTTGTTAGATGCCAAGGAATTACTATTTTGATACATCTATCTGGCTTGATTTTTTGAGAATAGAAACGAGCCAAAATTGCCTAAAGGAAAACTTGCTCATGCATTGATTAAAAATCTTATTCAAAAAA
>JACPGZ010000004.1 GCA_016188895.1 Candidatus Pacearchaeota archaeon
ACTTCTTCTTCTTGCGGCTTAGCTCTCCCGCTAATAATCTCGGCTGTATAAAACGAAACACTAAAAGGAATATAATGCCAATAAAATATTTTAGTAGCAATATATCTACTAACCATCACATCATATCCAGTTTCTTCTTTAACCTCGCGAACTAATGCTTCTTTTTCAGTTTCTCCCTTCTCAAGTCTGCCTCCGGGCATTGTATACATTCCTTTCCAAGGTATATTCTTTCGCTTTATTGTAAGAAGTTTATTATTTTTTATTACAAGTGCATTAACAGCTTTCATATTAACTCCACTCACACTTTCCTTCAACACACCCACACCCCACATTATATTTTTCATCGTCATAGCATTCTCGCCATTCACACGTTGTTATTACAGGACTTTCATTGGTAGAGCGACATACCTGCCCAGAGCACCCATCTGCTACACAATCTGAATCACTTTCACAGACACCATTTGTTGATTGTCCGCAAAATCCAGATTTGTCAAGTTTAAAAAATACTTTTCCCTGTTTTGTCGTGCATCTTTGCATTCCATCAATTTCATCAACAACATTTCCCTGTGAAACACATTCCTCATAAGTATAAACCGGAACAGGTTTCTCTGTGCTGAAGATAAAAACCAGCAATCCGATTATAACAACAATTCCAACAATGATTAATATAATAGCTGTTCTGTCTTTCATGAGTTTAATACTGATATATAATATTTAACCTTTGTGGAATACTTATAAACATCCATTTCAATCATTTTTGTATGACAATTCGTGCAACATATCATCCAAAGCCATTGTTTGAAGAGCGGATGAAAAAACTTATCCTAGATTATGATAAGTTCATGGAATATGTAAGAAAAGATCCTCCAAGTAGCATTCGCTGCAACACAATAAAAATATCTATTGAGGAGTTGAAAGCAAGATTAGAGGTAAAGGGATGGGAAATTGAGCAGTTGAGAGATTACCCGCAAGCAATGCTTATAAAAAGTAACTTACAGCCAGGCGAATTGGGTAGAAGCATTGAGCATGTTCTTGGCTATTATTATGTGCAAGATGTAAGCAGTATGCTTCCAATTATAGCACTAACTCCAAAAGAAAGCGAAGCATTTCTTGATTTAACAGCATCACCTGGCTCAAAGACAACGCAAGCTGTTATGCACATGAATAACAAAGGCTTGATTATAGCAAATGACAGCAAGCTACAAAGAATAGCGCCCCTTGTTTCTAATCTTGAAAAAACAGGAGCATTAAACACAATTGTTACACGCCATGACGCAGTTCAATTATGCAGGAAATTCCAGAGTGCAGGAATCAGATTTGTTAAGAATAAAAATGATAAAAAATTTATCAAGACTCCAAAAGCTAATTGCATCAAGCGCATTTTCTTTATTAAAACCACAAGGAGAAATGGTTTATTCAACATGCACCCATGCGCCAGAAGAAAATGAAGAAGTTGTAGATTTTCTTATAAAAAATTTCAATGCAAGAGTAGAAAAACTAGACCTTCCAATAAAATTCAGAGAAGGGATTACACAATGGGAATCCAAAGTTTTTGATGCTCAAGTTAAAAACACAGCAAGAATTTATCCCCATGACAATGACACAGAAGGATTCTTTCTTGCTAAATTGAGGAAAAATGAAGCTTAAAAATGGAAATCCTAAGCATTAAAAAAACTCAAGAAATAACAAGGATACTGAAAGATATATATGGCTTGGAACTCGGAGGAATATTTCTATTATCAGGCTCAAACAAGATAAGATATTTTGAAGGGGATATTGACATTAAATCAATTAATAATTTATTTAAAAATATAAATGTAGAATCAGTTGGAATTTATTTCGGAAAATTATTTAATGGGGAGATAAGGTTAAGCTTTGATTCAGCAAATCTTTTCAAAGACAGAATAATGAAAAATATTATAGAGATAAGCAAGGAAGAAATGGATTTATGGTTTAAGGGAAATAGTCTGCATAAAGATGCGAAAGACGGCTTTTACATAATTAAGCACGGAAAAGATATAATAGGATGCGCGAAACTCTCAAACAGCACAATATACAATTATGTGCCAAAAGAGAAGAGGTTTAGAAAAGGGATTATTTAGCAACTAAATAATAGTAACGAAATAGAAAGATTTATAAATACAATATTATCTAAAATATTATGGTAAAACCATATACTCCGAATATTGAAAGAATGGCTACAAGACTTAATGTAGACGAAAATATAGCATTTGCTTATCCATATTCAAAACGAAGTAATTATAAAAGCGTTGCACAAGAAATATTAAATAATAAGACAGCAGGATTATCTCTTCCAGATGGAGAGAAAACTTCATACTTACTAAAGGCTGTTTATTGCGGTCCTGAAGATTTTCAAAAACAGCCAGAATCAGTTGAATTAAGAGAAATAATGAAGTCAGGATATTTTTGGCTTTTCCAAAGAAACTTATGGATTCCTGAAAAATATAAATCTTCTCATGGAGTTTTCGTTGTTTACGATGAAAAAGGAATTGGAACAAGTGAAGAATTAGATATAGGAGAACTAGAGAAAGCACTAAAAGGCGGAAGAGAATTAAAGAATGGAATAAAATTCAGTGAAGATGATAAAATAGGATTTGCTCCAAGAGATACATATAATGAAGGAGAAATGAGCCCAGAAGATTTTGCAAATGACGGATTCATAATTGTTAGCAATAAAGAACAAGGAGCAAGAAATTTAGCAGGAGTTTCTCAATCAAGACATTTTAAAAATAAAAAACCAAGATCATGGATTGTAAACCCTGATAAAGAACTTATTCAGACAGTATCCGCGGTTGGTTACGGCAGGTACTGGGTCGACTACAGGCTTGACTTCGGTGGCTGCCATGATGACTTCAGGTTCGGTTTTGCTTCGGGGGTATTGGTTAGTGGCGAAGCCCGCGCAAACTAAAGACTGCATCATAATTAATTTTATTAATAGTAATTCTATAAAATTCCTGTCTTAGTGAGGCAATGCCAATGAGCTAGGGCTACACGCTGATTTACTAGAGCATTATTTTATTTATTTTAAAGCCATAAAATACAGAAGTTTCTTGCGAGAAACTTCAGTGAGAGGTCATTCCTTGAATTGGTAAATTAGCTACATAACTGGGCCGCGGTTGGCAACAACAGGAACTGGATCGACAACAGGCTTAACTTCAATGGCAACTACCATGATGACAACAGGAACGGTTATGCTTCGGGAATAGCTCTAACTCCTAAGACATTAATAATGGAAAAAACAGATATTTATTCTAATATTTTTGATTTAGAGAATTTGGAGCTTGCATGGAAAAATGCAAGAAAAGGCAAGACAAAGAAAGATTATGTTATTGAATTTGAGAAGGATTTATCAAATAATCTAAAATCGTTACACTATGAATTAAAATCTGAAATATATTATCCAAAACCCCTTAAAACATTTGTTGTTAGAGACCCTAAAACTAGAAAGATAAGTAAATCACACTTTAGAGATAGAATTGTGCATCATGCTCTGATTAGAATAATAGAGCCAATCTTAGATAAAAGTTTTATTTATGATTCTTGTGCAAATAGAATTGGAAAAGGAACTTTATTTGCACTTAAGAGATTTGATTTATTCAAGAGGAAAGTTACTAATAATTTAAAATCAGAGGTATATTGCCTTAAAGCAGATATAAAACATTATTTTCAAGAAGTTAATCATTCCATTTTATTAGAAATTATTAAACGAAAAATAAAAGATGAACGAACTATGGGATTGATAAAGAAAATTATTACGAACTCCGGAGATCAGAGAGAGAGAGAGTTAATTTAAAGGAAGGGGTCGTAGGGGGAAACTTGGTTTCCCTACAAGGCATGCCTCTCGGCAATTTAACATCTCAATTCTTCGCAAATGTCTATCTTAATGAACTAGACTATTTTGTAAAGCATAAATTAAAAGCAAAATACTACATAAGATATGTTGATGATTTTGTTATTTTACATTCTTCAAAAGAGCAATTGGAAAAATGGAAGATTGAGATTGACAATTTTCTTAAAGAAAAACTAAAATTAGAATTGCATCCAGATAAATCTAAAATAATTAATTTATCAAGAGGAATTGATTTTGTTGGATTCAGAAATTTTTATTATTTCAAATTATTAAGAAAAAGGAATATTAGAAAGATTTTAAAGAAAATAGAATTATATAAAAATGAAGTGATAAGTCATAAAAAAATCTTAGAATCTTTTCAAGGCTGGCAGGCTTATGCAAAATGGGCGAATACATTTAAGCTAAGAAAAAAAATAGTAAAGAAAATCTATTCTGAATAGATTATTTCTTCTTTCTTCCTCACAACCCATCTCACTTTTTTCTTGTCCCTTCCAAGAGCTGCATTTCTTCTGCACTTGCTCGAACAAAAATAAGTAATTCTCCCGTCTGTTGAGCTGACTAATGTAAGCCCTCTTGGCCATTCATATTGTATTCCACAAAAACTGCATATAGGCATTTTAGTCCGATTTTTTATTTTTTAATTCAAGATTTAATTTTAGATATTCCTCTATGTCATCTGCTAATTTAGGATGAATCTTTTTTAACTTACGAATTTTAGATATCCCATATGCGTGACCATTAAAAGCTCCCGGGTTAGCAAAACATAATCCAAAGCCAATGCCCCCAAGTGTTGGATAAGGAAGAAAATCTTGTAAAGGCTCATATCTATTAAAAAAATATCCAAAACCAACCATTCCAGCCATACTACCTAAAACTGCTCCTACCAAAATATATTTATCAATTTTATCTATACCTTTCTTAATTTGGTCGGCAAGATCTTCTCCCAGATTTAATTCAAGTTCTGATAATCTTTCTGAATTATTTATTTCAAACATTTTTAAGTAAATGCTCCTTTTGTAACCTTTGATCTTAGTTTTCTTGCTTCAATCTCAGTCTCTCTAAGCATTAAAATATCATTAACTCTGACAGGACCTTTGACATTTCTTCTTATCACTTTGCCTTTATTTGAGCCATCAAGAATTTTGCATCTTACCTGCGTGATCTCTCCTCTGAATCCTGTCCTCCCGATTATTTCCTCAACAAGTCCAGGAGATCCGCTAAGAAGAACGTCACTAACCCTTATGTCCCCCCCCTTTCCCTCCTTAGATTTTTGCGGTTTTTTGCTTCCCATTTTATTTCTTGCTCTTTTCCTCTGAAATAACAGCAACACTGGAGCAACTGACATGCAATCCTGCTGCAATTCCTAATTTCTGCTTGCTGTCAACCTCTGCATATTCTATGCCTTTTTCCTTGCAAAGAAGAGGTATATGCTGCACAATTTCTTTAGGAGAAACATCTCTTGCAACAACAACAATCTTTGCTGTTCCGCGCTCTATTGCTTTTGTGACTTCATTTGTTCCTTTCTCTATCTTTCCAGACTTTCTGGCCTTTTCAACAATTGAATAATAGTCCATTTTCTTAATATAGTAATTAAACGCTGAAATCTGTATTTAAAAAGTTTTCTTATTTGAATTTTGCATATGAAATATTTATAATGTTATGATTATTATTCCAAATTATGTATCTTTATCTATTCTTTTCAGGAATTGGTATGATATTATTAGGATTAATATTGATATACTTTTCTGATAATTTTACTCGTTGGTTGAGGATGCCTGAAATTCAAATTCGGGACAAAAAATATAAGGAATGGAACTACAATCGTAATATTTTACATTCTTATCGTCCAACCATCTCCAAATTCTATGGAAAAGAAAAAGCGAGAATTTTTGTAAAAAAGCAGCTATAACCTTAATAGCCATCGGGGTTATTGTCACATTATTTTCTTTTTCATAAATGATATTAAATTCCTATGTTATAAGCAAATATTAGCCACAACAGGATAATGGTCCATAAAACCAAACCTTCTAACAACAATTTGGCTGGATTCTACTTTAACATCAGGAGTGTGCAAAATGTCATCAATATGTCTGCCATAAAGGGTCGTTGATCCAAGTTCAGAAGTGCATGGGCGAAAATTTCCAAGATTATATTTTTTAATATCATCATTGAAGTCTCCGGCAAGAATAGATTTTTCTGATGGCAAACAAGATATTAAATCTTCAATTTGCTTTGCACGCCTTTTTTTATTCAAGCATTGTAGATGAACATTTACAGCATTAATATCCAATTCAGGAATAGAAACAAAAACCGCATTATTCTCAGGAAAATGTCTAATATCATCTGGTTTTTGATAGGAAAGCAACGCAGTATTTTCTTCATAATCTCTGTCATAATAAGACGGACCCAGAATAGCATGATAATCTGTATTCTTTGTAAGCTCTGTTAAATGTTCTTTTCCAGCAACCTCTTGAAGCATAACAACGTCAGCGTCAATATCATTCAGTGCTGTCCGAACTTTTTCAATGGAATGTCTAGATACTCTAAAGAATTTATCCAAAAATGGAAAAAAAGGAATACAAAGCCTGCCAATATTCCAAATCAAAATCTTGATATTTTTTCCCATATTTTATATGGACCCGTCGGGGATCGAACCCGAGACCTCATGCTTGCAAAGCACGCGCTCTACCAACTGAGCTACAGGCCCTTGAAAAATATATTAGAACTTGATTTAAAAATCTTCGGATTATCTTCTCTTGAAACTTCAGAATTCAGTAAGAATTCTGATAGTGCTCAAAAAACAACTAACGTTTTTTGACATGTATAAATATAACAGCTGCAATCGCTCCCAGCGTGTTGAAAACAAGGTCTAGCGCTGTGTTGTAATACCCTCCAACACCTGTGTTAGAAAATGCAACAACTGCCATGAATTCAACAATTTCATTTAACGCGCCAAGCCCCATACCAATTGCAACAAGTGCGGGATAAACAATTTTATAATTCACATCATCATTCCAGTATTTTTTCAGAAGATGATGAGCAACTAATGTGGCAACTGCAAACCCGTAAAAATGCACAAGCTGGTCAAACTTCAATATAAAGAAATTATCAGTTACCCAGATTGGAATTAATTGCAGGGCGTATAAGACGCCATCTCCAACCCTAACTCCTCCGCCAGCCATGTGAAGAAATCCCCATATAGAAAGTCCCCATAAAATCAAATAATCAAAATTGCTTTTCTTCAATGTAAAAGCAATCAAACCTACAAAGAACAAAAGAACCGCAACATACCATAAAAACTCGTAGTTCTTTATACTCAAATAATAAATTGTGAAAATAGCAACATAAATCAGGTTAAACAATATCAATCCCCATTCGCCTTTTTTAATCTTCATCAAACAATAAGGAAAAATTAGTATATAAAATTTAACTTATTGTCTTTGTTCCTTCTAAAAATATTTTTGAAAGAAGCCTGTCTAAAGAATCGTCCATTGCTATCTGCACGAATTCTTGAATTGGAACAGCATAAAACTCTTCACGAGAAACACTAGATGTATATTTCTTGAGTCCTGATTCAAAGATTTTAGATATAGGAATCCAGAACCAGGTTTTATAATCTAGCTCCTCATTTGATATAGCATACCAGATATTTAGATTGAATCTTCTTTGAATTGAAGAATACCTTTTTGTCTCTTCCCCATCCATCGGATAAGTTTTATAAGTTTGATTTAAATTTTTATATTTAATATCAACAAAAATAAAACCAAAATGGGGAATCAAAATTAAAAAATCAGGCCTTTTTCCGCTGAAATATCTTTTAAATGCAGGAGATATCGTTTGTGTATCTTGCTGTAAATAAATATAAGGAATATTATGTTTGTCTAACCATTCCCTGAATTTGGATTCAGCTTCAATACCCTTTTTCTTATTTTCTTCACTTTCTATCATACAATATTAATGAGATTAATTTTATAAATATTTGGATAATTTGTAATATCTTAGCTTTCTCAATATCTAATTTTAAAATTCATTAACGAGCAAGGAAGATCTTGTTTTCTTATTGTCATATTTAAAATTTAGGAGGTGATCCATCTGCAGGTTCCCCTACAGATACCTTGTGACGACTTAACCTACCTTATCGTACAAAGATTCGTCCCCGAAGGGCCTCATCAAGGCACAACTCGGTTGGTTTGACGGGCGGTGAGTGCAAGGAGCAGGGACCTATTCACCGTTCTCTGATAAAGAACGATTACTACGGATTCCAGCGTCATGAGGTTGAGTTACAAACCTCAATCTGAACTGAGCTGCATATTATGAGATTAGCTTCTCCTTTCGGAGTTGCAGCCCATTGAATGCAGCATTGCCGCGCGCGTGTAGCCCAGGGTATTCAGGTCATACTACTTAACGTAGCCCGCACCCTCCTCCGTGTTACCACGGCAGTCTGTATAATGTGCTCTCAACGTAGCAATTATACACACGGATCTCGCCTGTTACCTGATTTAACAGGTCATCTCACGACACAGGCTGACGTCAGCCATGCAACTCCTCTCAGCGTGTCAGGTAAGCCCTTCAGACTGACCTTCATTCTGCTGTCGATCCTGGTGAGGTTCACGGTGTGGAATCTAATTGAACCGCACGCGTCACCCGTTGTAGTGCTCCCCCGCCTATTCCTTTAAGTTTCGGCCTTGCGACTATACTTCCCAGGTAGCACACTCTACGGCTTCCCTACAGCACCAATACCTCTCGAGGAGGTACTGATGTTTAGTGTGCAGTGTTTACTGCTAGGACTACATGGGTATTTAGTGGAATGAAGAGATATAAGATAAATTATTACATATCATTAGAATATTTTTTCGATAAGCTTTCTTTATATTCATAGAAATATTTAGCGCATAGTAAATATTACTCCATAAAGACCTTAGCGATTAATTTTTCGTATTCAAGGTAATCCATATTTACCCTTCATGCCATATCTAATCCATTTTGCGCCCCTAGCCTTCATCCCTCACTGTCAGATCCGTCTTCGTGTGGTGCCTTCGCTCTTGTGAGTCCGGCCAAGATTAAAGCATTTTACCGCTACCTTGACCGTACTCCACACGTCTTCCGGTCTCAAGCCCCGCAGTATACATTGCCTGCCATACACTTTAGATGCATGATTTAACAAGGTACTTACGAAACAAGCTACGGATGTTTTAGACCCAATAATTGTGGCTGCGACTTGGACCGCTGGGATTACCGCGGCGGCTGGCACCAGTCTTGCCCAGTCCTTATTCGCCTGCCTTTTTGCAGCAGGCAAAAGCTTTTCCAAAGGAAAAGCACTCTGGCTCGCTCTGTCACGCTTGCGCGCATTGCAGAAAATCCTTGACTGCTGCACTCCTTAGAGCTAGGACTAGTGTCTCAGAGTCCTTCTCAGGGCGTCTCCGCCAAGAGCCCTTACTGATCTTAGATTTGGTGGGCCTTTACCCCGCCAACAGTCTAATCAGCCGCAACCCCATCCTACGGCGCGAGTTTGAGAGAAAGAACATTCCAGTATCTGTCTCCTATCATGTTTTACAATCAGTTTCCCGAAGTTATCCATGACCATAGGTTAGGTTAGCTACGTGTTACTGAGCAGTTCGCCCTCTTTCGAGAGACTTGCATGTCTAAACACAAGCCAGATAGCCGCAGCCGCCAGCAGGATCAACTGGATTTAGAACATTGTTCTTGGACAGCAAAATTGTCCATTTACACTCGATCCTCCTGAACGACAACAACTTCATAAAATAAGCCAACAATTAATAGTATCAAATTGATAAATTGGTTAGCATTTACAACAAGATCTTCCATCATACCTTAAGAATTAAGGCAATCATTACTCGTTAATAAATAAGATATAAAGTTCCCCCCGTAGAAGTATTTAAATGTTTCGACATATTCTATAAAAAGAAATCCATGAAAACAAGATATAAATATATTATTGGAGGCGCAATTTATGCAGCAGTCACTCTAGCTATTATTAATTTTGTAAAATGCGATAAAATAGAAATAAGACATTATACAAAACAATCAAATGTTAAAAGAGAAAAGCTTTATAATTATATTAACGAAGAAATAAATAGAAAAACATCTGATCTAGACAAAAAGATTAGGATTCATACAGATAAAATTTTAGAAGAAGTAGAGAATTAAACTTATTTATAATAACTTTTAAGTAATAACAATAGAAAGATTTATAAAAGCTTGAAATTCAAATCATTTATGACAATTAGCATAGGTTTAATTCCAAATAATGAAGCAGTAATGTTAATACAAGACTCAGAAGTAACTTATCCGGGAGTTGGATTCACCCAAGATATATATAGAAAGATTCAGGAGATAGACAAGCATGCAGTAGTAGGAGTTACAGGGCGTCCAATACTAGCAAATGAAATATTAGAGCTAATAAAAGGAGAACAATACAAGTCATCTAGGGAATTAAGCGACAAAGTTGAGCAGGCATACCATCAGGTAAGAAACAAGCATTTACAACGAGGATTTTTAGCTAAATACGGATTCTCAGATATAAGAGATGTTATAGCTCCGCCTCAAGGAGTTCAAATCAATCCAAAGGTTGTAGATGAAATATTACATATAGCAAATAATGCAAATAACTTTTTTACTTTGGATTTAATGCTTGCTACAAATTATGAAAGTCCACTTATATATATAACAGAATTCCCGGGCTCAACTGCACTTTTTAGCAATCTCAAGGATTATGCAGTTTCAGGAAGTGGCGGCATAATGGCTTTAGAGAAAATGGGAGCAGAGCTTGAAAATTATAGATGGCAAAAAGAACTTTCAATAGACGAAGGAATAGATATATTAATGAAAGCAGGCAAGGCAAGTGAAAAGCATGTTGGTGTAGGAGGCCCATTTGAAATTGTCTATATTGAAAAACAAAAAGATGGAACAAAAGTTATCAGACCTGACCAAAAAAAGATTAATATGGTTATGTACCTTTTTCCACTTGAAATTAAAGAAGATATTATGAAAGAAGCTATTTCAAAAATGAGAGATAAAGATGGGGAGTTTTCAAAAGGCTTTTAAGTAACTTATTCCTTTAGAAAAACATGGATAAACAAGCGATGTTTAAGGTTATTAAAGAATTTCCATTTGATACCAACAAAGTTGTCTATAAGAAAGATGATTTGGAAGTTTATCTCTTTAGACCTTCCAAGCTGTCTAAGAGATTTGAAAGTTATGATGTTCAGAAGAATTTCCAAATATGGCTTAAAGAAGAAGAGAGAACTTTTAGACCAAACCATCTTAGGGTTATGATTGATTTAAATCTAAGAATTAGAAGCAGAGTAGATTTAAAGAAAAAATTGCTTTTGGCTTTTGATAATATCTTTTATGGAGCAGATCCAGAAAAAGAGCTTAAAGAATTATCAAAGGAAACATTCGAGCATTTTCTTAATGATTTAGTTGTTATTGGTATTCTTTCACAGCTTTTCATTATTGAGCAAGAATATGGTTATCATAAGGAAAGTAAATTTGATCCTCCAACCTTGTTTTTTCAGGGATGGATAAGGGAATTTATAGATAACCCTAAAGAAATAGATAATTTATGTATGAGTGTTTGTAATGGGCAACCGCCATTAGCAAAATATGTTAAGTTTGAAAATAAAAAAGATAAAAAGCACAATCCAAAGCTAAAATCTTTATGGTATATTGATTAACCTTTAAACTCTTCAAAAATTATTTCTGGTTCTTCGTTTGATAAGGTTTTCTGTGCTTTCTGCAATCTCTTTTTTATAATATCTATATATTTTTTATCAATCTCTATCCCTATCGAATTTCTACCATAATATTTAGCTACTGCCGAAGTTGTGCCAGAGCCAACAAATGGATCTAAAACTAAATCTCCCTCATCAGTGCAAGATAATATTATTCTCTTTAATAATTCAAATGGTTTTTGTGTTGGATGTGCTCCAGCCCATTTTTCCTTTTTTGGAGTCAGAGGTATACTCCAAACATTCCTCGTTTGTTTACCCTTTGGGTTAAGAGGATCTTCTATTTGTTTACTCCACTCATAATTGAATTTCCATTTTTTACCATCTCCATTTTTAGAAGCCCAGATTAAATGCTCTGTGCTTTCTGTAAAAAATCTACAAGTTATATTAGGTTGAGCATTCGGCTTAAACCAGACTATACTATTGTTTATCTTAGCCTCTGGGAAAAATTCTTGTATTATAAATCCAGTTTGATAAATATTATGAAAACTTCCAGAAACCCATAAACTACCTCCCTGTTTTAAGACTCTAAAACATTCAGCTATCCATTCTCTATTAAACTTAAAGAACTCATCTTTAGGAAACATATCCCAATCTTCTTGCATAGTTACATGTTTGCTATATTTCCATGCTAATCCCTTTTTCTTTGACATATTATAAGGCGGATCTGCAAATACTAAATCAACAGACTTCTCTGGAATTGTCTTTAAAACTTTCAAAGCATCTCCTAAAATTATTCTATGTGTTGTTTTCATTTTTCTTACCCTCTTTTAATACTCTATTAGGAATCTTGCCAAGATGATGTTCCTCATCTTTAATTGGGCCTATAATTTGCATATTGGCTTCATCATGTTCTCTAACAGAATACCAATCCTTATCAATCTGTCCATTATCATCTCGATAGATATCGATTCCTGGATTTGGTTGTAAATTTCCGCCACTGGTAGCTACATTTATGACTTTTTTCTTTAATTTTGGATTTTGCAATGCTGGGATAGGTATCTCATCAAATAGACTTATGCTTCCATCGGATTTATTGAGGTTATTCCATAACTCTTTGCGTATAAATTTGACTTTCATTTTTTCTTTTCTTTTTTTTATAGGATTTATTCCACTAGAGCTTTACAATTACTTCTATTTTAAATTTTGTAATACAAAAAATAAAATTTTTCTTATTATTTCTCTTTTAGCTTGTTCATTAAATTCTCTTCTTCAAAATCCAACATCTTCTTGACTCTTCTTATCGATTCTAAATTGCTTGGTATCCTTACAACAGAATCTTTTGTCTTTATCTCTATAAAATCTTGCTGGACACTTGCGGATATACTATCTACCATTTTTTCACCTCCAACATCAGAAACATCTGATGTCTGAGTCATATAACGAAGAGAGTCCATATAAATATTTCGAATCCGTGTTGCTTCAGCTTCAGCATCTGATCTTCCTATTCCTGTTATCTCCATTAAATGAACCCAAAAATTTTGGGAATCTACCAGATTACTTCCTAATTTTTCTCTGATCTTTAAAAATAAAGGCATACGTTGAAATACTTCTTTATATCCCTCATCTTTTTCTAAAGGATTTTTTGGTAAAACTATTTTTTCTGCAGTTTGTGTCAAATTAATACCTAATGTACCACTGTTAATTAAACCTAATTTTTTCAGTGCTGATAATTTATTCTGAAATGTTCCACTTCTTGCATTTTCATGTCCTAACAATGTAGCTAGACCATCTGCAGTTTTGATTTTTTCTTTATAAATTCTATTAATAATCTCAAATGCTTCACTAAGCTTGATGTCTGGTGTATAAAAAGTTCCTATTTTTGCCATATTATTTACCTCCTTTCAGTTATTTAGTTTAGTTTTATAGGATAGTAAATAGTTTAGTATTTAAATAGTTTTGCATAGTAAAACATATACAATATATACTCTATCTTCACACCCTCACAAACTCCTCAAGCGTTACTTCTTTTTTTATTCCCTTTGCCTTCAAGAACTCACGGGCTAAGATATAAAGCACAAGCCCTATGCTTTTCTCGCTTTTATTGTTGCAAGGAATAATCATGTCAATATCTTTTATTACTTTTGCCAGTAATCTTTGCATCACTAAGAGCATTTTTGTCAATCCACGGATCACAAATAATAACAAGCTCTGGCTCAAAAAAATTCTCAAGAATTGGATTTGTCATAATACCAGCAGGATATTTTTTAGTAAAAGCCCGTATTCCAGTTATTTCAGAAAACATTATTGCTGGCTTCCAGCCCGCTTCTCTTTTGCACACAAGTATAATGTCTTTAGCATCAAAACCTGTTAAAAAAGGAATTGCCTCTCTAATCTTCTTGTCAATTATTTCTGTATTCAAGACAGCTAACCCATCAGCTCTTCTTCTATAAACATATTGCTTCATCCAAGGCATTATCACCTTTGTCCCAAGATGAATCCCGCACTTTACATAGTCCTCTAAAGAAACAAGCATCTCAACTGCTTTTTCTCCTTTTACCTTTTTTTCTCTTACAAATTCAGCAAGATCTTCTTTAGCTTCTTCCTTCTCCCCGAGTTTCTCAGCAAGAATCTTAGCCCTTTCCTTCAATTTTCTCTTTTTCTCCTCAAGAACCTCTTTTTCTTCTGCTTTCTCAGATTCTTTGTCTATTTCTTCCTTGACTTTTTCTTCACTCTCTTGCGATGCCATCGCTCTATCCAACTCCGATGCCCTATGGAATGGGCTATGCAATGGGCCTTCTTTCTTACGAGTCTTTTTAATTTTCTTTTCAATATCAGCTTCAGATTTCTCTTTAGATTTATCAGCTTTCTCGCTTTTCTCTTCAGTTTCTGCTTCGGTTACTTTATTTTCTGTTAAGTCTTTCTTCTTTCTGGGCATAAGAAGTTTATGATAGGGGGTGTTTTTAAAGGCTTCGGCCTTTAAAAATAGATTTATAAATAAAGGATATTTGAAAATTTTATGGAAGAGCTTGAGAATTTTAGAGAGAGGAGATTTGGTGACGAACCAACCCTAGAAGAAAAACTCAGACTAAAAATTGCAGATTTTATTCCAGTAATAGGTTTAGTAAATTTCTTTTACCGTTACTGTAAAATAAAAGAACCAATATCATATCCCGCTAAAGTTGCTAATAATACATTAATTATGTTAGCATATCATGCTGCAGCTATTAGCGTTCCATTCTTCTTAGATTAACTGATCCTCTATCTTTTTAAACTCCAATGCAATTACTTTTTTATGCCATCTCAATTCACCAAATTCACGCCAGAGCGGATAAAGAAATATGAAAAATCAGGATACAGAATTGTCGGCAAGCATAAGCACACTGGTGTTCAAATATGCCGATGGACAAAGTCAAAATTAAGGGGTGAAAGAAATTGCTACAAGGCAGCCTATGGGATACGAAGCCATCGTTGTGTTCAGATGACCCCAACTCTGGATTTCTGCTCATTTTCATGCAAGTTCTGCTGGAGAACATTTGGAGAAGACAGATTCAAGGCAGAGAAAAAATGGGATGACCCAAAGACAATTGTTGATAACATTATTATAGCGCAGCGCAATTTATTATCAGGATTTGGAGGAAATGCAAAAACAGCAAAACTTGCTTTCAAAGAGGCAATGGAACCAGCACATGTTGCAATTTCTTTAGACGGAGAGCCGACATTATATCCAAACTTGGCAGAACTGATACAAGAAATAAAATCAAGAGGAATGACAGCTTTCTTAGTAACAAACGGAACATTTCCAAATAGACTAAAAGAACTAATAAAGAAAAAAGCATTTCCCACAAATTTATACATAAGTGTTTATGCAACAAATCCTGATGATTACAAATTCATAACAAATTCTTTCATAAAAGAGCCATTTGAGCGAGTAATAGAAAGTCTTAAGCTCATGAAAGAATTTGAAGAAACAAGAACAATATTCAGAATGACTCTTGTAAAAGGATATAATATTAAAGACCCAGAAGGATACGCAAAACTAATCAAGATTGCAGAGCCAAAATTCATAGAGTTCAAGGGCTATTCTTATCTTGGAGGCTCAAAAAAAAGGCTGCAAATGAGCAACATGCCAAGAATGGAGGAACTTGAGGAATTTGCACAAGCAATTGCACAACACACAGGATATAAGATAAAAGTAAGAGACAAGACAAGCCGTGTTATAGTATTCATAAAAGATGATGAAACATGGAAATGGAACATGCAAAAGATAAAAGAACAAGATGCATATTTCCGCAAGATTAATTTGAAGCAGGCTGAAAAAGAAATTGAATCTGAAATAATGAAAGTAGAGGCGACGCCGGAGGAAATGTCATAGTCTCTTCTGCTTCTCGTGCTCTTTCACGAACTCATAGGCTTTTGCCAGCATCTTTTGATTGTCTTTTATCCTGAGCAGTTTCATCGCTTCATCAAAAGATGCCCACTTAAACTCAACATGCTCAAAACTTATCTTTACATTTTTAGCTTCTTCTTTTGAAATCTTTGCCAGATAAAAAACAGCATCCTTACTAATTAATTGATTATTCATACGATATGTCCAATGTTGCTTATATTCAAATCCTTTGATAAATTCCAATCCATCTAAATTTGCTTCTTCTTTAGCCTCTCGTTTTATTGTTTCTGTAATACTTTCATTTTCCTCAATCCACCCCTTAACAAAACCCCAATAAGTTGATTTTACCAACAAAAAATAAATAATTCCATTTTCTGTGTAATAAATAATCGCTCCAGCTGACTTCTCTTTTTTCATTTCTTCCTCACCTTCCATACACAAAAGAAAGGAATTCTAGTATACTCATAATAAAATTCTGGAAATAATCTTTTAGATTTTTTAATAGGATAAGCATCTTTATAGCCTACTATTTCAAAACCATTTTTTAGAATTGTTTTTATAATACTTTCATAAGTCTTATGATAAGAATAGACTTTAATTTTTTTCTCGCTCAATTTCCAAGTATTATATATTTTCCCCTCTTTAAAATAATTATCTAAAACAGATATTTTTCTTTTTCCCCACTTTATTTTTCGGTGAGATTCTGCAACAGGATTCACAATAGAAAAAACAAAAAAACTTCCCTTCTTCAATACTTTAGATACTTCTCTAAGAACTTCATCTTGATTTTTTACATAATGTACTGCTAAAGAGGCCAATACAATATCAAATTTTTCTTTAAATGGAATATTCAATCCAGAACCGACTCTTAAATCAAGTTGAGGATTTTCTTCTTTTGCAATTTTTATCATTTCTTCAGAAATATCAAACCCTTTGACCTTTGCTCCTTTCTTAGTTAATAATTTTGCATAAATTCCACTTCCGCACCCCCAATCAAGAACCTTTTTTCCCTTAACATTCCCTAATAATTCTAAAGTCGCAGGCATTTCAAGCATTTCATTAAAAAACCATCCTTTAGGATGTATTTTAGTTCTATAATTATGATAATATTCAGCTATATCTTTGTAAATGCTTCTCGCCTCCTTTTCTTCTTTCGTCCTCATTTTCTTGATAGCATAATTAAACTTAAATATTCTTGCTTTTCTTTTAAATAATGGACCTTGGTAAGCTGATAGAGGAGAACAAGAATCTAATAAGAGTGATAATTCAGTCAGATGATAAATCTAAAATAAGGGATTGGATCAAGGGAGTGCTAATGGGAGCTGCATCCTCAAGATTTAATATTAGAGGATTAATGTACATGAAAGATGAAGAGCTTTTTGTTCCTGCAGAATATGAAATATTAAAAAGATTTGTTGATGCAGGAATATTATCTGAAGAAAAAATATCAAGAAATGGAACTTTAATATATTCATTATTTACAACCACTGGAAAAGGCAAAGAGTATTTAAAATGAGCTGAAGATATATATTTATAAATAATTATTATGTTATCGGTAAACAGATGATAAAATGAACATTAAAGTTATGGTCCGCACAAATAGCTCTAAGCAGGAAATAGAATCCTTCGGGCAAAATCGTTATTTAGCAAGATTAAAATCATCACCAGAGGATAATCTGGCTAACATAGAACTCATCAAGATGCTTTCAAAATTCTTTGTAATTCCTGTTTCTCATATTAAAATTAAACACGGTTTTAAAGACAAAACAAAATTAATTGAGGTTAATTAAAATGAAATACGAACCAGCTCATGACATACACCAGAAAGTTCATGATGTAGTAGACAAATTAAGATTAAATCATGTAAAGCTGGATTCAATTGCATGCATAAGAAGCTTTGGCTCATCATCTCGGTATACAATAGCGCGCTGCCACACACTGAATAAAATAATGCAGAAAGCGCTTCAGAGAAAAGGGTTTTATGTGCTTGAATTCATATCAGAAAGATTTGACAAGCAATCAGAAGAAGACAAAGTGAAAATTATAATACACGAGCTGATGCATATACCAAAGACATTTGGCGGAGGATTCAGGCATCATGATTATGTTTGCGATAGAAATATAAACGCATTTTACAAGAGGTATAAATATGAAAGCCAAAATAACACTCAATGACAAAATAATTGAATTCCCATTAAAAAGATGCTCTTCCTGGGACAAATTTAAAGGGCTTATGTTCTCAAGAAACCATTCTCCACTACTCATAGAAATAAAGGATAAGCCCATTCATTCCATGTTTGTTTTTTATCCATTCCTTGCGCTCTGGCTTAATGATGAAAATACTATAGTTGATTATAAAATGATAAATCCTTTTACATCATCAGTAATACCGCAATCAAGTTTCTCAAAAATAATAGAGATTCCTTATAAGGGCGAGTTTAAGGATATTATCGACGGGATTATAGGACAGAAAGATTTAAATATCAATCCAACTTAAGATAGTTAATATAATAAAAGGGAGGTGTGAAAAATGGGAACAATTGTTGCAAAAAATGTTATTAAAAGAAAGCATGGATACCTGTATTATGTTGATGCTAAAGGAAATGTATGCGAAGCAAAAATGTCAAGAGGCGGAAGAAAAAAGAAAAAGAGATAAGTCTACCCAGTATTTAGTTTATTATTTTTTAAATTAAATCTGTCTGAATTTCACTAACCCATTCCAATTTTTGATATACTCGGAGGCTTTCTTATTAAGACTGCCTCTAGACAGAATCAATATAGGCATTTTCTCTAATTGACTTTTTTGAGCTGCAAGGGCAATATCAGCATCATTAATGCTCTTCTTATCCTTTGCAACAACTATAAAATTTATCTTTCCGACAATGCTGTCCATCTCTATAACAGCTTCATATTCCTTTTTCTTAGTGCCGCGCTCTGTCATAATCTTTATATTATTATCATTCAGGTGGCTCATTACATAATTTACAAAATCTGATTCCATTCTTTTCTTTGGCTTTTTTATTTCAACACGCTCAATCTCTATTGTTTCTTTTACTGGC
Organism: Candidatus Pacearchaeota archaeon; assembly: GCA_016188895.1. Classification (GTDB taxonomy): domain Archaea; phylum Nanobdellota; class Nanobdellia; order Pacearchaeales; family GW2011-AR1; genus JACPGZ01. The sequence goes on from JACPGZ010000004.1 coordinate 19,012, forward strand.
TCTTTTTTTATTTCTCTCTGCCTTTTCTCAGTCCTCTCTTTAGTAGGTTTAGCAATAACTTTTGGCTTAACCAAATTTCTGGCTTCCTCCTCAAATACTGTAAAATATCTCCAGAATAATCTTTCTTTTTCGCCATCAAAAATAAATGTAAATGCGAAATCCTTCAATCCCCGCAGTGCAACACGAATTGCAGGTTCGAGTTTCTCATCTTCAAGCGCTTTGTTATCTTTTAAAAGCATAAATGCCTCTTTTTCCTTTGAATTTAAGTATTGTGAAAAGTTCTCAAGCATATTCTCTTGCCCCTCTATAAAATATAATGGCGAACCCCCTACCTTCATATGACTGATTTTAATCCGTCTTTCAGAAACAAGTTCTGACAAGAATGCAGAAGCAAACAGGATACTCAATTTAGTTTCTTTCGCAACATGAACAGGCAAAATAGGTCCTCTTCTTTCTATAATAGAAATAATCTGGTTCTTCACCTCAAGCAGTTTTTTTGTTTTTTCAGCTATTTCCATAAAAACAAAAAAACTGGGAAGATTATAAAGTTTGTTATGATTGACATAATAAGTTGTCTGAAGTAGGGTCAGCTCCTTTGTCAGGATACGGCTCTGGCGGTTTATCCCCATCTAAAAACAAGAATGTTAAAAAATAAACAGCATCTGTAATCTCAACTACGCCATTATCATCAACATCAAGCGCATCCATACAAGAAGGCTGGACATTTCCCTGAAACAAGTAATCTAGAATAAAAACAGCATCTGAAATATCAATAAATCCGTCGGAATTTGCGTCTCCGCGGAGGAAGTCATTATCACTATGGAAAATAAATTTTTCTCCATCAAAATAGAATTCTTTATGCAGTTTTAATATAGAACCATCTTTAAAAACATCACCTATCCCATCATTATTTTTATCTCCAACAATCCAATCAAACTTGTAAATTCCTTTTTCGCACCTAACACATATAAATGCACCAGGAATATCAAAATACCTTATTAATACGCTAGATATCAGGACTTGGTTTCCATTTGGCAAGGTAACTGTAGGTTTTGCTAAAGATATAGCTCTCCAATATAACTCGTCATCAAAACTATCTTGTAAAACAAAGATAAGCACGCCTATACTAATAAAATAGTTAGATTTATCTATTATATCTAATTTAAATGGATCTTTAAATAATTCTATATCACTTTTTTGAAGCAACTTCTCCCCATAATATAATTTCTGTATATTAAACCAATTACTTTGATCTGATGCAAACATATACGCTTCCATAACATTATTAGTTTTATCAAAATTCGGTTGATTTAAAAAAAAGTTTATTTTTTCATCAGAAGATAAAAGATAAATAGTAGTAAGAAAAGGTGGATTCCAAGAATCAAAATTTCTTTGTTTTTTATATAAACGGGAACTGATATAATTTTCTGAATTTAATGTATCATGAACAGAAATAACATTCTCATGTAATGATAAAGGATCTATATATGCTGTTTCAGAAAAGGGATAAACCACCGGCAAACTAATTCCCATAATTTTATGAGTTTCCTTATTATATCCTGAATAATGAATAGCAAAATAATAATCGGTAAAAAATAGATTATCATCTTTAAATACAAATAAACTTTTTTTTAGATAGCCATTTCCGATAATTATTGAATATAAACTTCCTACATAATCTGCAAATATTTCTATATATTTTATTGGGATATCTTTATCAACAAATAACTGGCGTATATTTATCTGAATTTCACTAGTGTCTTTAGTATGAAGCTCAATAAGAAACGTTGGATAATTATATTTTTTATAAAAAACATAATATGATGTATCTCGAAAACCATCTGTAAACTGATTATAAATGAAATTATTCCAAATAATAATATCCCCATCATTCTTACTATGAATGAAAACCCTTATATCACAAGGATTCTCCTCACAAAACGCGTCTTTCTGAAGAAATTTAATAGAGGTATCTTTTCCACGAATTCCAAAACCAACAAGTCCGCCAAGACTTCCCCCCTGTTTATCATCTGTAATTCTTATGATTAATGGATGAGAGCGTATAAAAATAACTTGATAATTATTTTCATTACCACCTATTTCTATCACTTTCAATCTTAATGCATACAATTTTCCCAATTCTAATTCAGAAACATCAAACTCGTTTAAAACTCCTTCTGAAGGAAAAGCACTTCGCGTTACTTCTTTTAGAATTTTGAATTCTTTTGTATTACGATCATAAGCTCCTAGTTCCAGAACCCATTCCTTTAATTCTCTATCTTTTGAAGGCGCCGCAATTCCTATAACAGAAAAAGGATTAATTGATTCATCAATTATTGAATCATAGCTAGGAGATAGTATCAAAGCCAAAGGCTTACTGCTAAAACCTTTACATAAAGGACTAACAACACCATGATCAATAAAAGAATCGCATATTTCAGTGATTAAAGGTGTTCCGTCATCAAGGTTGCCATTATCATCATCTACAACAAGCATACCCTCGATATAAGTTATAAAAGAAGTTGGTTGGAAACGTAAGGCACCTGTTGCAAGAGAATCAGCCTTTTTTATTCCCTCATCTTTACCAAGTTTTACAATTAACTTTTCCCGCATATCCCATAAAGCTCCCGAAATAATCTGCATTCCAGAATGCGGTTCTGGATCATAATTATCAGGATATTTATCATCAGTATCGCATCTTCTAAAACATGCATTCTCATTTCCTATTTGAATTGCATCCATGCATGCAGGATCATGACTTCCTTGTATATCACTCACAGAGCAGGCAACATAATCAGAGTGTGCTTCATTAAGATTTCCTGTCTCGTCCCGATATGGAAATGCATCTTCGTCTAAAGTAATAATACTATCTGTAATACCATGCGCATATTCATGGTAAATTATATCTGAAAAAAGAGAAGTAGCTTCACATCTTTCTCCTTTAGCATAAAAGTTGATTGAAAGATCTCCAGGATTATAATATGCATTACATTGATTTTGAATATTTACATAAACAGGCATCTGAAAATTCATTTCTGCACTGATATGTGGCTGAACTGCATAATCATGTACAATATTTGTGTGATAAAACACATTTGATTGTTCTTGTTTATATGATATATCATGATCTTTCCAGTTAATATTAGTGTCTTCTGAAACAGGTTTGCTTATTGCTATTCTTTGTGCTGTAGTTGCATCATCTTTAACATTGGCCCAAGAACCCTCGAGTTGAGATCTTATAATAAGTGGATTTGTTACATCCAAACTATATGTCCCATCTTCTATAGTTTCTGCTCTCTTTTCTCCAGAACTATCTTTAACCCAAATGTAATTATTTTTAAAACCAATATTATCTAGCTGACCTTTTGTTGGTGTTTCTGGATAAATAATTCCAGAAACTTTTCCTGAAACTTGCACTCTTTGTAGTGTGTCATAAAAATTCAGCAATTGCCCAAATCGTGCATCAATAATTACTGCCAATTTTTCTATCTCTAGATTATTAACCTCCTCAAATGTTATTCTGTACGCAAGTACTATACTCTTTTCGTCATTTACAGGATAACCAACCAATTCTATTTTTTCTGTATTGGCAATTGCATATACTATATCAACACTTTGCATATATCCTGACGCATATGCAATCGCTTCTTCTCTAGATAAGACAGGTTCTTGTATAAAACTATCCCTTACGACATTCGTCTTGTAAAGCACTAATCTCCAAACATTATCAATGCCTTTAGTAAATCCCAATACAACAAAGCTACCTGCAACAGGGTAATCTTTTCCGTCAGCAGGATTTTCCACAATCTGCTCGTAAACAACATTTGCAATTCTCTGGCTTGGATAATTTTCCGAAATTATACTCGGGCTTATGCTGGGAGAAGGTGAGGATGTTGGCGAAGCAGAAGGAATAGCAGAGCTGGAAATTGAAGGATAATAAACACCTTTAACCCTCAGTTGTGTTATATCAACCCCTAAAATATCTTTATGATTATTTAAAAAATTCTGGCTAGCAATAAGCACATCACTTCTGCTTGCTATAGATGTTCCCAATTTTTCTTTAACTTGATAATCCTTAAACACAATCTTTGTTGGAAATCCCTCATCATCCCATAAAACAAGAGAGTTTGGAATATCAGAAGGCAGGGTTTTATCCAAACTTATCGCTCCTTCATCAATCTCTGGAAAGTTATTTCTATACTGCTCAATTGGATTATTTTCATCTAGAATTTGTTCAGAAGGAAGATAGGCATAAGCTAATGATAAAAAGATAAATAGATTAAATATCAAAGCTATAACCCACACCTTCCTCTTTTTTATCATAGCAAATTACTCGTATCTTGCAATTATATACCTTTCCTTTGGGCTTGATTTCAAGGCCTAACCCACGAAATCTCATAATAGGTAACATCGCCTTCTTCATCAACAATTCCAATCAATAAATTCTTTTTTGTAGAATGAGCAACCCTGTTCTTGGCAGAGAAATCATGCCACGTGAAGCCAGAGTTTTCATTAACAGGATACAATATCCATTTAGCATGATCTTCTCCAGGCGATATGCCTTTGTCATAAACACGAAATTCAGCACCAAATTTCAATGCAGTCTTGACAATATATCCTCTATTTCGCATATCTTTGAATACGTTATACTTTGTTTGTATTCTGTCATCTTTTTTCTTCAGGGTATTGATAAACTTGTCAAATGTAATTTTCTTTCGCCCCTCATATAAATCCAGCTTTTTCTTTTCAATAAGATAAAGAGCTTCTACACTTGAATAATAAACCTTTCCTTCATGCATCTCCCCAAACCTGCTTTTGCCATGCAAATCAATTGCCTCTTTGTCATTGCTAAATACCTGCTCTCCTGTGAAATGAGCCTTGATAGTTTTTCCTTCTATGTTTTCTGCCTTGTTCTCTGATTTCTTTCCCCTAGAACGCGCCATAATGGGATTATTATAATATTGTATATAAAGTTTACTTATTATAGAGCGTGTCTAATATTAAATACTAATTTTACCCTCCCTTAATAAAAAAGGAGGGCAAAATGTTACATAGATGGGATAGTAGAATTGAGGATTTAAACCTTATTCTTTGCAAGCTAAG
>JACPGZ010000005.1 GCA_016188895.1 Candidatus Pacearchaeota archaeon
AGTTTCTCAAAAAATCAATATTTGAGTTTTATGGTCAGAGTGTTGGAGGTTACTCTTTTGCCACAAATCCAGAGGGTTATATGAAATTCAACAAATTTATTAATTTATTAAACAAAAATGAAAGAAAGAGGCTATTTAATTTTAACTGGAAAATCTTCCAAGAATGTACCAATCTTTATCCTACCCATACTGCCTTTATTTGCAGAGGGCACAGTGTTGATATTTTTCCAGAAGAGATCCCATTAAATATAGGCAACAAGTAAGCTTTAAAAGTGTTCAATTTATTATATTTTAGGATAAGGTCCTGTAGTCTAATGGCAGAACATTTCCTTTACACGGAAAGAGCGAAGGTTCGATTCCTTCCAGGACCATCAGCCCATGTAACAAAGTAGTAGGTTTTTATTACGCTCGTTTACACCGAGTAGTCAGCAGTTCGATTTTGCTATGGGACATACACATCTTACAATTTACAATCAGAAATGAATTCTTTAGTAATGTAAAATGTCCTTGATGCAACTTTTTTGAGATGATGTGAAATAGATTTTTTATTCCCAATTGCTACATAAATAACTTTCTTACCAAAGTTTATTGCAGAACTTACTGCTCCAGAAAAGTCTCCATCATTTGAAATTAAATAAGCCTCATCATAGATTCCTTTTTGTGCATCTAACGCTAAGTCTAAAGCTAGATTAACATCGCTTGCCTTCTCAACATAATATGATTCTCCATCTTTTTTCCTTTTTTCTAGTCTACCAAAGACAATACTTAATTTTTCTATTCTTTTAAGTTTCTCAAAGAAACTTTGCTGTTCAGCATACATTTTAGGATTGCTAAATTGCTCAACAGGAGCAATATAATAATTGATCTTTATCAATTCATTATTCCCAACAATTTTTTTGCATAATTTTTCAATATCAATTTTACTATTAAATGTCTTTTTTATAGAAAAATAGAGATTACTTCCATCTATATAAATCACTATCTTTATCTTTTTAGAATCCCCTTTCATATGGAAATGATAACATAGGATCCTTTTATAGATCCTATGGTGTTAATTAATAATTATAGTTTTCTAATGATTATAAATGTTTCGGAAATTCGATTTTTCCACGGGCCATTAAGTCTTCAATAAATTTTCTTACCAAAAAATATAATTAGGGCAAACATTGCTACAGCTTTGAAGAAACCTCAAAGTGCAAATGAAGATTTAGGCATTATCAAAGAGGTTATCTCTGAAGGTCTTCCTACAATGGTGCTGGAACATTAGGATCTGCTCTTGGCATTGCCAATATTGAAAAAGGTCTGGAAGAATTAGTTGCTTCAATGTTTTAAGGATTAATCAGCAGCAATGTAAATGCGGATTGTTTCGTTTCTCATAGGATTTAAAACAGAATCAGCTAATCTCCTAAACTGACTGAGATTACCATCATATTCAACAACAACAGAATTATCTTTTGTATCTAATACTTTAAGGTCAAGCCCTCTTAAACAACCGCTTATATGATCAAAATCAACGCTTGGTTTGCCATGCTCTGTAAATATAGTATATCTTGCCATTTTACACTATCTTCAGCTCTTTATTAAAATATTCTTTTATTATCTTCTGTATTTCAGCAAGCCTTGTCTTGTTTCTTCCGATAAGCGCCGCCTTGCTCTGCCTTCCAGCGCTTATTATTACATCATTTTCCGTGACTTCTAAACCATTAAATCTGATAGGCTCAACTATTGTAGCAATGAATCTTAGTATGTCTTTATCCCCATTTGGAAAAGGAACAATTTTTATCTTTCTTCCCAGAATTTCCGCAATCCTTCTTACATGCCTTCCATTCTCTCCAATAGCTCTGGAAACAAGCTTTTCTTCAACCAAAAACACAACCGTATTATTATAAAAAAAGCAGTATTTTGTTCTAATATGAGTTATCTTCTCAAACAGGTTCAAATATCTCATTAACTGCATGTCTATTGTTTTCATTATTTCTTCTTTGTAAGCGGGCCTATGACTTTAACTAATAATCCTGGAAAGCCAGTTCCTACAGGTACTGGTTGGTTAATGATGATATTCTCAATTACACTGGAAAGCTCGTCCTTGCTTGCATTTATTGTTGCATTAACAAACTGGTTTATTGGCGTTTCAAAGCTTGCCCTTGCCAAAATACTTGATTTCTGGGCAATTATTCCCATTCTTGTAACTCCCTTTACGTTCCCGGAAGAGCACATAGCATCTGCAATCAATTTCAAATGCCTCTCGTCAATATCAAATCCCTGATTTTCAATAACCCTGTTTATCTCGTTAATAATCGCCTGCCTCGCAGATTCAATTCCCAAAACATCTGCAATTTCGTGGATATCATTAGAAATAGTTTTATTTTTATCAATACCCTTTAAATTAAGTATGTCTTTTAGATTTGAGCCATAAGTCAGGATAATGAAATTTCCCTCCTTTCTTACAACAAGTATTTCCTTAATACCTTTAACTCCTGAAATAATTGTAGATTTTAATTTCTCCTTCAATTTGTAAAGATCTTTAAAGTTTGCTTCAGGGTAGCTTATTATTATTTTATTGCCTGTGAATTTCGCCTTGAAATTTTTTTCAACTAATTTCTCAATGATTTTATCCATGCTTGTATGAATTGTTTTTACAGTTCTCATATCAAGAAAAATTTCAAGGCGTTTGTCAGAGAAATTAACCTTCATTTCAGATATTATATCCTTTAATTTTACTTCGCGTATTTTCTCAGCCAATATCCTAGCATTTTTTTCATTATTATATTCTCTATCAAGGTATATCTCCATGCTTGGTGTTGACGGAGTTTTGCGGGCATCAAATATCTCTATCATTCTTGGCAATCCTGTTGTAACCTGCATCTCCTGCACTCCTGAGAAATGGAACACATTCAATGCCATTTGGGTAGATGGCTCGCCAAAACTCTGTGCAGTCAGTATACCAACAGCTTCCCCAGGAGATACCTTTCCGCCTTTATGAAGAGTTGAGATATCATTTCCATCATCTCCATAGACAAATTGCATGATATTCCCGGAAGCGTCTCTCACAGTCCCGTCATATTCAACCTTTATATCCTGCAATGCATTTGCCAGTCTTCTATACAAGTACCCTGATTTGGGAGTTCTTAGTGCAGTATCCATAAGGGAGTCTCTTCCAGTAATTGCTCCAAAGAAAAATTCTTTAGGATTTAATCCTTTTAGGTAAGACGAATAAATAAATCCCCTTGCTCTTGGACTTAAATCACCTTTCTTAAAGAACGAAAGCGTCCTGTTTTTATAACCGAAATTAATTCTTCCGCCCCATAGTGATTGCTGCCCTACGAAACAAGCCATTTGCGTGATATGCAAGATGTTTCCTCCTACTCCTGACAAAATCATTGTATTAACAGGATTTTCTTTAGGAAACTCATTCTTAACAACTTCGCCAACAATAGACCTTGTTTCATTTAAAACCTTTAAGACCTTTATCTCCATAGTTTCCTTCATTGATTTTCCAGGAATGGGTTCAAGCGTTTTTTCAATATAAGATTGTATTATTGAGCTGGCCTCTTCTTCAGCTTTTTTGATAATAGATGATGTATATTGCTTTATCTTTTCATTAACATCAATATTTTTTACTGAAATTGAGAATCCTTCTTGAGAAAGGTAACTTGTGCCTATTCTGAATATCTTGTCTATTATATCCAATGTCATCTCAGTTCCCATAAGTTTGTCTAATTCTTTTGTCAGCTCGCCATCCTCAACACCAAAATGACTGCTGCTTACAGAACTCTTTATCTTATCACGCAATTCTTTTGGCAGGATGCTCTTGTGAATCTCTATGCCATCAACAATCTTCTTCACAAAATTAGATACAACTCCTGCCTTAAACATTAATTGAGATGCAGCAGATTTATCTATTTTTGATAAACTAAGCAGATAATTTCCGGTAATAGCATCTGATATGCATCCGATAACAGGAGTATTGTTTTTAACACTAAAAAGATTTTTGTTTACATTCAATAGATTAATTGCCTCTGACCTTGCCTCTTCTGTTTGTGGAGAATGTATATTCATTTCGTCACCATCAAAATCCGCATTATACGGAAATGTAACAGCAGGATGCAGCCTGAATGTTTTATCCGGAAGGATTCGTGCATGATGGGACATAATGCTAAGCTTGTGCAATGAAGGATGCCTGTTGAAAAGAACAATATCCTTGTCAACAAGATGTCTCTCTACAATATAACCTGGCTCAATCTCTTCAATTATCTCTTCTTTCAGGTCAGGTGTTATCTTTTTTCTCTTTCCATCAGGCCTGATAACATAATTCGCTCCAGGATAGCCGTCTGATTTGATAAGCTCTCTCATTTGTTTAATATTAGCAGATGTTACTTTTTCAGCAACAGTTATTATCTTGGCAATTTCGTAAGGGACTCCAACTTCATTTATTTTAATAAAAGGGTCGGGAGATATAACTGTTCTGCTGCTGTAATTAACTCGTTTTCCAGCCAGGTTGTGCCTGATTCTTCCCTCTTTTCCTTTGATTCTTTCTGTTATTGTTTTTAAAGGCTGGCCTGATCTGTGTCTTGCAGGCGGAATATTTGGTACGCTATTGTCAAAAAATGTAGTGATATGGTATTGAAGCAAATCCCATAAATCCTCAATTATAACTTCTGGAGCTCCGGCATTTAAGTTTTCCCACAATCTCTGGTTTACACGCACAATATCAGTAAGCTTATGAGTTGTGTCATCTTCGCTTCTCTCTCCAGTTTCAAGAGTTATGCTGGGTCTGACAGTAACTGGCGGAACTAAAAGCAGTGTTAAAATAGTCCATTCCGGCCTGCAGGTAGATGGATTAACCCCGACTTTTCTGCAGTCATCATCAGAAATCTTAACGAAGAAATCGCGAATCTCTGTCGGAAAGATTCTTTTTTTTCCATAAGAGAAATTTGTCGGCTTCTCAACCTTTATTTTTTCTCTTGGCGTATTGCAATGAGGACATTTCTTTACGTCTTTTGCCTTTTTTATTCTTTGAATAAGTCCGTATTTTTTTACATCCTCATCAACCAAAGGAAGCCGGGCGCACTCAAAGCAAAATGCTTTTAAAAACAATTCAGCTATGGGAATATATTTTATATGTATAACAGGTCTTGCCAAGTCTATTGAGCCAGGATGCCCAAGGCATTCCTTCAATCCGCCTCCGCAAGTCCTGCATCTCACACCGGGATCAATTGCTCCAAGACGCAAGTCCATTACTCCTCCGTCAACAGGATATCCCTCTGCATCATACAATTCAGGAGTGATGATTTTTGCAGCGCTTATCTTTTTAATCTTTTCAGGGCTAAGCAAGCTGAACTTCAATGCCTTGATATGCTTTCTGATATATTCCGCCATTTTAATCTTCTCCCAGAATAATGTTTTCATCATAATTGGAACTTGGATTTTGATTAACTAGCTCCGGATTAATTCTATATAATACTGCTCTGATAATACTATAAACATTCCTGATTTTTGGATTTTTTGCATTATTTTCACAATATATAAGATATTTCTCAAGACATCTTGCTCTTCCAAGTGGGTCGCTGGTTTCAACTTCCTGCACCAACTCATCCATTGATTTTATTTTTTCTTCCATATTATTCATATTTGTTTTTTAATTCAAAGTAGGTTTGGATATGAAGACTTTGCAGCTCTTCAATTAAAAGCTTGAATGCATATGACATCTCAACCTCCTCAATCTCATTGCTTCCGCATACAGGGCAGTATTTCTTTCCGGCAATCCTGTCCTTTATTCCAATTGCTCCGCAGTCTTCGCAAATATCAACTACAATCTTGTCAGAATCATATCTTTCTTTCAGTAGCAAAGATGCTCCATGAGCGACCAGAGCTTCCTGCTCCATCTCTCCAAGCCTTAATGCTCCTCCTTTTGCTCTTCCCTCAACAGGCTGCCTTGTTAATAATGTAACCTTTCCGGAAGCTCTTGCATGAATCTTGTTGCTGACCATGTATTTAAGTTTCAAGTAGTACATATTTCCAACAAAAATCTTCGCATTCATCTTCTTTCCACTGATGGGGTCATATACATTTTCCTTTCCGTCGTAGCTAAATCCATACTCTTTAAGCACATTTTCTAATTGCTTAACATCTATATTGGAGAAAGCAGTTGCATCGATAGTCTTTCCTCCCAAACAACCAGACTTACCAGCCAGTATTTCAAGCAAATAACCAACAGTCATCCTGCTTGGTATTGCATGCGGATTAAAAATAATATCCGGTTTAATCCCATTAGATGTAAATGGAACATCATTCTCATCAAGCAAATATCCTATTACCCCTTTCTGCCCGTATGGATTAGAGAATTTATCTCCCGGCTCTGGAATCTTCTCATGTCTTGTCTTTACATGAACAACCTTATTTCCGTCTGAATCACTTGTTATAAAAACAGTATCAACAACCCCCTTGTCTCCTTGTCCCAATATAGTGCTGGCATCTTTTTTATTTTTTATGGTTATATCCCTTGATTCTGACAGGAATTTTGGGGGAGCTATTTTTCCAATAAGCACGTCCCCGTCATTTATATTTGCCTCCAAATAAACAACACCATCATCCTCAAGATATTTATAACTTGATTCTGTTCTATACCCGCTAGCATCCTTATCAGGAATTGTTATATCATCAGCCAAGCCACCGGCGTAATGCAGCTCTACATTTGTATATGGCTTGTAAAATGTGCTTCTGCCAAGCCCTCGCTGAACGCTTCCTTTATTCATAACAATTGCATCCTCCATGTTATAACCTTCATATGTCATAACAGCAACAACAACATTCTGTCCGGCAGGGTATAAATTAAGCGTATCATAAATAAAACTTCTTACAATTGGCTTCTGCGGATAGTGGAGTATGTTTGCATCAGTATTAAGTCTTATAGGAAAATTAGCGGCATAAATTCCAAGAGATTGCTTTTGTGTCTTGCTCCCCTTTATTAGTCTGGAAGGCTGTCCGTAATTTGCAAATGGAACTAAGCTTGCTACTAAACCAAGAAATGCAACTTTATCAACTTCAAGATGAGTATGTTCCGTAGTTATTTCATTTGTGTCTAATGCAACAAGACTGTTTTCCTCCTCAGCAGCATCTATATATTCTACAATTCCCTTCTTTACCAGATCATTCCATGAAATTCTGCCCTCCTGCAGAAGCAGTTCATGTTCATCCTTAATAAGCGGATTTCCGTCTTTAACAATGATCAAAGGGCGAAGAATCCTTCCCACCTCTGTAGATATGAAAACTGTATTCAAATTTTCGTCATAATATACACTTAATTCTATTGGTAGATTTCCGTTCCTTCTAATATCTCTTACGCTATTAACAAATTCATTTCCGTTATTTACAAAACCAGTATATTTACCATTAAAAAATACATCGCTGCCTTTATACTCAGATCCTCTGTCAAGTCCTAATTCAATAAACTTATTTACCAGCACATCTTCTGTTAAATTAACAGAAGTAGAAACCTTGCTTAGTATGGAAAGATTTTTTCTCAGTCCGATTTCAACCCCTTCAGGTGTTTCAATAGGGCAAAATCTTCCATAATGAGTCGGGTGCAATGTTCTTGCAAGAAAATTTTCCTGTTCTCCAGGCAGCGTGCTTGAGACCCTTTGTAACTGAGATATCATTGAAAGATAATTTGTTCTGTCAATATTTTGAGTCACACCCTTCCTTTCACCTATCCAGTTGCCAGTTGCAATAGCAGATTCCACCCTGTGAGTGAACAATGTAGATTTTGCAATTGTCTTAATGCTGTAAAACTTTCTTCTCCTTGAAATTTTTTTCAATGAATACTGAATGTCACGAATAAAAATATTCAGGTTTACCCTGAACAAATCTGCAAGTAAATCTCCAGAAAGTCTGACTCTTTTATTTCCGTAATGATCTTTGTCAGTTATGACAGATGGATTATCTTTTGCAATCAGCAATTGTCTGATAAACTTGCACAATGTCTTTGCCTTCTCTATTCTATCTTCTTTTTTAACTCCAATATGCGGCATGAAATATGAGTCAAGTCTTTGTTTCATCCTGTCAAGAATCTCCTTTTGAGTTCCCTGAAGATTTGTTCTTTCAGCAAGGAATTTTAATGCATCTTCTGAACTCTGAATGCCTGTAAATTCATAAAGATTAACAATAGAACTATCTGTTTCTATGTGGATGGCTTTTGCAATATCAGCATCCTTCACCATACCCAGCGCTTTTATCAATGGGATAGCAGGAACATTCTTGAATTTGGAAAAGGTTGCATTAAATATACCTTCTCCATCCTCAAAAATATAAACAGGAATTCTGTATGCACCCCTTTTAGAGAAAAGTCTTACCATCAGAACACCCTTGTTTTTCTCAATAAATAGCTGGTTTTCAGCAAGGTCCTCAGTCATCACAATAACTCTTTCATTTCCATTGATAATAAAATAACCCCCTGGATCTATTGGATCAATGTATTCTGATTCAAGCTCTTTCATACTTAATCCATGGGTATTGCATATCTTGCTTCTTACAATTATAGGAATCCTTCCAATCTCAACCTCATGGCTCTCAAACTGATCTTCATATTTTGTGCTAATCTCAAGAAAAACAGGAGCAGAATATGTAAGATTCCTAATCATTGCTTCTGTAGGCATAATAAGTTTGCTTGAGCCATCTGCCTCAATAATATTCGGCCTGCCAACTCTAATTTTTCCCAATTTTATCTCTCTTTCTTCCTCGCTCGGCGCCTGGTTGTATTCATCAACAATCTGCTGCATCGCCTTATCGATGAAATCGTTAAACGAGATTATATTAGACTCAACTAAAGAATGTTCCTTAAGATATTTATTAACCAGAATATGTTTTTTTCGCATTTTAAACCACAACCCTATAATATACAAATTTTTTTCGTTTTTCAGCATCAAAACGCTCAATTTTTATAATATCGCCAAATTTGCATCCCATAGGTACAGCAGGATCACTTAATTTTATTTTGGGAAGCTGATTTGAATTAACATTTAAATTGCGAAGCAATTTATTAGCTTCTTCCTCTTTAAGGATTATATGTTTAGGCTGGAGGATGTGTTGCATTTTGACAATTAGTTTCTTTAGGTGATTTGCTAAATGGCGTAATATCTTCAAAATGAGACGCTTTAAAAACCTTTCTATGAAAGTGCATTGTTAACTCTTTGGGTATTGTAAATATGATTAAACAGAAACCTTAATAAGTCTATATTATTAATATTAAACAGAAGGAGGTGAAGCATGTTGTCAAAAGGGGTTTTAGGCGGTGGAGCAATCCTTGATGGAATATTAATTGCATCTACTGAGTTTATGAATTGGTCAGGCAATCTGCATTATTTATGGGCTGTTCTCGCTGTAATTTGGGGCATTGTTATTTTGGCTGGGAAGTAATTATAATCTTCCATATATAATTATGATGATTACTGCTATTACACTATATAGAGTGCAGTTTAAATCGAAATAGAAAAAACAAAATGAAAAAAGACGAAAAGAAAAACTATGCTATAAATGTAAAGAAATTATTAAAACCTAATTTAGATAAGATAGGCATTACTCTTTTGTTATTTCTTTTGATTTCTTTCTTTTTTGTGCTTTTTGCTCACCCTGAAACTGTAAGTTACAAGTGGCTTTTGTTGTTAATCCCTTCATATATTGTTTCTTGTTTAATTTTTCAACTCTTAGTTAAACGTAGAACTTTTTTGAAAATATTAAGATGGGTTGTTTTTACACCCCTTGTTTTTGTTGTAGCAATTTGTTTAATCAGCCAATTTGCTCCTAGTAGCCCGCCTGAAGATTTTTTGATTACTCGTAATTTTGTTGATCTTTCACAAATACATAGGTTTAGTAAATACAGGGCTTGCGCTGGACATCAAACTGTAAATCAATATAGCGATGAGCCTGTAAGTAATATGCAGCATTATATTAACGCTGATCCGAGGATTGATCCTGGACAGATAAAGGTTTTTGCCCCTTTTGATGGATATGTTTTAGGTGATGCGCCTAATACAATGGCTGATGGAATCACTATGATTCCAAAATCAGGCATTCCTTGGTGGCCATTTAATCAATGGAGGATTAATTTTCCTCACACCCATATATTGCCGGAATTTCAGAATTCTCCAATTCATGAAGTAAAAGCAGGAGATTTGATAGGCTATGTTAATAGTTTAGGCCGTTATGGCCAGAGAAACTTTGGCACACAGGTGAGAGCCGGAGTTTTGGCCATACCCCCCATGTTTAAAAATGGCAATGGCGAGCCGTTTAAAAAACTTGATTCAGTATTTAATTATATGACAGACGAAGTTTTTGCAGAATATCGGACAGCTATACCTGGACTGCAGAGCCGCGAGGATATGATTATTTCAAAAGAATATCGTCTTGCTCATCCTTGCAAATTTAAACAAGGCGGGCCTAGTTTTAGTGATAATCCTCCCTATTTTGACACAGGGCGCGTTGAAGACCTTCCTATCGAGGAGCAAGATGTTTATATTGGAGTTAGGATAGATGATAGAGAAGGGATGATAAAGGCAAGGACGTGTGATGACCCTGAAGATATTGTGAATAATCCTGAATGTTCTAGTTAAAATGAAAAAGAGCAAGACCATTGGTATTGTCGTTGGAATTATAGCCTTGATTTTTATAACTGGAATGTTTTTTCTAAAAAATAAAGATATTGAGAAATCATCAAATGAATTTTCTCCAGATGCAAAGGAACGGCAAGAAGAACAGATAGGGCGCGAGATAAGAGATGGTAAATGTGAAGGAACAAAAACAAAATTTGATTTTGCTCCAGTAAATTTAGATAAAACTAAAGTTTTCTTGCCCCTTGGATTAATGATAGGAAGTCATGTAACTCCTATTGACCACCATTATTTTCAGAATTTTGACAATGAAGGATTTGATATTGAGATTTATTCTCCAGGAAAGGGAATAATTACCGATATCGGACATATGCCTGGCGCTAAGAACGGGGAGGATTATAGAATTGTGATAGAGCATACATGCACTATATCAAGCATTTATATTCATCTTGGAATTTTTGATGAAAAATTTAAGAAATATGCTCCTGATAACAATGGATATGCATCTGTAAAAATTCCTGTTGAAGCAGGTGAATTAATTGGTTATTATGAAAAAAATGTTGATTATAATTTAGTTGATAAAGAGATTATTTTGAATGGCTTTGTAACTCCCAAGCTTTATGAAGGAGAATCTTGGAAAATTCATGTTCCTAATACTTATGAATATTTCAATGAGCCAATACTAAGCAAACTTATTGAAAAAAGCATAAGAACTGCCGAGCCAATAAGCGGGAAGATAGATTATGATATTGACGGAAAATTGGTTGGAAATTGGTTTCTGGAAGGTACAAATGGCTATGCTGGTGAGAGTACGAGTAAAGAAAAATATTGGCTAGGACATTTGTCTTTTGTATATGATGCTTATGATCCTGAAAGAATCATCATCTCTATAGGAAATTATAACAGAGAAGATTCAAGACAATTTGCAGTCAAAGGAAATACTCCTAACCCTGCGAATGTGGGAGTTGAAGATAGTCTGATAAAATACGAGCTTGTTCAGTATGATTATATTGATTCACATGGAAAATCATGGGACAGAATTTCTTTAGTTAAAGGCTTGAAAACTATTAGTAGAGAAGATGTTGAAGGTGTTGTTCTTGTTCAGATGATTGAAAATAGGAAAATTAAATTTGAGGCATTTCCTGGAAAAACTGCCTCGCAAGTCAATGGATTTACAGGAAATGCGAAGGTGTATGAGAGGTAAGGATAAACATTTAATAAAATCATTTTTCCCTCCAGAATAAAAATAATAGCTTTAGAGAATGAGTTTAAGGATAAGGCAAAGATTTTTGTAAATCAACATGACCTGGATTTTGGAGAAGCAGAAGCTATTGTACTAGCATTACAAGAAAGAGCTGATTATTTTTTGACAGATGATTTAGATGCACGACAAGTTGCAAAGAGTTATCATCTTGATGTGCATGTTACTATTGGAATTATCTTACGTTCATTCAGAGAGAAAATAATTTCTAAAGAACTTGGAATAGAGAAAGTCAGGGAATTAAAATCAAAATCTTCTTTGTTTATCACGCAAGATTTGATTGATGAAGTGATTAAGGCAATTCAAAACTTTGTTTTAGGTGAACCACAATTGAAATCTCATGGTCCCGACGGACTCAAAACTTATCTTTCTCTTTCAACCATTTCCAGAGGGAAATAAACTTAATTTTTTCTTTTATACCGAACCATTCCTCTTCAACTTCAGCTTCGTAATCTTCAGTTATTATCAGCAGATTATTGCACTTTAATTCCCTGCTCGCTTTAAGCAATGCTCTTACTTCTCTCTTTTTTGTTTCTCTATTTTTTATGTTAAAACATACTTGTATTAATTGCTTAACCTTTGCTCTCTCTTTTATAACAAAATCCACTTCTTCCTGCTGTTGGTTCTTCCAAAAATAAACATGTAATTTCCCAAACATCTCTTTCTTCTTTAATTCAATTGCAACCAAATTTTCATAAAGCTTTCCATAATCAGGACTTAACGTAAATGCTTTTGAGTATATAAAGCCATTATCTATGCAATATATTTTTTTATTGGAAGAAAGCTGCTCTCTGACTTTGTATGAAAATCTATTCAAACTAAAAAGAATAAAGGTTTCTTCTAAATAACCCAGATATTTCTCAACAGTATGGGAGCTTTTTACATTGCTTGTTTTTGTCAGTGAATGATAAGAATACTCATTAGCAATGTTAGACATAAGATAAAAAGCCATATCTTCTATTTCTTTCGGATTTCTAATTCTATATCTTTTTATTATGTCTTTAAAGATTATTGAATCAAATAATATGGATAAATATTCTTTTATATCTAATGATTTTACTAAAGGTTCAGGATAGCCCCCATAAATTAAATACTTTGAAAACTTTTCTTTTATTTCAGCAGTTGTTAACTCTTTTTTTTCTAATCTAATATACTCCTTAAAAGAAAAAGGAGAAATATGTATTGGAAAATGCCTCCCTGTAAGATGAGTTGCTAATTCTTTGCTTAACATCTTTGAGTTACTTCCAGTAATTATGAGATTAAATCCCTGTCTTTGTAATCTGTTAACAAATAATTCCCATTTTGAAAGATTTTGAATCTCATCAAAAAGGACAAATTTCGGATTGTTATATACTGAATTCATAGCTTCAATGAGTTCGTCATAATTTTTTATATCAATGAGCTTCTCGTCGTCAAAGTTAACATATCCAAATTCTCCTCGTTTATTTAAGAAGTGAATAGCAAAAAATGATTTTCCTGCTCTCCTCGGGCCTACAATTACCTTTATTATATTATTATTCAATTTTAATTCGGTTTCTCTCTCTACATAGTTTTCTCTAAGTCTAGATTCCAATTCCCTCTTCTGCAAAAGAAGTATATCTTTTATTTCTTGTATCATATAAATTACAACGCAAGATAGTTTATAAATGTTTGCATTATATTACAAATATGCCCATTATCGAAACCAGCATAAGCAAGAACGAAGATGGCAAGTGGATTATCAATAAGTTTCATTATGATTCACTCCATGTTTTCCCCAATTATCAAAATAAACAAAATTTATGTATCCAACAGGCAATTTTTTTAAAAGGTCATTAAAAGAATGCTCTATTTCTGGAGTAAATGCTTTCCTCTTAAGAAGTTCTTCAGTAACATACCCTAATCCGCATAGAATTTTCCCTTGCTTCTGATGCTGCAATGCCTTATGCAAGTGTAAATGGCCCCGACGGGATTTGAACCCGCGACACCTGGCTTAAAAGGCCAGTGCTCTAACCGGACTGAGCTACGGAGCCGTAGCTCTGGAAAGAACAAGATATTTAAAAAGGTTCGCCACTTCTATTCTAAAATCCTAAATTCGTGATACCCACAAATTTTTCTTACTTCTTTTATTAAATCTCTTTTATCCATTGGTAAGGTTAAAACAATTCCCCCTCTTTCTTGAAGTGCTTTTGCACGATTAGAATTTTTTATATCATTAATAATATCTTCTGTTACTATGATACCATAAGCAATATCAGTCATAACAAGATTCCTAATTAATTCATTGTTTTCTTTTTTTTCTCTTGGAAAATTTCTATACTTGAATTTTATTATAGTTGGAGTTCCATCAATAACTAAAACATTATCATATAGCGCCTTTGGCTGATATCTACTTTCTGAATAAATAAAACATCTTCTAGAAAGGTCATTATCTAAACGAAGCCTATCGGAATGAATTTTTTCAAGCCAAGAGATATTAAGTTTAGGATTATCTAATCTTATTTTTTCTATAGATTTTAATCTGTGATAAGCTAAAAAACAACTAACATAAATATCAATTTGCAAAGCCCTTTCAGCATCATAACTTTCATGTGTTTTAAACGCTAGAGCATATAAATCCCAGCTAAATTGTTGGTGTTCTTTCCATAATAATCTAAAAAATTCATTTACTTCAGATGTCTTTTTATATAACATTTTAATGAGTTAAAGACCAATTTAAGTCTTCTTATTTATTAATGTTTCAATCTCCTTTAGTCTGTTCAATTTCGCTTCTCTTTCTTTCCCGAAAATTCCAGCTTTAAAAAAATCAGCTCTCCACGCAACAGCGAGATCAGCAAGTATGTTATCATGGGTTTCTCCAGAGCGGTGCGAAAACACAGTTTTTATTCCTTTTCTTCTTGCAAAATCCACAACATTTTTAACTGCAATCAGCGAACCGCTTTGATTCGGCTTGATTATTATTGCATTTATGCTTTTCAATTTAATAGCTTCATTTAGCCTGTCAATATTTGTAACAGTCAAATCATCCCCGACAATAAGATGATTTTTATTGTGCAGATTATTCAAAATCTTGGAAAATCCTGAAAAATCATTTTCCTGAACAGGGTCTTCTGCATAGAATATTCCTTTCTTATTGAGCAATGAAGAAATATATTCAATTTGCTCTTCTCTTTTTAGCCTGAATTTCTCATACTTATATGTTTTGCCAAAAAAAGAGCTCGCAGCAATGTCAATTCCTATATTAAATCTTATTGTAAAATTATCAATGACAAACCTCTTTAATTCAAGCATTAGCTCAAGAACTTGATCATGATTAAGGAATGTCTGCCACGCATTTTCGTCATTTGTTTTATGTGTAAATTTATGGTCTTTTTTTCTTAATATTTCAGCAGCATGCTCGTGCACTTTTTTATTAATGTTAATTGATTCAGCAACAGATGCAATAGGAATGCATAAAAATTCCTGAAAAACAGGAATATGCGGCACAGAATGGAGGCCGCCACCAATGCAGTTTCCAACCAAATACGGCAATTTTCTTGCTTTTGGATTAAGAAATTCCCATACTTCTTTTCCATTATCAGAAGCAACAGCTTTCAAAATAGCTGACTCTAACGCAATCATTGAATTAGCTCCAATCTTTTTTTCAAAAGATTGTTCAATAATATTCAGTCCTTTGAATTCGTCAATCCTTAATTGCCTCTTATTCTTAAAATATTTATTAATGACATTAATGTCATGCCCTATGCTTCTCACATAATAAGGAGCTTCAAATCTTCCCTTGCTTTTTCCACTTGGAGCACTCGCAACAAACTCGTCTTTTTCAGTTTTAATCATAACTTGAATAGTATCCTCTTTTCTAGAATCTTGTATCTTTGTCGCCATAACCTTTTTTAATTTCATTATAAAATAAATGAATTGTGCTATATAAACTATTTTATTTTTGTGCAATAACAATATACCCGTCATTAGCTATTCTATTTCCTAAATATTTTGTAATAGGGATAGCAAATTTATTTTCCTCGCTTGCGAGAATGTTATATCCGGCATTTTTAATGTGTCTTATTACTTGTTTGCCTTCTACAGCACTAAATGATGTTGCAATGAGTATTCCGCCTTCTTTATGAAGCTTGTATGCCTCGCTAAATACAATATCCCATCTGCTTTCTTGTAAATTAGGATGCCTTGCGATAATAATATCAAAATAGCCTGCAATAAAATCAGTTAAGTATTGTATATCTCCTGCGATAAAATCAATATTCTCGTAGATATGATAATTTTTTGCTCTATTTATTTTTTCTTTGTCTCTATCAATTCCAGTTATACTAGAACCAACTCCAAAAAAATCAATTAAAACACTTGTTTCTAAACAAGTGCCACAACCAAGATTTAATATCCTTGGATTTTCAGGCTTTGGTTTAAGCAGATATTCTTCAAGTATTTTTTTAAATACATCCTTGTCTTTGTCAATATCCCACATTAAAAAATCAGTTTCGCAATATTTATATACCCTTTTATCTTTGTGTAAAAGAAAAAGAGGCTGAAATGAGTCGTAGAGTAAATACAAAGATAGTTATAACATGTTTATTAGCCATTATGATAATATCTGTTCTAGTTTTTGCACAAGATACATCTGATACACCATCGGATGATACAACTTCTACAACTGATGTTCTTGAAGAAGATGAAGTAGAATTTGAAGATGCAGAACTGGAAACCAGTGCAGGCATAACACCTGATAACTTTTTCTATTTTGTTGACAAGTTCTTTGACCAATTTGGAAATTGTATAGATAATAGAGAGGAAAAGATTGCTGAAATAAAGGCAATGATTCAAGCAGGCAAATATGAAGAAGCAAAAAAGGCCCTAGAGAGATATAAAAAATGCGCTGATGAAGTTGAAAAAGATATAGACCCAGAGCGACAGGAAAGAGCTAGAAGAGGGGCTGTTGCAATTAAAAGAATAATAATTGAGATAGAGGATGATATCCCTGAAGAAGATAAAGATGAATTTACAGATGTTATTGAAAAAGAGGGAAAGATTGCAGCTGCTGCAAGGATTTCCCATCAAATAAAGCAATTATGTGAGACCTTGGCAAAGCTTGACCCTGTTCAATATGAAAAAACTTGCAAAATAAAAGAAGGCGAAGATGCTCCTAGATGGCAGAGAAGACTTGACCAAAAGTTGACAAGAGAGCAAGAGCAAGAAGCTGAAAGATTTTTTAGAACAATGAGCAGTTGTTTTAAGTATCCTGATACATGCCATTGCGAGGAAATCAGTGTAACTGCTTTTGCTGATAAATGCAAAGTTGTTGCTCCATTAGCTGCAAAATGCAAACAGGGAGAGGAAGATGCTTGTGAGCAAGTTGATAGGGAAACAGAAGGTATAGAAGACCTTCTGCCAGATTATTTACAAGATGTTCTTGCAAGTGTTGAAGAGGAATTTGGAGAAGCTGAATTTGAAAATCATATGCCTCCTGAATGCAGGGAAGAAGGGATTGATTTCAGGGATAGAGATGCTCGGGAAAAATGCATGAAGGTTATGTTCAGAACCCACGCTCCAGAAGAATGTGTTAAAGCCCTAGAAGAAGGTAAGATTGATCCCACTAATGAAAGAGAAGCAAGAGAGCAATGTGAAAGAATTATGTTTGAAGAAAATGCACCTTTGGAATGCATTGAAGCAGGTCTAAAAGATCATAGAGAATGTGGAAAATATATGTTTAAGCTAAATGCCCCTCAAGAATGTATTGATGCAGGCTTGACAGGAGAATCCCCGAGAGACGGAAGAAAATGCGAGGAGATTATGAGGTCAAGAGGACCTGGAGAGTTTGGCAGACCTCCCGCATTTGGAAGAAATTGCCGCGAGATACAGAATGTTGAAGAGAAGCTGAAGTGTTTAGAAGAGTTTTACAATGCAGCACAGCAAGGCGGATTTCCAAGCCAAGGCTATGGTCCTGGTGGAGGTTTTCCACCTGAATGCGAGCAAGCAGGCGCAAATACTCCTGAATCATGTGAAAGAATAATGAAAGAAAAATATGAACAGCAATATCCGCAGCATTCAAACGAACAAAAATGTCCGGATGGGATTTGTGATGATTTTGAAAGAAATAATCCTTATGCATGTCCGCAGGATTGCGGAGGAGAGCAAACCTCACAATATCCTGCTCAATCATGTGATTGTAGGGATGTAATTTGTTCTGCTGGAAGCTATACTACCTGTAAATCAGGAAGCAGCACATGCGAATGTGTTTCATTTGAACAACAACCATCAACTGAACCTGCTTTTGATTGCAGTCAATATAAATGCGCTGATGGAAGTTCATCTTTCTTTAACTCAGAAAGGAAAACCTGCGATTGTCCGACAACTGAATCAACAACTACCACAACCACAGATTCAGGAACAACTGAAGGCTCAACAGAAACTAATCAGGTTACAGGCAGTGCAATAAATATCGGAGATAATAGATTTGTTAGATATTTCTTTAGGTTATTATAGTTCTATACAAAAGATTTTATACCAGCGCTGTTTTACTAGAATATGGCGGATATTCTATGGCACAATCAAACGCTATTCAAAAATCCAGAGGTATTTGATTTTGCATATATTCCAGAGAGTTTTGAGCATAGAGGTGGACAACTCCAAGCAATGGCAGACTGTATAAAACCAGCATTCAATAATATGAAGCCAATAAACTGCAAGATAATAGGAGAAACAGCAACAGGCAAGACAACATCTGTAAAAATAGTATTTAATGAGGCTGAAAAAGAATCATCGAACATTATTTTTTGCCATATAAACTGCAGTATTTCTCACAATATTTTTTCATTATTTTCCCAGATTCATAAAAAAGTTCTCGGCCACACTCCCCCATCATCTGGATTTCCTTTAAAAGATGTTTATGATAATATAATGAAAAAGCTGAAATCAAGCAAGAAAACACTGATAATAGCTCTTGATGACGCAGTCTATCTGGAGGAGATAAACAAAGTAATCTATGATTTGCTTAGGGCATGCGAGATATATAATACAAAAGTAGGAGTCTGGATTGTGGGCCTGCCAAATGAATTATTTGCACTTGACGAAAAAACACTCTCTATATTTTCTCCTCATCAGATAAATTTCCCAAAATATACAAAAGAGGAAATAATAAATATATTAAAAAAAAGAGCAGATTACGGACTATACCAAAATGTAATATCAAAGCAGATAATTGATAAAATAGCAAATGAAACATTAAAAAAAGATTTAAGATTTGGGATAGAATTGCTAAAATCATGCGTGATAGAAGCTGAAAATAAATCAGAAAAGGCAGTTGAATCAGACGATTTTGATTCAGCATTTAAAAAATTCAGCAAAATTGACGGGAAAGAAACAAAAGATGAGAAAGAACTAATTATATTAAATTTGTTAACCCAAGAAGGCATCATATCTGGCGAATTGTTTGAAAAATTAAAAGACAAGATGAGCTATTCTTCATATTACAGGCTTATTGACAAGCTGAACAAAAAAGGTCTTATCAGCATTGAGGAAAAATTTAGCAATACAGGCAGGACAAGGGTGATAAGGCCAATTTAGGAAAGACTGGGTAAATCAAAAAAACCCTTTTGTTTTTGTTCGTTGGGTTTTTAGGATGCTCAGAAATTGAAAGTAAGATTGTTCACGACCACATACTGAAGTATGTGGTTTTCAATTTCTGACATAATAAAGCACGGATAACAACGCTTAAAAATCCCTATTTTCTTCCGAAATCATGGAATTAGCAATTTTATTTTCAGGGGGCAAGGATTCATCTTTGGCTTTAAACAGGGCTTATGATTCAGGGCATACAATAAAATGCCTTTTGTCTATGAAGTCGAAAAATCCAGACAGCTGGATGTTCCACACACCCAATATTGATTTTATTGAAAAACAAGCAGAATCAATGCATATTTCACTTATCATGCATGAAACAGAAGGCAATAAGGAGGACGAGCTTGAGGATTTGAAGCAATTGATTAAAAGAGCAAAAGAAGAATACAATATTCATGGAATTGTGACAGGTGCAATTCATAGCGTGTATCAGGCATCAAGAATTCAGAGAATATGCCATGAGCTTAGATTGTTTTGCTTCAATCCATTATGGCTGGCTGACCAAGAATCAATTCTGAAAGAGCTTTTAGAAAAAAACTACAAGGTTATAATAACAAAGATAGCTGGAATGGGGCTTGACAGAACATGGCTGGGCAGAGTTATTGATGATAGTTTTATTACAGATATTAAAAAAATAAAACAAAAATATAAGATTAATGTAGCAGGAGAGGGTGGGGAGATGGAAAGTTTTGTGTTAAACTCGCCTTTATTTAATTATACTCTTGAAATAGAGGATGTCGCAATCATAGAAAACCAAGATAATTGCATATATGACATAAAAAAACTAAAGAGAACAGAGAAATGATGATTGTAATAGATTTATGTAATGAAGAATTGCATTCAGCAGAATTCTTTGCTCCAGTAGTTGAGCTTGTAAAAAAACATAATGATGTAAAGATAGTTCATTATCTTGACATAGAGCAGGAAGATATTTATAACTCAAATGGAATTATTATCTGCGGGACAGCATTAAAAGATGATAGTTATTTGGAGAATTTGGATAAATTTGAGTGGCTTTTATATTATGACAAAAAAGTACTTGGCATCTGCGCTGGAATGCAGATAATATCCTTAATATTTGGCGGCAGCAAGCTGGATAATGAGCTGGAAATTGGAAAAACAGAGGCATTTTTCAGGAACAACCCATTTAATTTGAAAGAAAGCGAATATGTTTATGTACTTCATAAACTAAATGTATCATGCCCTCCAAGCTTCAAGGTTTATGGTGAGTCAAAAAGATGTATTCAAATGATAGGCCATGAAAAAAGGAAAATCTGGGGAGTGATGTTCCACCCAGAGGTGATGAACCAGCAGATTATTGAGAAATTTTGCGGGATGTGATTATTTCTTTTTATATGATGTGACAAATCCTTTATCACAATATTTATTAATATGATTTTTTTAATTAATTCTATGAAGCCCTTGTTTACCAGAAAAATATTGAATAATGGCATGATTGTATTGCATGAAAAAAGAGACATTCCCGTCACAACAATAGCTCTTGCAACAAAAATCGGGTATGGATTTGAGCATGCTAAAATAAAAGGAATTTCGCATTTCATTGAGCACATGGCTTTTAAAGGAACTGAAAAGAGAACTGCGGAGCAGATATCATCAGAACTTGAGAAAGTCGGAGGCGAACTAAATGCATTCACATCTGACGAGATTACAGTGTTTCATGTAAAGCTTCCGTCAAGGCATCTAAAACTTGGAGTTGATGTTTTGTCAGACATTTTCTTTAATCCGCTGATGAAAAAAGAAGAGCTTGAAAAAGAGCGCAAAGTGATTATTGAAGAAATAAAAATGTACCATGATGACCCAAAAAGATATGTTCTGGACAGGATAAAAGAGCTTTCTTACAAAGCGCCGTTCGGACTGCACGGAATCGGCAGTGTTGAAACACTAAGCAATATGAAGCAAGAGCATCTTCTTGAATTTCACAAGAAAAATTATGTCGCATCTAATACAATTTTATGCATTGTTGGGAACAATTCTTTTAATGAAATTATTGAACTTATAAAAAAAATTCCTGTGAAAAAGGGAAAAATTAAAAATAATATTGTTGTGAAAAGAGTATCTGAAAAAGTTACAGAGAAGAGGAACAATATACAGCAATCCAACATCGTTATATCAATCCCAGCCCCAACACTTGTTGATAAGAAGAGATATTCAGCTCAACTTTTTGCCGCAATTTTGGGCGAAGGATTAAGCTCTCGCTTGTTTAGGGAGATAAGAGAGAAAAGAGGGCTTGCTTATGCAGTAAAGGCATATCTTGATGCAGGCATTAATTTCGGAACAATTGATTTTTATGTGGGAACTGAAAAAGGAAAGGAAGAGATTGTAAAAAATTTGATACTGGAAGAAATCCAGAAAATGACAAATTTGTCTGAAAAAGAATTAATTGATGCAAAGCAGCAGCTTATAGGAAGTTATGAGGTTGAGGAAGAAGACAGCAGAAATACTGCGCTGAAATTTATTATGGAGGAATTATGCGGAGATGCATCTCATTACTATGACTTTGAGCATAAGATAAAGGCTGTCAAGCTGAATGATGTAAAAGAATTCTCAAAAATAAAGGATTATAGCTATGTTGCGCTTGTGCCTGAGGATTAATTAATAATTTTTAAATTTTTCCCAAATGCCAAATTAAGATAGTTTTATATATCAACAGTTAATCTGTATTTGTTAAGTGAAACAGGTGATAAATTATGAAAACAATGACTTGTAAACAACTCGGTGGAACTTGCAATAAAGAATTCCATGCAAACACTTTTGAGGAAATGGCAGAAATGAGTAAAAAGCATGGTATGGAGATGTTTCAAAAGGGTAATAAGAAGCATCTTAAAGCGATGAATGAAATGAAGGAACTCATGAAAAAACCCGATGCCATGGAAGAGTGGTTCGAAAATAAGAAAAAAGAGTTTGATGCATTAACAGAGGATAACTAGCGGGCGCATCAGATTGTGCATGTGAAATATCAGAAAGAGACAATATTCATAAGATATGTTCAATAATACCAGAATCATAATATATTTTGCATCAACTTAATATATATAAGTAAGTCATTCCTTTATCTTCATAGCGCGCTAAAAGAGGTGGATTTTTTATTAAATTATGTTTCCCTTATTTTTATTCAAAATTCCTCTTCAAAAAGCCCTGCAGGAATTTATCATGTTCGCTTCTGTTATAAATTCTTGACAATGTATAAAAATTAAAGCCTTGTTCAGATTTTCTTTCTATCCTGTATTCACTTCCAATCTTTGCCCTAACCTCTTTTGATAGTGCAATTTCTTGGTTTGAGATGTCTGCCAATTTTTTGGCAAGCGCCAGTGTATTCCCCAAAGAAGTAAATTTACCTTTATCATCAACAATTATCTCTCCTGTATGAACGCCGATTCCGACATTTGTTTTAAATGAATGTGTCTGATTGTATTTCATTAATCCATCCAAGATAGATTCTGCAACCTTTATAGCTGTGTCTGCATTTTTGAATGTTTTTGTTGTCTGAGGAGTGAAGATTCCTATAACATATCCTCCTGTTTTATATACAAGTCCTTTGTTTTCTGCAACAGGCTTAAGGGTGCGCTCAATATCATCTAAAATAAGGGAATTTTTGACGTCATTAATATTCTTGACATTGACAGCAATTAATGCCGCTTCCTGCCTTGTTCCGCGCAGAGATATGGCGTGTTCAGCTTCAGTCGCTCTCCCGAGTTTTACCACATCTGATTTTTTCTTCATTGTCGTTGGCTTAAAACTGCTCTCTGCATGTTTTCTTGCAATTGTTTTAACTACCATGCCTCTTTTGAAAATGCGCTCTATAAGTATAAGGATAAACATTCCAATAACTATGACAAGGAAAAGCCAAACCAAAGGATAAGCTGCAAGGATATTTTTCCTTCCACTCAGTCCCACAACACCAACAATATTTCCTGTAAGGGCCACATTGTCTATTGCAAGTGTTTTGTCCCCATCCGTCACTCTTACTCTATACAATCCCTCTGGAGCCAGCAATCTAAATTCAACAAATCCGCCAACATCTATATTCATCTGCCTGAGCTCATCATTATCTCCTATAGATATTTGAAGAGTTTTCTGGTATGGAACATTTCCAATATTTTTAACAATCAATTTATCATTTATGATATTAAAATCTGCTTCCTCTTTTTTCTCAACAAAGAACAATGTTTTGGTATAAATATTATTTGAACTTGCCTCTATACTCCAATAGCCAACTGTGAAATTCACTCCAATTGGAAAAACTATATTTTCTCCTGTTCTTACTAATTTTTCAAAAAATATGTTTCTAATAGGATCAGATATTTTTACACTAACATCATCTTGAACAAGATTATTTGACTGATCATAGAGCATCACTCTGAACGTAATGTTTCCTTCAGGCTTTATAGATATGGCATCAACAGAAATGTCAATTTTTGTGGGCTGGGAGCTTACCAACACGCTATTTATTAATAAAATGCCTAAAAGAAAATATACATAATCTTTCATATTTGCCTCATTTTATAAATTAACTATATTATTCAATATATTTAAAGCTTGTTACAAAATTGTTTATGTAATTAATCTATAGGATTGTTAAGAAATGGCGACCATGATGGCATCCAGTCCCAATCTTTATTGTTAGTTAAATCTGCCTGCTCACTTCCGTCAGAGTTCATTATATATATTTCGTAATTGCCATCTCTGTCCGATTCAAACACAATCTTCTTTCCGTCAGGCGACCATGAAGGATACATATCCTCAGCATTATTATTTGTCAATCTTCTTTGCTCAGTGCCGTCGGGATTCATAGTATATATTTCATGATTTCCATCTCTTTGAGAAACAAATGCTATCTTGCTTTTTCTATTTTCTTTCTTTACAACAGAGGCTTGTGGAGCTTCTATTTTTTCTTCAATACCTTTATAATCGCACCCCGAAAACCCGACCCCAAAACTAGTCAATAATCCTAATAATCCTATTTTTAGTGTTTTTTTCATACCCAAATAATTGTTAAAATACTATAAATATCTTATGTTTTAATCCGCACTTTTCACTTTTCGCACTTTTCAGGCACTATCATAAAGCATTTATAAATCAAAGACTTATATTAGGTATGAAAAACAAAAGAGAGGGAAATAATCTCATAAATGGGATGATTATTGAAGGAGATGTTCCAAAGAATAAATTCTTATTATCAGAGGAAGAAATTCATAGCATTTTAAGATATACAAAAAAGATAAAGCACAGGATATTAATAGAATTAATTTATGGATGCGGGCTTTCTTTAAATAATGTACTAAATCTGAAATATTCAGATATAGACCTCATAAATGGGGAGATAAAAATAAAAGAAATTAGGATTCTCATGCCTTTAAGATTGATAAACCTTCTTAGGTATTATTTTTCCTGTGAAAAAATTAATGATTATGTTATAGGAACAAAATATGGAAAGCTGGCTAAAAAAGCAGCTGAAAAGATTATAGAAACAATATCTCTTCAATCTATCAACAAGGCTATAAATTCTGATGATTTAAGAGAAAGTTCCCTTAGTCAACACGACCTCCTTTTAGAATCTAAACCCGAAAATTGTCTGCCTATTTTTAATTTTTCAGGCAGGCAATTTTCATAATTTTCCTAAAATGAAAGCAATTCAAAAAAGATACGATAAAATTTCAAGGGAGGTGATTATGTATCTTTATCTTCATGTAGAGAACATATGCAACAATTCGCACTCATTTCCAGGAATCTGGAGAAATCATGTAGTGCATGTTATAAAATATGCAAAAGCATTAGCAAGAAAGTTTAATGCAGACGAGGATGTTTGCGAGATAGCTGCATTGTTCCATGATTACGCAGGAATATTAAATCCAGAGTATTACAATCAGCACCATATTCACAGCGCAGAGATAGCATCCCAGATTTTAAGAAGAATTAATTTTCCAGACGATAAAATAAGAAACATACAGCACTGCATTTTAAGCCACAGAGGTTCCCGAAACATAAAAAGAAAAACAATTGAGGCAGAAATTCTAGCAACAGCAGACGCGCTCGCTCATATAGAAAATCCTGATTCACTACTGCAGTTTGCAGAAGAAAGCTATGAAATGAGCGATGATAAGGCAAAAAAATGGGTTCTTGCAAAGTTGCAGCGAAGCTTTAATAAAATCATGCATGAACTTCTAGATGCAATAAAGCCGAGATTCGACGCAACTGTGAAAAAGGTTATTATGAGTTGATAGAACAATGATAGATTTAATAGAAAGGTTTATAAATTATACATTATGTATAATTATATGATAATCGGAACTAAATTGAAAAAATGGGGAAATTCTATAGGAATAGTTATACCTAACAGAGCTATTATTGAGAAAAATTTGAAAGAAGGAGAAGAGGTTATTATTGATATAAAGAAAAAAGACAAGATTAAAGAAATTTTTGGGTCACTAAAAGACTGGAAAATTGATAGTCAAAAAATGAAAGAAGAGTTAAGAAAAGAATGGGGAAAATAAATGAAATATTTCTTAGATACATACGCCATAGTTGAAATAATAAAAGGGAATCCTAATTATAAACACATATTAACCTCAGAATTCTCTACTAGCATCTTTAATTTATATGAATTACTTTATATTCTCTTAAGAGATTATAATGAAGAAATAGCGAAAAAATATTATTTCCAATTTTATGAATTTATAATAGATATAGATGATGATTATATTTTTGATGCCTCAAAATTTAAATTAGAACATAAAAAATTAAATATCTCTTATACCGATGCTTTGGGCTATATTATAGCTCTAAAAAATAATATTGAATTCTTAACCGGAGATGAAGATTTCAAAAAGTTTGATAATGTTGAGTTTGTGAAATAGAAAAGATTTGATTCTCTTATATTTTATATGGTTATTATTAACAATTTTGTTAAGAACAATAGAAAGATTTATAA
>JACPGZ010000050.1 GCA_016188895.1 Candidatus Pacearchaeota archaeon
CAATTCCTCTATAAGCTCTGTTCTTCTGGCACTCTGGCTGAAATCAAACAGGTTAAGCGCAGATAATTCTGTCTCTATCTCTGAAATGCGTTTTTTGTAATTTTCCATATCTCCATTTATTATTTTGTA
Source organism: Candidatus Pacearchaeota archaeon (assembly GCA_016188895.1). Taxonomy (GTDB): domain Archaea; phylum Nanobdellota; class Nanobdellia; order Pacearchaeales; family GW2011-AR1; genus JACPGZ01. Next base: position 130 of record JACPGZ010000050.1, read on the forward strand.
AGAATCTTCTGGATTATTCAAAACATTATCAACTGCATTATTTATTTCCCTGATTAAGCTGGCTTCATAAGACAAATTACTGAATGATAAATCTTCGGATACATCTACTGAAAATGTTCTTTTATAAGCATTCGTAATGTTCTTGCCAGTGCATTTCAAGCTCCATGAATAATTTCCATTATCCAAGGTATAAATTGTGTCATGCGTCCCAAATGGCTCAATAAAACCCTTGCTTTGAATTAATATTTCATCTTTGTGCACTTCCATGTCGCAGGTTTCAACATTTCTTGAATCAACGGAAAACTGGAACAAAACAACATTGGACGTGATAATCACCCCCTTATTAGGAGGATGAAGCAACCTAATCGCAACGCCATTAACACTTCCGCTTGCAACATAGTTATTGTTATTATTTGAATTGTCTGTGGTAGCTGGTTCATCGTTATACTTCGCGCCTTCGCCTGCAACTGCTGAAATCGAAGCATCTACATTTATAGTAAAATGCTGAGAAACTATAAAATTCATGCTATTTGTAATTGGATTTCCAAATATATCATTGCAGAAGAATATTACATTATATATTCCATCTGCAATAGTGTAATTAATTGCCTCAAATGTTCCATCTTCTTTTGACATTGTATAATTTGTTACTCCATTGGTAAGTGTGTAATTGCATGCATTTCCATCTTCATTTAATGTAACACTGAATATCACAGGCCTTGTTGTCGTACTTAAGGGAGAATTTATTGTTATCTCAGCTTGCGAGCTAACAAAAACAGCTGACAATATTATAGACAAAATAACAACTAAATATTTCATGTTCTCTTTTTTTAATATAATAAATTAGAAGCATATATAAAACTTATCCTCAATAATTATAATACAAAACAAGTTTTCCTTCTTTATCCCGCAGGAATAAAGCGTCTCCTGCATCATTCCATAAGCTCGCGCATCCCTTATTCTGCCAGTATAATGTTGTACCATTATCATTGCCAATGCCGTTATATAGAATTAATTTTTTATCTTTATCAATCACAGCATTTTTAAACCTATAAATATGCGTTGCTCTGTCTTTCACGTTCCAACCATCTAAACTGCAGCCCTGCGCGCATTTATTATAAAAAACAGCATATTCTGTTCCTGCCTCGCAGTCATCTCTGCCCTTTCCGCTGTCAAAATCCGCAAGAATAATGCATTCACTGCATATATTACTGCTTTTCTGCCAAATTCCTATTTTATTATCCCGCGCATATTCTTCAGCTTCTTTCAGCTCATCTGTATATCTGCTATCCTGATAAGAGTAAAAATGCCCGTATCCATTTTCAATTATTTGCTCATTAATCATCTTGCCATTGTAAAAAACATACCCCAGCAATCTTCCATATCTGTCTCTCTCATTTCCTTCAATATAAACCATCCCTTCATTTAACGTGCTGTTCAAAAAATCAGATGCCTCTTTATAGTAAAATTCTCCTTTTTCAGGCGTGTTAACATCAAGCAATCTTACTTTCTCTAAAGTGCCTGAAATATTAACTTCAATTGTATCGCCGTCAATAACCCTGACAACACGGGCTTCTTTTCTCTCCTCAATAACCTCGCCTGTGTATGAAACAAGATAGCCAAGTAAAAGAAATGTAATTATTAAAAGCAGAAAGCCAAGAATTTTCACGTTCATAAGGCAATAACATTGCCGGAGTTTAAATATATTTCAATAAGTGTCATACCCAATAGCTTTAAAATATTCAATAATTCTATTTTAGTATGCCACATATAAAAAAACTGGTTTGTGACAATTTCAAGAGCTTTGCATCTAAGACAGAGATTCCATTCAGCAAGGAAATGAACATAGTGGTTGGCGCAAATGGAGCCGGAAAATCAAATATCGTAGACAGCATTTGTTTTGTCCTCGGAAGGTTAAGCATGAAAAGCATACGCGCTGAAAAATCATCTAGCTTAATATTCTCTGGCACAAAAACCAGAAAGCCCGCAGACAAGGCGAGTGTAAAATTAATTTTTGATAATGAAGACAGGGGATTTCCAATTGAGCAGAAAGAGGTTGCAATAGAGCGGATTGTAAAATCAAACGGGGAAAGCACTTACAAGATAAATAATGAGACAAAAACAAGGTATGAGATTTTAGAATTGCTTGCAACAGCAGGGATTGACCCTCACGGATTCAACATCATACTTCAGGGAGAAATCATGGACCTTGTAAAAATGGGCGGAGAAGACAGGCGCAAGATTATTGAAGATGTAGCCGGCATTTCAGTATATGAAGCAAGAAAAGGCAAATCATTGAAAGAGCTTGAAAAAACAGATGAAAAGCTGAAAGAGATTAACGCTATACTGCGGGAAAGGACCACTTACTTAAATAATCTAGACAAAGAAAGACAGCAGGCATTGAAATTCAAGAATGCAGAAATGATAATCAAGAGATGCAAAGCGACTTTGATTCATAAAAACATTGAGCTCAAGGAAAAAGAAAATGAAAAAGAAAATGTGCTGATAGAAAAAAATGAAATTTCGAGGTCAAGGAAGAAAGAATCCATGGAACTTGAACAAAAAGATATAAATTTTCTTGAAACAGAGATAAATGACATTTCCGCGCATATACAAAGCTCATCGGGAATAGAGCAGGAAACCCTGCATGAAGAGATTACACAGCTTAAATCAAATCTCGCAGCCCTTGAAGTAAGAAAGGAAAATCTTGCAAACAGAATTGACGAGATAAAAAGGAGAAGAAATGAACTTGAAAAAAACATTGAAATAAGTGAAAAAGAAATAGAAGAGCTCAAAAAGAAATCTCCGATTCTGGCGAAAAAACAGCAGGAACTAAGAAGAAAAAAAGAAGAATTTTCAAAGATAGAAGAAACAAGAAAAAGAATGTACGAACTGCAGGCAGAAATTTCAGCTTTAAAGGAGAGAATAAAAGAAAAGCTCAAGCAAAAGGATAGAATAAAAAACGAGTCAGCGCATATTGTGCGGCAGATTGAGGAAATATCGCGTGAATTGTCAGAAAGCAGCTTAGAATCATGCAAGGCTAAAATATCTGTGCTTAATGAAAAATATAGGGAATACGCCCAAAATTTAAACCTTCTGAATCAAGAAAAGACAAATTTTGAAAAGGAGAGCTCTGTCCATAATGCAGAAATTCGCAGGCTTGAAAAAATAAGACAGCATGTTTCAGAAATTGATATATGCCCTTTATGCCATAGCAAGATTACTGAAAAGCATATTGCTCATGTGAAATCAGATGCAGATAAAAAAATTATAGAATCAAAAAATAAAATTGCCCTGATAAATAATTCTTTTGTAGAAATAGAGAGGAAAAAGGGAAAAATAGAGCGGGACATCCTTGAGTTAAGAGAAAATCTGGAAAAAAAGGAGCATGACTTGCTGAATTTAAGGTCAATTGAAGAAAAGAAAACCTATCTTAAAAAATTAATGGTTGATGAAAAGGAATTGGAAAATGCTATAGAAGAATTGAAGAAAAAACGAGTAAGAAATGAAAGAGATATTCAAGAATTTGATATAATTGAAGAAAAATATGACCGCACAATCCTTGAGCTGGAAGAGATTTCTGCAATGAGCGAGGGCAATATAGACACAACATTAATGTATAAAGAAAGAGAGCTTGAAAATATCAAGAACATAATAAAAAGAAGCTTAAAAGACGAGCAGGTTCTTGACGGCGAAATAAATGATATGCTAGAGGAAATAAAAAGCAATGCAAGGCAACTTATTATAAAAGAGGCAGAGGATAAAAAGCTGACTGAAAAATTCCAGAAACTATTTGACAAGAGAAACTCTATTCAAAAGCAGATTCATGAAAAAAACACCAAGTTCCTTCATTTGCAGCATGAGTTAAGAGCAATTGAAAATGTAATTAACGAACAAAAGATAAATAAAGCCAGGACAGATGCAGAGCTTAGTTCCTTAAAAATAGAATTTTCCGAATTTGAAGGTATAGAGTTGTTAAAATTGGGCAAAGAGGCAATTGAAGAAAAATTATCAAGAACAAAAGAAGCTCTTGGCGGCATCGGTCCTGTAAACATGCGCGCCCTGGAGGTTTATGATGCAGTAAAACAGGAATATGAGGATGTAAAGGAAAAAGTAGAAAAACTTGAGCAGGAAAAAGTTCATGTTCTCTCAATTATTGAGGAAATAGACAAGAAGAAGAAGAAAGTTTTCGTCAGAACACTTGATGACCTAAACGAAATATTTTCAAGAAATTTCATGCAGTTAAGCACAAAAGGTGCTGCCTTTCTTGAACTTGAGAATAAGGAAGATCCGTTTGCAGGCGCGCTGAATATAACAATAAAAGTCGGCAAGGGAAAATATTTTGATGTGCATTCTTTGTCAGGAGGCGAAAAAACACTTGTTGCATTATCATTGATTTTTGCCGTTCAGGAATACAAACCATACCACTTTTACCTATTTGATGAGATTGATGCAGCACTTGACAAGAGAAACTCTGAAAAGCTTGCAGGCTTGATGAAAAAATACATGAAATCAGGGCAATATATCATAGTATCCCACAATGATGCAATAATCACAGAATCCTCGCTTCTTTATGGAGTCAGCATGCAGGACGGCATCTCAAAGGTTTTAACACTAAAAGTATAATCATGCGGGCACGATAAACTCTTTTCTCAAAACTACAAAATACATAACAATCACAAAAATAACTAATAACAGAAAAAGAACAAGAATATCATAAACTGCAAAGTAAAAATAATGAGTAAAGCTCGTCAGCCAATAAACAAGCAGTCCGCTGACTATTCCTGAAATCATTCCAATTCCAATGTCTTTTGCTTCCATATTATAAAAGTCCCCCCACCCGGGATCGAACCGGGGATCTTCCGGGTTCTAACATCGGCTTATCAGATTTCATCCTATTTCCAGTATGGAAAATCCATCCTAGTCTTAGACTACAGCCGGACGCTCTACCGCTGAGCTATAGGGGGTAGAAAAATAAAATTATGGATGTTTTTAAACTTGCTTATCACAGCCCGAAGGAATCAGTAAACTCCTTTATCTTATGGTATTCTTCCAGAAAAGTATTTCCCTTGTCAGTCAGCATAAAATACTTATTTTCTCCTTCAGATACCTCCTTAATAAGCCCTGCCTTTTTAAGGTCTGCAAGATATTCCTGCATCATTTTATAGGATAGATTGGATTTGTAAAGAAGATGAGTTGGTTTTATTTTTCCGTGCTTCATCCTGATTGAAGAGAGCATGTCATAGATTACC
>JACPGZ010000049.1 GCA_016188895.1 Candidatus Pacearchaeota archaeon
TCTGTATCTGCAACAAAGAAAAGAAACATGTACCATGAAGCAAAAGTAAAATATTGGGCTTATAATCTTCTTCAAGGAGTTACTTGATTGTTAAATAATAGCTAATGCTATGTTATAAATCGAGAGTTATACAACACAGCACAATATATAATAAGGACATAATTTATGTTGCTCCAGCACTTATATCTGATCAAGGTTATGAGATAATTACAGTAGGATGTTTTGATAAAATTCCTTTACTAAAGGTGGTTAATGTCTTAGAAAAAAAATTGAATGGCGAATTAATCTCTATACAGCAACGGAAACTTAATTCTATCTCTGTTATGAAGATTCATCCTGAATTGACTAATAAGCAAAAACATGCTATGCAATTAGCAATAAAAAATGGTTACTATCGTTCACCTAGAAAAATTGATCTAAAACAGCTTGCAAAACTTGCTGGTTTAAGTTTTTCAACTTTTCAAGTTCATTTGAGAAAAGCCGAGGAAAAACTTATGCCTTATTTCTTTGAGCAATAGCTAACAATAGCTTAAATACACGATATATATCGCTAGAAAATTTATATTTCCTTCTAGAACGATTTTTTAATGGTAAAATTATCTCAAAAATTTGTTAGAAAGTTACTAGATATATACAAGCCAGTATATAGATATTTGAGATCAGCTGAAATTGAATTTCCAAGAGCAAGAGGAACATTTCTTGTTCCTTATGCTGAATATTTAAATGAAAATATTGGGCATTTTACAAATACAGAAGCGTGTATCTGCCTTAATCAGTTATGTTATGTATTTTTTGCGCATGGTGTTAAAGAAGGAATATGGAATAATATAAACTTAGAAGAATTTCTTTCTTTACGAAATGAAAATATGTTTATTGTAAGCTCAAATTATAAATTTAGAAGAGTTATTAATCCCAGAGAAACTAATATTAATGGACAAATTGAATTAATTAAGCTAAGAAAGTGTAAGGATTTTTACATAGCAAAATTAGATTTTTCTTTTGAAAATAAGGTGATATATGGAAATTTGGAGCTAATTCTGAAACTAAAATGAAAAATCTTGAAGATAAGGTTTCAGATGAAAATATAGTAGAAAAATTGTATACATGGAGTAAGAACTATGTAAATTATAAAATTGGTTCTATTGCAGGACTGATTGGTGGAAGTGTAGTTTACTATATTAATAGAGAGCACGGATTTATTCCAGCTGCAGGAGCATTTGGTAAACAATTTCTTTATAATCTTTTTATTGGAGGATTTAATGTAAAGACTTGCGAGAAGTTAGCTACTAAAATAAAATCTAAATCAATAGCAATTGCTGCTTCAACTTTAGTTCCAACATTTCAAGCTTTTGCTATTACTTATTCTATCCATAAATTTGGCGGAACCCCAGAAGCTTTTGATTCTTCTATATGGCAGGTTTATGTCAATATTCCAATTTGTTTTGCGTTCGGATTAATTTATAGAAAAAGATATGAAAATCCCTGTAAAAATGATTAAATGATTTTTATCTCAACAATGTAATTATTTCCATTACAACAGCAAGCACGAATATTATTGAAATAACTGCAATTATGAACCAGTTTATCGGGATTGAATATTCTGGTTTTCTTTCACTTTCCTGCTTTGCTTTTTTGTTTATTAAAAGGATTATAAATGCAAGAATCCCTCCTGAAATAGCTCCTGCGATTCCGATAATATTAATAAATGTTACAAGATTAAATAGTTTGATAACAATAAAAAAGATCAAGACAGTTATATTTATTAGAAAAAGAGCTTTATTTTTAGAGATTTTGAAATCAAAATTATACATATCAATAAATGCTGTATTTAATGCTGCAAAAGAAGTGAACATTGTTATAATTCCGAGTGAAATGAAGAATTTATTCAAACCAAGAGTAAAGATTTCTGGAACATCTATTCCTAAAGAACCTACAACAGACAATGTTAAAAAACTATATAGTATAAACGGAATAATTGTTCCTATAATTATTGTTTTTTTATAGAGTTTATTATTTTTTAAGACAAGAGAAGATTCTTTTAAGTCTGAAAATGCGAGATATGCAAATATTATAACTCCCATTGGTATCAGGGTATTATTAAAATGAAATGTTGTTAAATTTTCAATTTTTATATTTTTTAAGAGAGATAGCACCAAGACCATAGATATCAGAGCCATGATACTTACGCCAAATATCTCAACTTTTTTGACTCTTTTTAATCCACCATATGATAATGCAGTCATAATTATCCAGAATAAAATGCCTATATGCAATGAATATTCAGATGTATTGAAAAAAAGATTGCTTATGCTTTCACCCTCTCCTATAAGATATGCTATAAGTGCAGAATAATTTATAAATAATACTCCGATAAAAACAATTAATTTTCCGCTTCTACCAAGATATTTTTCAGCATCTCCTGGAAGATGGTGGTCTTCTTTTGATCTAAGTATGATTTCACCGTAATATAAATTAATTAAAAGAATAATAATCCCAATTAATACAAGATGGAATAAACCAATTGCAAATCCTGATTGTGCAACAACATAAGGAATTCCTAAATAACCAGCTCCTATTGCTGTTCCTGCAAGTATTGCTATTGCTCCAAACAAGTTTCCTCTTTTTTTCACCATTTTTTATAGTTCTATTCAACTGCAATGCCCTACGCAGTGGGCCAGTTCTCTGTGTTTCCGATGCCCGTCCTCTATGCCTCGCGACGCCCTATGCGTAATGGGCATGGAATGGGCTATGAACCCGGAGGGAATTGAACCCCCATTGACCGGTCCGAAGCCGATTAGCCTTTCCATTAGCTGACGGGTTCATCAGACAACCAAGGTTTTCTGATGTACTTTCCTTTATATATTCTTAGACCATCTACTAAGAAATTTCTAGATTCCTTAATGTCATTAGGAAAGATATTTAATATATAAATCTTAATAGATGCTATGAAAAAGGGAATAAACTGGGAGAATATTCTTTTTTGGATTGCTATTATAATATTTTTAATAATTATACTATACTTATTTTTATCAGGCAGGGCTTTCAAATGAAGATGGACATTAGAGATATTCTTTTTTGGATATTTCTTTTACTTAGTATAATTTTAGTATTATGGGCTATATTTGGGAATAGTCCAACAGAATTCATTGCTATAATAACTCTGATTTTTACTTTGTTATTAAAGATATGGTCTATAAGTGATAGATTAATTAGACTGGAAATGCGATTTAATGCATTAGCCAGAGACTTTAAAGAGCATATAAAATGAGGAATTGAAATGAAAAACCGCAACCAAAACATTTAAATATACTATTAACTAATTGTTTATAACTATTAACAAAATGTTAACAGAAAATAATCTAGCACAAAAAATAATGTTAATCTTATTAAAAGATTTATCCAGTAGCCACACTGTTACATCACTTGCAAAAGAATTGCACATTACTAGGGTTGGAGCGTGGAAAACCCTAAAAAAACTCGAAAAAGATGAATTAATAATGCTTGACCAAATTGGAAATAGCAGGACTAGTATATACACTATAAAACTCAATTGGAATAATATTATCACAAAAAAAACTCTAGTACTTTATCTTGCTCAAGAATCTTTAAAATATAAAAAATGGCAATTTAATTTTTCTAATTTAGAAGCACAAGTAGATTTTCTGATTTTATATGGCAGCATTCTCAATTCACCTAAAGAAGCAAAAGATATAGATATTTTAGATATGGCTAACAAAAGAAATCTTAATGAAATAAACAATATAATTATTAAAATACAAAAAACTCAATCTAAGAAAATTCATTCTATTAATCTAACTCAAAAAGAATTTAAAGAAGAATTAAAAAAACCAAACAAAGCATTTATAGATGCAATAAGACAGGGAATTATATTATTTGGACAGGAAAAATTTATTAATTTTATCAGGAGTTTAAACTCATGATAACAGAAAAAGAACTCAAGGATTGTTTCAAAATAGCTTTAAAAGATGAAGAAAGAGGCAGAAAACATAAGCATTTGAAATATAAGGAACTCAAGAATACTATTCTCACAACTAAAAATCTCTCTAAAAATTTAAAATGAAAAACCTAGAAATCGCAAAAATTCTTTATGAAATTGCAGAAATGCTTGAGATAAAAGGGGTTGAGTTCAAGCCAAGGGCATATCAGAGAGCTGCACAATCTATTGAAAGCATATCAGAGGATATTGTTGATTTATATAAAAAAGGCGGAGTGAAAGAGCTTGAGAAAATTCCAGGTGTTGGCGAGCATATTGCTTTGAAAATAAAAGAGCTAATTGAAACAGGAAAACTAAAATATTATGAGGATTTGAAGAAACAGATGCCAATGAATGTTGATGAGCTTAGGCATGTTCATGGAATGGGGCCAAAGAGAATAAAACTTCTTTATCAGAAATTAAAGATAAAAAATCTCCGTGAGCTTGAAAAAGCTGCAAAAGAGCATAAGATACAGAAGATAAAAGGATTAGGAGCAAAGGTTGAAGAAGATATCTTAAAAGGCATAGAATTTGCCAAACAGGGACATAAAAGATTTTTGCTTGGTTATATTATTCCAATTGCAGATGACATAAAGAAAAAACTTTTGAGGATTAAAGGTGTGAAAAAGGTCGAGATTGCAGGCTCGTATCGCAGGATGAAAGAAAGTATTGGAGATATTGATATTCTTGTAAGTGCTTTAAATCCGAAGCAAGTTATGGAGCATTTTGTAAAGATGGATGATGTTTCAGATGTATTAGCACATGGCGCAACAAAAAGCATTGTTAGATTAAATAATGGATTACAGGTTGATGTGCGTGTTTTAAAAGAGAATGAGTTTGGAAGTGCTCTGCAGTATTTTACAGGGAACAAGGAGCATAATATTGAATTAAGAAAGATTGCATTGAGCAAAGGTTATACTTTGAGCGAGTATGGGTTATTCACAATTAAGGGAAAGAAATGGATTGCAGGCAGGACAGAAGAAGAGATTTACAAAAAACTAGGAATTGATATTATGGCTCCTGAAATGAGAGAGAATATTGGCGAGATAGAAGCTGCAAAAAAACATGCTCTGCCTAATTTGATTGATTATGGAGAGGCAAAAGGAGATTTTCAAATGCATACAATATGGAGTGATGGAAGCAACAGCATTGAAGAGATGGTAAAATCAGCTGTGAGTCTTGGACGGAAGTTTATCACAATTACAGATCATGTCGGACAACTTGCAATTGCACATGCATTAGATAAAAGAAGAATAGAAAAGCAGGCAAAGGAAATAGAGAAGATAAGAAGAAAGTATGACAATAGCATTAGGATTTTTCATGGAGCAGAGGTTGATATTTTAAAGAATGGAAGGCTTGCAATGGAGAGAAATTTGCAGGATAAGTTAGATGTAATACTTGCAAGCATCCACTCCGCATTTAAGATGAGTGAGAAAGATATGACATCTCGTATTTTAAATGCATTGGATAAAGACAGGGTGCATATATTTGCTCATCCAACAGGCAGGCTTATTAATAAAAGAGAAGGTTATGCTGTAAATCTTGCAAAATTGTTTGAAGCTGCAAAAAGAACAAATACCTTTCTTGAGATTAACTGCTATCCAGAGAGAATGGACCTTGATGGAGTGCATGTAAAGGCTGCAAAAGATGTTGGATGCTTATTCTCGATTGGGACTGACTCGCATAACAAAACTCATATGAATTTTTTAAAGCTTGGTGAGGCAATTGCAAGACGCGGATGGCTTGAGTCAAGGCATGTGCTGAACACATTTCCTGTGAATAGAATTGAGAAGATTTTAGAGGGGAAGTGACTAAAAGCAAAAGATTTATATAGGTATGTATGTATATATAAATATGGCTAAAATAATAAGCATCTCTGATGATGTATATAGATCATTAACAGTTCTAAAAGGTAAAGAAAGTTATTCAAATTTAATTAGAAAACTCGTCAAAAGAAAAACAAACAAGGATAAAATATTAGAATTTGCCGGAACAGGGGGCATGGACGAAAATGAAGTTAAAAAAATCAGAGAGGAATGGAGAAAGTGGTCAGGAAAATATGCTTAGATTCAGATACTATTATTGGTTTATTAAAGAATGATGATAAGACTATTGCTATAATTGCATCACTTGATGCAGATTTCTATATAACTTCTATTACTTTATTTGAAATATGGACGGGGAGAAAAGATGAAGAAAATATTTCAGAACTATTAGCTTGGCTTGATACTCTGGAATTTGGCAAGGAGGAAGCGTTAGTATCAGCTGATTTAAGACGAAAATTAAGGAAGTTGGGACAAGAAATTGATATAAGAGATCTTTTTATAGCATCTATTTGCATTAAAAATGAATTAGAATTGTTTACACATAACAAAAAACACTTTGAACGATTTAAACAATTTGGATTGAAGTTGGTTTAAGGAGAGAAAATTTTAGAGGGGAAGTGAAAACAAGAAGGGCATTTTTCTGAAATAGAAGGGTTTTAACTTGACATATAAGCAATTCTGTCATCACTTGCCGATAGGTTTATAAATGAAACAACATTTCCAAATTGTATGAAGAAAGCATTATTAACTCTTGCAGCAATGTTAACATTAACTGGTTGTTCAGACAAATTAATAGAAGGAAAGATTGTTGGAGAAAATGAAATTAAGCCAGGTGTTGTTCAAAAAATTATCTTTAATGTTCCTAAAGGAAGATCATATACTATTCAAGATGATTCTGGAAAATTTTATATGGCGATTGTTACTAATGGAGAAGATCCATTAAATGAAGGAGATGAAGGCTCATTTAAGTTAGGAGAAAAATTATTTTCAAGTTCATTTGAACATTATGTTGATGGAAAGAGACAAGAACATAATGTTACTGCTTATAAACTTGATGAGTACAATTTAAGGTAATTGTCAGTGCAACTAAACCTTATTCCATCCCGCCCGGCGGCATCCTCATTTCTGAACCAGAGCTTTTCGAAGCTGCAACAACATCGTCAATGCGGAGAATCATCATTGCAACTTCTGACGCAGATGCAATTGCCTGCGTCTTGATTTTTAATGGCTCTATTATGCCTGCTATAAATGTGTCTTCTATTTTTTGATTGAATAGATTTAATCCTGCATGCGCCTCGCCTGATTTATGCTTTGCCTTTAATTCTGTTATTATATCAATTGGGTCTAAGCCTGCATTTTCAGCAAGTGTTGTTGGAATGAACTCCAATGCAGATGCAAATTCCTCAACTGCTAATTGTTCACGGCCGCTAAGACTTTGCGAATATTCTCTTAATTTTTGCGAGAGCTCTATTTCAATTGCCCCGCCGCCTGCAACGATTTTCCCCTCTTTTATCGCAGAGCTTATATCACCTATTCCGTCTTTTATTGCTCTTTCCATCTCGTCAATAACATGATCGCTTCCGCCATGAATTAAAATTGTCAGAGCTTTTGGATTTTCGCAGTCCCTTACATATGTCATTGCTTCCTCGCCCGTTTTTACCTCCTCAACAAGCTTTGCATGCCCTAGCTCGCTTTCAGACAGCTCATTTAAATTGCTTATTATTTTTGCTCCTGTTGCTTTTGCAAGCCTTTCAATATCTGACTTTGAAACACGCCTGCAAGAGTAAATTTTTTCTTTTCCAAGATAGTATTGTGCGACATCATCAATTCCTTTCTGGCAAAAAACCACATTTGCACCTGATTTCTTTATTTTTTCAACCATATTTTTTATCATTCTTTCCTCTTGATCCAGAAATCCCTGCAATTGCTCTGGAGTTGACACGCTTATTTTTGTATCTGTCTCCGGATTTTTTATTTCAAGCGCAGAATCAATAAGCGCGATTTTCGCATTCTTTATTTTAGGAGGCATGTCAGCAGCAACTTTCTCCTTGTCAATGACAATTCCGCGAATCAACTCTGTGTCTGTTATTCCTCTTCCCTTGCTTTTCTCTATTTTTATATTGTTCATCTCAATATTATCTTCTTCAATAATCTGTTTTACAGCTGTTACAATAATGTCTGCGAATTCTTCTTTTGCATCCTCTGCACCCTTTCCCGTCATAGCTGTTTTCGCTATCTGCTTTAAAGTTTTTTCGTCATCTATTGTTACAACAGATGAAATATTATTCAGTATTTCCAGGGATTTTTTAGCAGCCATTCTGTATCCTTTGACAATAATTGTCGGATGAATCTTTTTTTCAAGAAGTTTTTCCGCATTTTCAAGAAGCTTGCCTGCAAGCATCACAGCTGTTGTTGTTCCATCTCCAACTTCTTCCTCCTGTGTTTTTGCAATTTCAACCATCATTTTTGCAGCAGGATGCTCTATTTCCATCTCTTTTAGGATTGTAACACCATCATTTGTTACTACAATATCTCCCATATTATCAACAAGCATCTTGTCCATACCCATTGGCCCTAATGTTGTTTTTACAGTATCCGCTACAATTTTAGCTGCAAGAATATTTGTTCTTTGCGCATCTCTTCCCAAAATGCGCTGGACATTTTCAGGAAGAATATATACTGGCTGTTTTTCCATGATTTTCAGTTAATTGTAATGTTTTTAAAAATTGTTGTGATAGCTGTGTTATGAATAATTAAATATTAAAGGTAATCTATAGATTAACTCAATCATGAATAAAGGATTATAATCATTTATTATCTATCCTTTCAAGATAACTACCTTCTTTCTTGTAAATAATTGATAAGTTATGTTTTTTTAAAAAGTCATTACCAATAAAACAAGGTATCTTATTTAGTAAAATTCCTTTCACTAAGGGGATTCCAACATACATAAAATGTTCAAGTTCAATCAATTCATTATTTACATCCCTAAAAAATAATTTACAATTATCTAACTCAAGTATTTTATGTGGAATATTACCCAATGCGACCGGACTTTTTTCTATTTCTTTAAATCCACAAGGTATTCTTTTTCCGATTAAAGAATCCTTAGATAGAAAAGAGAATGGACAACCAGTATCTACAATTGCAGTAAATGGATATGGTGTAAGAGATTTATATTTCAATGAAAAATTTAACATAGTCCTATCAAATCCAAGACTTTTTCCATCTCGTAATGGAATTTTCATTTAAAACACCTATAAAATAAGAATTTCTTCTTTCTTTGGAATAAATTCAACTATTGCCTTGTCTACTTCAATTCCCTTTTCTTTTGCAGAGTCCATAGCTTCATGTATAGTATGTCCTTCTCCAACAACTTTCTTATTTTTTATTACTACATACTTATTTGCAAATCTTTTTCTTAAATTATTCATTGTTTTATTTAGAAATACAAAGTCATCATCATAAATTTGCAATTCTGATAAAATTTTCTGATTCAATTCCGATACCATAATACTATTATATCTCTCTTTATTTAAAAAGATATGTTTTTCTGATTTATATATCTTTCTTTCATAATGCTGTGTTGTATGACTCTCAATAAACAACACAGCTCTCGCTATTATTTAACAATCAAGTAACTCCTTGAAGAAGATTATAAGCCCAATATTTTACTTTTGCTTCATGGTACATGTTTCTTTTCTTTGTTGCAGATACAGAATCTCCGAATATCCTAGTTACAGCAGAAAATATGCCTTCTGTAATTGGCCATCTATGTCCATATTGTTTTTCTCTAGACCATTCTTTGTAAGGCATACTTCTGTAGATTTTTACTTCTTGTTTTCTTCTAGGTGATTTTGTTTTGGTAAGATTATCAAACTATATAGTAGTTACAAATAGAAAGATTTATAACTATAATCTATCATATTAGAATATGAATCGTTCAAGGAAAAACCAAAAAAAGAATCACGGTAAGTATTATAGTCCTAGCGAAGCTGGTGCGATTTCAAGAGCAATCAAAACAGGAAAGCAGTTGCAGTTAGATTATCCAGAAGTAGCTGATATGTACAGACATGGTCTTTTTCTTTCAGAGATAGTAGATCAACTTCACATTGTTTCTCATTATAATGTCAGTGAGAATGTCGCTATAGGGTGTGTCCGCTACGCGATTCATGGATATGAGGGAGGATTTGGTATCGAAGAGTTTGATGGACTTATTAAAGATAAGAGTGAACTTCAAAGATTATTTCTTGAGCATGTCGAGGTTATTGGAAAAAAGAATTATCAAGGGAGAAAAGGTATTCATGGGTTGTCACACGAAAAGCGAACAGAAATTGCTAGTCTAGCTGGTCGTATATCACATGCTTTAAGAAAAGGCGTTCATGGAAGAACACTTGAAC
Organism: Candidatus Pacearchaeota archaeon; assembly: GCA_016188895.1. Classification (GTDB taxonomy): domain Archaea; phylum Nanobdellota; class Nanobdellia; order Pacearchaeales; family GW2011-AR1; genus JACPGZ01. Next base: position 10,221 of record JACPGZ010000049.1, read on the forward strand.
AAATGAGTGAAGATGGACGAAAGGGTAGTCAAAAATTACGCGAATTAGGAATAGGAATTTTTGCTCAGACAATTGAAGATAAAAAAGAAATTGGATATAGGAGCGGTCTACAGTTGTATCGTGATAAAAAGGGAATCTTTGCATTGACAGTTGAAGAAAAAAAGAAGATAGGCTTAAAAACTGTACTAAAAAAAGGACAAACTCCTTGGATTGAAAGAGAAGAAACAGAAACCTATACACGATTATCGGAGAAAGAATTTGCTTATAGGTTATCAAGATCTTCACTTTGTCAATATTCTGGTGGTAGAGCAGGCAAACCTAATGCTCAGCTTATTGCTGATAGTCTCAATGAATTATATCATCAAGGAAGAAATGTTAGAACTTCGGTTAGTGTTCATAATATTCTAAAACTCTATCGAAGATCAGTTGGCTTCAAGGTTCCACAAAATAGCCCTTGGGCATCGGAAGAAAAAGCTTTTGTTTGCAGGCTATCTGAGTTACCGGAGTATCAGTATTATATAGGAAAGAATAAAGGAAGAGCGAATATGAAATCAATAACTCGAAAAGTTAATGAAAAGTTTCATCAAGGTAAGGATATAAGAAGTTTTGAGGCGATACGTGCTCTATTATTAAAAGTTAAAAAACTCAAAGTTAAACAAGAATAAATCAAAGGCATACAAACCTTTATAAATTCTTTATTTTTTTATTTGATATGGCAAATGAAGGAAAGATTTACATGCCCGGCGGATTTGGCGGGCTGATGAGGTATAATGAGGAGTATAAAAGCAGGTTTATGATTGATCCCAAGCACGTGATTATTTTCATTGTTGCAATTATTGCATTTGTTTTAGTTCTTAATCTGTTTTTTCCCGTTGGTTAAAATGTTCAATCTAGACCCTAAAAAGATGCAGGCTGTTATGAGGCAGATGGGCATAAAGCAGGAGGAGATTGATGCCCTGCGCGTGGTAATAGAAACTCCTGGAAAGAATATTGTGGTTGAGCCCGCTTCTGTCCAGAAGATTGTTATGCAAGGTCAGGAAAGCTTTCAGATTTCAGGCGATGTCAAGGAAGTATTGCTTGCTGATGGGGATATTTCTGAGGATGATGTTAAAATTGTGATGGAAAAGACAGGCAGGAGCGAGGATGAATCCCGCAAGGCGCTTGAAAAAACACATGACATCGCAGAAGCTATTCTAGAGTTGAGTGATTAAATTCTTCTCCGCCTTTCTTTCGGCTCTTTTTCCCTCTCTTCATATTTTCGCACATCTTCGTATTCCTTGTAAAAACCTCTTATCTGCTCTATTTCTGTTCTAGGATTTCTTATCTCTCTTTTTTCTTCAATTACTGCAGATGGTGCAAGCTCTGGCCTTAAATTTCTTATGTTTGCCTCTCTAAATCTGGATTCAGGAGCTCTTTGCTCAACTATTCTTGGAGCCTGTGTTCTTTCTGGATTATAAATGCGCCTTGTTTCTGCGTCAGCTCTTCTTACATCTCCGAGAGAAGTGGCTTCAACATATTTAGTCATTTCTTTTGAAGGCTCTCTTTCGCTGTACATTCGCACATTTCTCTGCTCTGCTTGTGCTGTTTGTGTATTTCGCGGTGTTTCAGAAACCTCATCAAGGGTTCTTACAGGACTTATATCATCTGTTCTAATTATAGGAATTACCGGCTTGGATTCTGCGCGCTCTTCTGAAATGAAATCCAATCTGCCCGGCTTTTTTTCTTCATTTTTATCTTGCGTGTCTGCTCCCTCTATTTCTTCTTTCTTTAGCTCTTTTACTTCTTTTATTTTTATATTATTTTTTAATTCTCCTGGCTCTTTAACTTTTATTTTTATGATACCAGCTACTTTTTTTGCCTCTGCCGGTTTCTTTAGAATCCTGAGTTTTGCCATAATTATCAAAAGAAATTGGGGTATAAAACATTTGCTATTTTATTTATTACATGGCTAGGTATATGAAGCCATTCCATGGGCTTTTTTATAAATATCAAAAATATTATAGCAGATTTCTTCTGCCTTTTCCCGCGCAAGTTTTCTAACAGCTTTTTCTATGTAGCTGTCTTTTCTAATTTGTTTTTTGCTTGTAATATCTGCATCTTTGCCTTTTTCCTCTGACTTTTCCTTCCCTTTTTTATTGTAAATCCTCCTCATCTTTTTCTTTGAGATAATAATCAATCTGCTCTTTCAGCGTTTCAAGAGATTCTGAAGTGACCATATCTGCAAGTTTTAATGCATCTTCAAAATCAGATTCTTCTAATTTTTTCTTTAATAACATAATCTCGTCATCATTCATTGCATATGCTTTAAAGCTTATTGTAGTTTTTCCGCCAAAGGTATAATCCCCTCTTTGGGTTACTCTTTGAGGTATTCCCCTGAAACTAAAATCAATAATCATGCAGTAATAATAATTTCTTTTAAATTTCATCTCTGCAAATGGAATTGGAAGAGTGCCTTCCTGCAGCGCTTCTTCTTCTATCTTTATTGGTTTTTTTGCAAATAATGTTAATTCAAGAAGTATTGTGTTGAAAGCTGTAACAAGTTCAGGGCTTTTTGTTTCCTTCATTTCAAGCAGTGTTGCAGTCTTCAAATACGGCTTTACCCATCTTGTATAAAGCTGCAAAGTGCCAACCTGGCTTTTCAGGTATGTTTTCTCTATCTCAAATCTTTTTCTGAGCTCTTTTTCAGATGTTTCCTTCCAGATTAGAAACTCGCTAAGCCGGGCTTTCAAGATTCTTTTTACCCTGTCATTTAAGTCAAGGCTATCTGCTTTTTTCACAGAGTTTGCTGACATAAAAGCATCTCTTAATGTAGTGAACATTAATTCAGCTGTTGACAGATTATTGATGCTTGCGCGCCCTTTTTTAATATCAACATTGTCCATCCATATCTGCTTTAACGCAATATTTCCAGATTCCTTGATTTTTTCATCGCTTGAATTTGCATCATCATAATGATGTAGGCGCATTTCAAACTCTCTTAAATCATAGAGGATATTGATTATGCTTTTTAGCACTTGATTTATGGCACCAAGTATCTTCATCGCCTCATCCTGCATTCTCGTTGCTTTCTGCCCTAGCTCTGAAAAATGGCCTGAACCATGAGATGATGCAAAATTATCAACAAGCTTTTCCACATTTCCAGAGAACATTCCGTTAATCAAGTCAAGAATCCAGAAATAAATCGGCTCAAGTGTATCGCTTGGAGAATCATAAATTAATTGATGCTCTGCGTCAGGCTCACCGACAATATTCTCTAATATTTCTGAAATAGTTTTGTCTTGGGCCATTTTAAAGTCTGCGAAGGGCTTTTAATTTTCTTCGTAATTCTCTTGAGATCTGCCTAAATTGAGAATCTGTTATTATGTTCCTATTTAAGTCCCTTCGTGCTTCATCTAATTGTCTACGAACCTCTCGTTCATATTGCTGTCTATTTTGCATACCGAGCTGGCCCATTTGATATTTTATTATTACCCTTCTTACAGTGCCGTCAAACAGGAAGAAGAAAAATGACAATATTCCTGTAATAAAATATATCCAAGATAAAGCGCCAACTTCACTATATCTGGAGAGCCATAAACCGAAGAAAATGACAACAAAGAATATCCAGAGTATTCTTCTAACTATCGGGCCTTCAAACGATTCTGTGAAAAAGAAGAATACAATCAGTGGAATTGCTCCTGTTAATGCAACTCCAAGGACTGTATAAGGCAGTATGATTGTTTTTACAAATTGGGTTTCTGTCAAGAAACGAGTTGCAAGAAGAGCAACTGCTCCTGCTATAACCCATACAACAGCTGGCTTATCCTGAAAAGCAGAAAATCTTTCTAATGCAACATATGATACACTAAGTATTATAACAAGGAATAATACCTTTTCGAACAAGAATTGGCCAGTGCCACCAAAAAATGCAGAAACAAATGGCGCTGAAAAATCTTCTGCTAATTTAACAAGCTGTTCAGAACCCTGCCTTAAATCGAATTGAGCTGAAACAATTGCAATTAAACCAAGTAAGACTATGATATATAATGCGCTCTTTTTCATATTTCAATAATATAAAAGAAGTTTATAAAGATTAATATTTTATGAAGTTAGAATGATTCAACTCTCCTAAGTCTCCTGTTAAACTCTTTGAGCATTCTTCTGTGTTGTGTTGCTGTAATTACTCCATTTGCTAAGTCAGTATTTGCCTGGTTTATTTTTCTTCTAAGCTCTGCTGAAAGAGCTGTTCTGTCAGCAGCCCCTATTGCTTCCATTTCAGATTTTACAAATGCTCTTCTAATAGTTCCATCAAATATGAAAAACACAAAGCAGATTCCTGATGTTACTATATATATCCATACAGGATTGAATTTTCCAGCTCCCGCAATTGTTCCTATTTCTTCGTATCTTGATACGAATAGTCCAATGAAAACAACAGCTGCAAATATCCATGCAGTCTTCCTTAATGTTGGCCTCGGGCCGATTGTTTTTTCCACAAAATAGAAATATAAAAGCAATGGCAAAAATGCAGTTAAGGTAACTGCAAATGCATTATACGGCAGTAAGATTGTTTCTACCCATCCTGGAGTTGCTAAGAATCTTGTTGATAATAATGATACACCTATTGATAAAACAGCTATAATCCATACATACTCGTTAAATGGGGGTATTGCGTCAAGGACAGCCCACACTACTGCTAATATAATAAGAAAAATAAATAATTTTGCAAAGAAAATATCGCCCTGCGCTTGTCCTGAAACAACTGATGTGCCTAATATTGGTCCGAGGATTACATTTAACACTTCAATAAATCCCTGCCAGAACTTCTTTACATCATCAACAATGTTTTGAGCAGAGGCAAAACTTGTTAAGAACAAAGAAATTACTACTGCTATCGAAAATAATGCCAATCTCTTTTTGTTCATAGTTGTTGTAGAGAATTAGACTTTATAAATTTCACCTTTCTAAAATGAATTGACGAAATATTTATAAAGCAGATTGCTGTTAACTGACAATGAAAAAGAGAGCAACAAAGTTATATTTATTCGTATTAGTTAGTTTTTCTCTAATTTCGCTTTTAACAACAATCGTTATTGCGCAAGACACAGTCTTAGATAGACTTATCGGTCCTGGAGGTTTGTCAGGGGTCTTTGAAAACTTATCTAATAGCAACTTATTTGCAAAAACGCTATTGTTCATTCTTGTTGCATTGATTGTTTATGCTGTTGCAGGTTCATTACCCATGATGCGCGGCGATAAAACATATATCGCTGCATTAATATCTATCGTTGTTGCCTTGTTAGCTACATTCTTTTTAAAAAGCCAAGAAATTAATACTATTTTACTTTCTTATGGAGCTTTAGGCATAACCTTAACAGGAATTTTACCATTTGTTTTAATTATGATTATTGCAAAACAGCTCGCTGACGCAGGTTATGGATTCTTAAACAGAGTTATTTGGGCGGTATTTTTAATTGTTACTGGTGTACGGTGGCTTACTGCAACCCCAGAAGATATAGGAACATTTGGAACAGTTGTTTATCCAATTATTATTGCGGCTGTTATAATTATGTTTGCTATTGATAAAAAATTCTGGAGATGGTTTAAACGAGGTAGAAGAGAAGGTTTTAAAGAGAAGGTGGAAGAGGCTGCACACGAGTCAGTAGCTGGTGCAGAAGCTATGAGTACAATCGCAAGAGGATTAGGCGGGCGACCTCAAAAAAGAAAGTAAGCCCGACAATTTCAAACCCCTCACTTTTTAAATTCAACCAACTTTTCAATCCTTCGCTTTCTAATAAGCATGCCTGACGAAAGATTTATAAACATCTGTTAACTTAAGTTAACAAGTGTAAAAATAAAATTACAACTGTTAAAACAAATTAACATGAAAAACTATAACACAAGAGATAGGGTTTTGGAGCTTTTGTTCAATTTTCCTACGAGGAGGTTTCATGTGAGGCAGATATCAAGAATTCTCAAAGTTTCGCCTCCTTCTGTCTCTAAGGCTATAACTGAATTAGCAAGAGAAAATCTAGCAAAAATAAAGAAAGATTTAACCTATGAAATGCAGGCAAATCTGTCAAATCAAGAGTTTAGGAATATGAAAAGAGTATATAACCTAAAAATGGTATACTCGTCTGGTTTATTTAATTATTTAGCAGAAAAATTTTCACTGAATACGATTATACTATTTGGCTCTTATTCTAAAGGCGAGGATAATGAAAAATCTGACATAGATATTGCCATTGACTCAAAAGAAAAGCTTCTTGAGCTTGAAGAATACGAAAAAAAATTAAATAGAAAGATAAATATAGAGTTTTTTGATTATAAAAAAATTAAAAAAGAGCTAAAAGACAGCATAATAAATGGCATTGTTCTTTTGGGATATATTGCAACATGAGAGAATTTGAAGATTTTATAGAAAATGGCGATGTAAGGTTACAAGAAAAGAATAAGATTTTAGCAAGCGCTTTGGTAAAGTCCAGCGAAAAAGGATTAAGGTTTGTAAGGAAGTTGGAAATAAACGAAGAAAATTCTGAGCATATTGTCGCAGATATCTATGACATAACAAGAGAATTGATTGAGGCAAAATTGGCTCTTGATGGATATAAGTCATATTCTCACGAAGCAACTATTTTATTTTTGAAAAAATTCAAGCAATTTAATGAATCTGAAATCAATTTTATGGACAATTTAAGAAAGACAAGAAATAGTATTAAGTACTATGGCAAAGAGGCAAGTCCGGAAGATGCTGAAAAAACCTTGAAATTTATGAATTCTATATTACCAAAGTTAAATAAATTGATAGAGAATGATAAAGAGCATAAAAAATAAGCTAACTATTCTGTTCAACACTTTTAAAAACATAATTTCTTTATACACGAAAAAGATATATACTAGCAGAGTTTTTGATAGTGATGGAAAGGGGAGTAAGTGACAAGAATATTTTAGATAAGTTTGCAGAGGATTTTTGTAGCATTGTTGATAAATATGTTAAATACATAGTTGTATCTGGTTTTGTTGCTATTTCGCATGGTAGAAAAAGAACAACAGAAGATATAGATATGATAATAGAAAGAATCTCTTTTGAAAAGTTTAGAGATTTACATGAAGAGCTGGATAAAGCAGGATTTGAGTGTATGCAATCGTCTGACCCAAAAGTTATTTACAATGATTATCTTAAAGATAATATAAGTGTAAGATATTCACGAAAAGGAGGAGATTTTTTGCCTCCAGAAATGGAAATAAAATTTGTTAAAGACGAGCTGGACGAATTACAGATGAAAACAAGAAAAAAACTGCCATTTACAGGGTTAGATATTTGGTTTTCTTCTATAGAATTTAATGTCGCATTTAAGGAAGAGCTTTTGAAATCTGATAAAGATTTAGAGGATGCTAGGCATTTTAGAATAATATATAAAGATAAGATTGATAATAATTTTATTGAAGAAATAAAAAGAAAAATAAGAAAATTGAGGTTAAATGAGAGATAAATCACATATGGAGCAGGTTGAAAAATGGGCAGAATATGTTAGGAATAATCCCAGAGATAAATGGAAGAAAGTTATTAATTTGCTGATGAATGCCACTTATCAAAAAGCTGATGAATTTTATAAAAGATTAGAGAAAACTAGAGAGGGAAGAGAGATTTTAGCGAGATTGAAGAAAGAAAGGTTGAAGGTTAAGGACTAAGATTTGTTTCCAACAACTTAGCGATGAAAATAACCCTGCTGTTTATATAAAAATTAAATTTTAGCAGGGTTAATATAATGGAGAAGAATAAGACATATATTTCGCTGATGTTAAAGATTGTTTCTTGACGCTAAGTTAAGCGTCTTAATGTGATTAAGATAATGTTTTAATCCTGCCAAATTTAGGTAACTTTTGTTATGTCAAGATTATCAAAAATGATAATTTCAATAAAACAAAAGTTTTATAAACAGCAGAATTCACTTATATTTATGAAAGCCCTTGAAATTATAAAGGAATTAGAAAAATTTCAGAAGGTTATTTTTAGTATCAATGATTTAGCAAAAATAATAAAAAAATCAAGAAAATACTCTTCTTTAGTTTTGTACAGACTTAAGAAAAAAGGGTTAATTATCGAGATAGAAAGGAATAAATATGTGCCCAAGGATATGTCTCCGTATGTATTATCTAACTTAATTTATCCTTCTTATCTGTCCTTTTTAACAGCTTTCAGTTATTATAATTTAACAGCCCAAATACCAAAACAAATTCAAATTGTAAGCCTTAAATCAAAAAAGGAAATTGAATTTGAAAATTATAAATTAAAGTTTGTGAAATTTAAACCAAATAGATTTTTTGGCTATAAACGCGAGAAGATGGCTCATGGATTTATTTTTATTGCAGAATTAGAAAAAGCAATTATTGATTCTTTATTTTTGCCGAAATATTGCCCAATTGACGAAACTTTTAATGTTTTAAATGAAGCAATTAAAAATATAAATTTGGAAAAATTAATAGATTATGCATTAAAAATGAAAAGCAAAGTAGTTTTAAAAAGATTAGGTTATTTATTAGAAAAGAAAAATATAAATATCTATAATAAAATAAAAGATAAATTAAATAAGAAATACGATAATTTAGACATACTTTCAAATAAAGGCAAAAAAAACAAAAAATGGAGGATTATAATAAATAGAACTTTTTAAGATGTTAGACAAAAGAGAACTGGAAAAGTTTAAATTATCTTCTGGCTTTAATTTAGGGCAAATAGAAAAAGATTATCTGCAAAATTTATTTCTCTTATTTTTTTCTCGTAACATTAAAGATGAGATTATATTCAAAGGCGGAACTGCTATTCAGAAGATTTACGGCTTGAACAGATTTTCCGAGGACTTAGATTTTACATTAATAAAGGACTTAGATTTAGATAGTGTGATTGAACAGGTAAGCAAGAATTTAATTAATTTCGGCTTTGAAACAAGTTATGAACTGCTTAAAAGCAAAAGCTCTAAAAACTATCGTTTAAGAATAAAAGGGCCTTTATTCGACGGAACTGATAAGACAATTGCGAGTTTAAGAATTGAGGTTAGTTTAAGAAACGATTCGGTTTTGGAGCCAGACTTAAAAGAGATTATTCCGTTATATCAAGATATTCAGCCTTATATAATCCTTGTAATGAATATTCAAGAAATTCTCGCAGAAAAGATAAGAACAATTATGCAAAGAGAAAAAGCAAGAGATGTTTATGATTTATGGTTTTTATTAAAAAAGAACATTAAGATTGACTATAAACTTATAGATGAAAAATTCAAGATTTATGAATTAATATTTAATAAAGATATTTTTTTAAGAAAATTAAAAGAAACAGAAAAAATATGGAAGCAAGAGCTTTCTGGCTATATTAGTCTAATTCCAGACTTTAATAATATCTTGAAAGAAATTAGAAAATATTTTAAAATTACCTATTAAAGAGAGATTTAAAAATTAGACGATTTAAAAACAATCTTCAGAAAAAATCGCGAAACAGATATCACAAAACTTTAAATATATGATTAATTATAGTATTGAATGAGCAGAATTGTTTTTAATCCTAAAATATTGAATGGAAAACCAGTGATAGAAGGCACAAGGATTTCTGTAGAATTTATTATAGAACTTTTATCTTCAGGCGTGTCAATTAATGAAATTTTACAAGAATATCCTATCTTAAAAAAAGAAGATATTCTTGCTGCATTAAAATATGCTGCTAAATCATTAAAAAAAGAGGATATAATAATTCGATAGAATGAGATTTTTAGCAGATGAGAATATATCTAACTCCCTTATAAAAGCAATCAAGAATCTTGGGCATGATATTAAAGATATTAAGGAATATAAAAAGAATTTGAGCGATTTAGAAATTGTAAAAATAGCTTATAAAGAAGATAGAATAATATTAACTCATGATAAGGATTTTGCTAATCTTAAAAATTATCCGCTGGTTTCTCATAAAGGAGTTATTCTATTAAGATTTTCTGACCAATCACCAATAAATGTAACTGAGATATTTATTAAGCTTCTTAATTCTTCTATAAAGGATAAATTCAAAAATTCATTAGTTATTATAAATGAAGAAGAAGTTAGAATAATAAATGAATAAAATGATAAAAAGAGGATGCATCGCTATATTGATATTATTTCTAATTGTTATTTTGTTTCTTTCTTCAGCTCAAATTGACAGAACAGTTACTGAAAAAACTCAAGGACTTGATCCTGCAAATCCTTTGAACTTGCCGACTGATGTCGGCGAAGTTAAGAACAAAAGCAAGGAAAAATGGGATTATCTTTCAAGTGAGTGGCAGAGAATCTTGCTGAAAAATGAAAGAGTTGCTAAATTTGATTCTTTTATGAAGAAAGTTGATGATAAAAAGATATTTTATTATTTGATGGGTGAAAGTTACACCCTTACATTGAGTTTTTTTATTTTGTTATTAATGTGGGTGTTTTTTGGCTCAAGATTTGGTGAATTAGTGAGCAGTTATTTTAATTTCAAGGAGTGGGAGCGCGCTCTTGTATGGATTGGCTCGGGAATTGCATTTTCTATAGCAATGTCTTTGAGTGGAATTTATAAATTAATAATCTATCTGCCAAGAAGCCAGTATCTGAAAGATGTTGCATGGTGGGTTGCGATATTGATTTGGGTCGTTTTTATCATTATAATAGTAATTTTATATTATTTTATGGGGAATATTAAGAGATTTTTGATCAAAAGGATTAAAAAAGAACGAGAAAAAAGGACAAAACAGCATGAAGAGAAGATTGAAGAATTTTCAGAAGGGATAATGGAGAAATAGAAAAAATTATTCCTTAAACATCTTTCCGAATATCTCTGCAATCTTTGCTCCAAATCCCGCTTTTTCACCTTTTATTCTTGCCTGCTCTTTTCTAAGCTTTCCCTCAATTATACTTGCAACTATTTTGGCAGCAATTAAAATAACAATAATTATAACAATTACAATTGCTGTTGCAATTGCTGGAAATTTTTCAAGAAACTTGAATAAAGAGGCGAGTCCGTAAATATATAGTGCAGTAAATTTAAGCGAGCCTGTAAGCGCAGCAAGCAATGTAATAATAAAAGAAAATATAATCCGCATAAATGCTGATTCCGCAAAAAATGGAATAAATCTTGAAGCAGCCAGGATTATCACAAAAAAGCCGAACCATACTGCAATTAATATCATAAATATGTTTAATGAGATTTTTTCATCTGGCTTCACCCCGAAAATTACTCTTGCAAACGGCTTGAAATTTTCAGGCAGGTTCACTTCTGCAGTGATTTTTTCATTTATTGTAGCTTTTGCTGTATCTGCAATCTGTTTTGTTCCCTCTTTCAACTGCTCTCTTGCTTCTTCCTCTGATTTTGGCAGTGCTTTGTCTAGCACATCTTGAGCAAATGCTGGAATAATTAATAAAATTATTGCTATTGCTATAAATCCTCTTTTCATAGCATGATGAAGAAAGTGGAGTTTAAAACCATTTCTTTAAGTCACTCTGCTGGACTTTTTTCCTCCCGTCTTCAAGTTTTTTCAGTCCATTGTCAATCCTTTCTTCTGAAAAATCCCTTGAAACAAGAAGTTGCTTTATTTTTTTATTATCAATCCCGTGGAATTCTATTTTGATGTCCTTTTCTATATTTGGCTTTTTGAAAAGCTCAAAGATTTCCTGCCAGTCAAACTGCTCTTCTTGTTCTTTGAGCCTGTCTTCCACTGATTTGAAAATCAGCGTAGGCTGCTTCATTTTCCTTACAATATCCAGCGCTTTTCTTGGGCCAATTCCATATATTCCTTTTGGATTGTAATCTGTTCCAATTAAAATACCAAGGCAGATTAATTGATCTTGGTTTATTTGCAAGTGATTTAGCACTTTTTCAAGCTCTATGATTTCAGGGCTTATGTATACATAACCTGATACGGTTTTTCTTTTCCTTGCAAGCGTGAGATTTTGTATAAGGCGCGGAGCGCCGAAAAGAAGCGCATCATAATCTTGGCTGCCTACTGCAAATGCTTTTGATTGCGAAATAAATGCAGCCTGTGCTTCTCCCTCGCCTGGTGCATCAATTGTTGGAATTCCCATTGCATTCAATAACTCTTTGCTTTCCTCTATAATCTCTGATGTGAGATAAGAAAACTGCTTTGCATATTTTGCCATTGCCTCAACATCTTCTTTTTGTTTTGCTTCTGCGTATCTGTGCTCAGCTTCCAGTTTTCGTTCTTTTCTTGATTCATGCGTCCTCTGCTTTTGCTCAGGAGGAGTTCCATCAAAAACATACACAGGTTTTATCCCTTCTATTAATAGATTAATGTTTCTGTAAAAAAGACCTGAAAGATGGCTTGTTACCCTGCCTTGCCTGTCCATTAATGGTGTGCCATCTGGCTGCCTTATTGTTGTAATGAACTGGAACAATATATTAAATGCATCAATGCATATTATCTTTCCAGAGAGCTCTGACATCTCTAAAGCTCTTCGCGGAACAATATCACCTATCTGCAATCCCATAAGAGTAATAGTATAGGGGGATATAAAAGGGTTATGCTAAAATAAGATTTATATATTATTTAATTGCTATTACAGATATGTCTAAATTATTTATGAATGCTAAAAAGAAAAACCAGTATGATGAATTTTTCCATAAAATACAGCAGCCAAAAATGAAGGAACTTTGGGGTAATATGGAAGATGGAGAATGGGAAGATTCTGTAAATGAATAATAATTTATCGTTTCATATTCTTGAAAAATATAATCTGCCTTTCTCTTTTCAACGCAGCCTTTCTTGTTTTAAACTCGCCAAGCTTCTTTTTCTTGTCTTTTGTCAGCAAAATCCATTTACTTTTTCTTTTTATTATTACCATATTCAGCCCACTCCGTAGGGCGTCGGAATTGGATAGGACGAGCCCATTCCATAGGGCATCGGAAACACATAGTACGAGCCCATTCTATAGCCCACTGCATAGGGCGTCGCAGTTACATAGTACTGGCATCGGAATTGGATTTGATGGAAGATATTTGTTTTTCCAGCTTTTTAGACTCATCTAAGTTCTGATGCTTTAGCCATATCCAGATTGCTCCGAGTATTACTAATATAATTAAAAGAACAAACCCATATGCTGACTGGATTTCATAACCTGCAATTAAATATCCTGTTAGGTTTCCTGTTAGAAGGAATAAGGCAGTTATGAAACCTGCTATAATCAGAATTCCCAGAGCATTTTCAGTAATTTTTCTTACTTTTTTTCTTGTTTCGTAATGCTCTAAAAGAGTTGGCCTGCCATGAGGAAAGAATTTTTGCCTTTCATCAGGAGCCATTTTTTCATATACCATTAGACTAGCTTGAAAACCAAATTCTTTAGGGCTAGTTTCGTCAACAGATATGCCTTTTTCCGCAGCCCCTCTTAATTTTGCCCTTACATAATGCCCCACCTCTTCACTCAATACCTCAATAGCGTGTGATTGCTTTTCCCTGCCAAATATAATAATATTGTTAGTATGGTCATACGCCCGAATATCTCCATCAACAATCTTTAGTTTTGGAAAATCTTTTTTATCCAAGCGGAATTCTCCAGACATAATCTCAACAACTTTGGAGTATGCTTGTTTAATGAAATTATCACTCTTTCTTGCCATTCTTATTTATATAAATAATCAATTTTATAAATATTGCTTTTTGCAGAAATTACTGATTCTCCGCCAATCCTTTCCTATCTCTTATTCTTCTTATAATATCTTGCTGGAGTTCAGCCGGCATTTTCTCAAACATCTGATCAAACAGCGATGAAACTCCGCGGCCTTCTGTAGCTGACCTTAAATCAGAACTCCACCCAATCATCTCTGCAACAGGAATTTTTGCCTTGATTTCTGCAAGCACTCCTTCCTGCCTTGCATCAAGGACTTTGCCTCTTTTTGACGATACTAATTTTATAATTTCTCCCATAAATTCAGCCGGGACATCAATAACATGAATTTGTATAGGCTCAAACATTACTGGCCCAGATGTTTTAAATCCTTGAGTTATAGCATCTCTTATTGCCGGATAAACTTGTGCAGGGCCTCGATGTATAGCATCTTCATGAAGTTTTGTGTCTACAAGAGAAACTTTAATTCCCATGCAAGGCTCTCGTGATAAAGGGCCTGCGTCCATAACCATCTCAAATGCATCCATTATCATATCTATAACTTCTCCTATATATACCTCACCTCTTGTTTTTTCTAGAAAGACATTTGCTTTATAGATATCTTTATACTGCCTCGCCTCGTCATTGCTTATTCCACATCTATTCAATGTTTTCCATAACTCTTCGTCCTTCTTTTTAATTCTCCCTTCTGAAATATCCCCGTTTTTGACTGCTTCATAGACCTCTTTTTCAAGAGGCTCTACTTTTATATAGAATATATTGTGTTTGTTTGGAGAGCGACCTTCCATCTCCATGGATTCTCTGGTCACAGTTTCTCTATAGACAACAACAGGGTCTCCTGTTTTTACCTCAACACCCTTTTCTGTTTTAATCCTGTTTTCTATAATTTCTAAATGAAGCTCGCCCATTCCGCTTATTAGATTCTCTCCTGTTTCTTCATTTATAGATACTTTAATAGAAGGATCCTCTTTTGCTACTTTTCTTAAAACTTCGATAAGTTTTGGCAAGTCAGCTGGTTTTGTAATTTCAATTGACTTTGTTATAACAGGCTCAAATATATGCTTTAATTCTTCAAATGGATGCTGAGGGTTTAAAGTTACAGTTTCTCCCGCATTTCCAGTTATTCCTGCAATGGCTAAAACATTTCCAGCTGTTATCTTTTCCATCTGCTCTGGTCTTATTCCATTATAAATCAAAACCTGCTGAATAGCTTGCTTTTGCTTTGCATTATTCAGATAAACCTGCATTCCAGGAACTAATGTGCCTGAAAATAATCTTCCGGCTGATATTTCCTTTCCAGAGCGAGGATCAATCACGATTCTTGTGATTACAAAAGCAGGTTCTCCGTTTGGATTTACATGAAGAAGATTTTTGCCAAACTCGCTCTCCAAATCACCGCGCCATATTTTCGGAATTCTGTATTTTTGAGCTTCAATCGGAGACGGAAGATGCTTTACTACCATATCAAGAAGAACTTCATATAATGGAGCATTTTTCCACGCCCACTCCTTTCGTTTGTCATCTTCCATTGAATACATATTTAGAATATCTTTGAATCCTATATTCCTCTTCTGCATAAATGAGAATGATAATGCCCAGTTATCCCTGGCAGAGCCAAATGCAACACTTCCTTCCCTGATGTTTACCTGCCATTTCTTTTTGTATTCGGGCTCTGCAATATGCTCAATCAGTGTATTGAACTTAAAGATAACTTTCTGCAATCTTTCCTGAAGTACTTCAGGAGTTAATTTTAGTTCTTTGATAGCTCTGTCAACTTTGTTTATGAATAGAACTGGTTTTACCCGCTCCCGCAATGCCTGTTTTAAAACTGTTTCTGTCTGCGGCATAATTCCCTCTACAGCACACACCAATACAACAGTGCCATCTATCGCACGCATCGCTCTTGTAACATTTCCACTAAAATCAACATGTCCTGGAGTGTCAATAAGGTTAATTAAGTATTCTTTGTCTTGATAATCATGAACCATAGAAACATTTGCAGCGTCAACTGTCATTAGTCTTTCCTGCTCATCTGCATGCTGCCATGTTGCCATTCCCTCTTCCAAAGAGCCGGCTATTTTTGAAGCCATTAACCCGGCTGCTGCAAGAAGGTTGTCTGTCAGGGCTGTGTTATGGATAACCATTCCTTCTGCTATGAAATTATGCGTTTCTGGAATGGTAAAGTCATATACTATTTCTTCGAAACTTGACTCTATTTTACTGACTTCAACAAAGGCTAAATCAGGATAAGGGTTTTTCATTAATTGAATTAATTTTTTATTTCCATCGCTGATTTCTATGTAGTTATATTTAGATTTATCTGAATTCTTTTCTCTGCAAAATAAATCAGATTCTGTATTTCGCGCACATACAACTCTGTCTCCAATTTTTAAATCTCTCGCTTCTATATCTTTAAAGCCATCTTTCCATATTGTGTATTTATGTTCTGGAGTTGTAGATATTTCAAAGCCATTTCTCAATCCTATTTTTAAAGTGTTTCCACCTTTTAATCTCCATACATATTGTATAGGCTTTCTTTCAATCTTGCCTGTATCTTTATTAAGTGAAAAAACAATTATTTTTTCGTTTGGAATAAAAATTGTATAGTCTTCATTTTCTTCTTTTATAATGCAATCTTTAGAAACTTCTTCAAATATATCTTTAGCTTTCTTTATTGTTCTATCCACAAGCATTAGTCTAGAATTTCCACTAATGCACTTACCGTGATGTATATGGGCAGAAGTGGCAATATTCCTGATAAATTCGGACTTGTGCATAATTCTTGCAATGCGCTGTAAATTTGTCTCTCCTTTTGCCATTTTTCAAAGATTATAAGAAGGTATTTAAAAGATTATTTTTAAATCTTATCCAATCTGAAAACCTCTTTCTTTATAATATTGGTTTAAAAGATCTTGTGCTTGCATCACATATGGAGGAATATTGTTTCTAGTTTCTTCAATTTTGGATACTTCCTTAGGGTTTATACAAACATACATAAAAGGTAGTTTTCTTTCTTTACCTTCATTATATACTAAAGACAGTAAAAAGTTTTTAGGATCACTCCATTCAAATTCAACTTTAACATCTTTCGTTGTCGGGCGCGCACGATGAAGAAAGTATTCTGTTGCTTCTTCAAGTTCTCTTTTGTAAGCTTCTGATGTATCTCTGTCAAAAACAACACCTTCTAAATCACTTACACCATTTGTTTTAGAAGTTATTCTTAATCTTGGAATTAATCCATAAATTCTTAATACACCTTTTTTTATCGCACCTAAGTCCATAAAATTATGGGATTATGGCTCTTTATAAAATTATTGCTTCTGCAATAATTTAATTAGTTTTTCTTTTGCTAGATTTTGCTCCTTACCAGATTTCATGTCTCTAAGCTTGAATTTTCTGCTTTTTACTTCTTTTTCCCCAACAAAGATTACATACGGAATTGAATAGCTGTTTGCATATTCCAAAGCTTTCGTAAGTTTGTTAAGCATCAATGAAGAGATGCTATTTTTTCTGAGTTCTTGCAAAAATTTTAGAGCTTCTTTATCCTTTCCAATTGATATGACTATGGCTTTTGTTGAGTCAGATTCTACCTTTGGGTAATCTACAATTGTTCCGAAACTTATCCCAACAGCAGGGATTTCTCGGCCAGCATACCTGCCGACTTTTTTGTCATATCTTCCGCCGCTTGCAATTGAGAATTTTTGCTCTTTTGAAAATACTTCAAAGACATTTCCAGTATAATAGCTGAATCCTCTCACAAGAGATGAAGAGAATTTTGGTTTTATCCCATACAATGAGCAGATATCAATTAATTCCTTGATTTCAGATGCCCCCCCAAAATTATTTTTTACAAAATAATTAAGATCTTTTTTTAATAATTCAAATAAGTTGTCTATCCCTTTTTTATCTATTAATTTTAAGAGATTTTTTCTAACTTCATCCTCGCTAATCTTGTCAAGTTTATCAATTTCTCTTAAAACCTGCTTTTTATCTTTTATTTCCAGTTTCTCCAGTATGCTGTCAATAAGTTTTCTGTTATTAACAATGATTTCTGCCTTGATGTTTAATTCTTTGATTATGTCATTTGCAAGCGCAAGGCATTCTGCATCTGCTGATATTGATGCATCCCCTATAATGTCTGCATCACACTGAATAAACTCGCGGTATCTTTCAGCCCTTACAGGCTCGTCCCTGAAGACATAACCAATCTGGTATCTTCTGAAAGGAAGTTTTATGTTCTTATATTCTGAAAAAAGCCTTGATAACTGGACTGTGAATTCATATCTTAATCCTAAATCTCTGCCAGCTTTGTCTTTTAAGCGATACCTGTCTGCAACTGCCTCGTCTTCCTCACCATCGTTTTTCAACAGTTCATCTGATTCAATTGTCGGAGTCTCAACTGGCAAGAAACCATATAATTTAAAATATTTTTTAATGGTTTCTATAACTTTCTCGCGTTTCAGAGATTCAGGAGGCAAAACATCCCTGAATCCTTTCATCTTGCTAACTTCCATAGCAGAATTAGAAAAAAGAGGTTTTTATTGGTTTCTATTTGAGTTAGGACGGATGCCGAGACTTGAACTCGGTTCTCAAGGGCCACAGCCTTGTGTCCTACCCATAGACTACACCCGTCATAAGAAGAACGCCCATTCCATAGGGCATCGGATTCTTCCTTAGACCATCTCCTACTTATGTTTTCTGATGTACTTTCCTAACATAAATGATGAATAGGATTAGTATAAAAATGTTATTCTACCTCGTTTGTTCTAATATATTTCAAGTTTAGCTTGTCAAGAATATCAAGAAGATGCTTTCTGTCTTCAGCTTTTCCAATGCCTTTCCAGTCAAGAATAACCACTTCTGGTTTTTCTATTGTTTTGCTGATAAGTTCTTTTATCATTTGTTCTGTGAAAGGCATGTGATATTGGGGAAGAACATGAGATATTGCATATTTGGAATTAAGCTGAATTTTATTAAAGCTTGGGCAGTAATGAGGACCACCTATACCAACTGCAGGAATAAAATTATCTTTTAAATTTTTAAATGGTTTGATAAAATTTATTATAGTTCTTGCAATTATGTTCCCACCAAGCTCGTCGTTCCATTCTTCTTCACTTGATCCTAATTCTATAAAACAAGATGGCTTTTCAATATAAGGGCCATGATGTGTTGCTTCTAAGGTGCATATATATGAACTGCCTTTTACCTCTTTGATTAATTCCTGAAAAAGAAGCTTATTGACAAAGGCAGATGACTTACATATTTCTCCAGGAATTCCGCCAACTTCTGCTTTGCCGAAATTACCAATGCTGTGCACTGTTAATGTCTTGTTGTGCTCTTTTGCCTTATGCTTTGATGCAAAGATTATAAAATCTTCTTTAATATTTTTGTCAAGATTATTCAGAAATATAATATGCTCTTTTTCCTTAAATTCGTATATATTAATTTTTGAATCTAATTTTCTCAATTGATCTGCAATATTATTTCCAGCAATATCATGGGAGGAATACACAACTGCAAAATTCATTTCTTAATTTTGAAAAAATCATTTAATATATTCTTGTGATAAAATGCAAGTTTAAGATTTTTGATTTCTTTTTTAGAAAACCACTTCTGATTCACAACTTCATGATTTGATTTTTCCTTTCCGCTTGGGGAGCTGTAAAATACAAGCACTACTGCATGTGTTTTTAATCTAGGCACATATTCATCATAATAATTAAAGAATTTAGGATTTTTCATCTTCAGGCCTGTTTCTTCTTTTAATTCTCTTTTCACTGATTGAAGAGCTGTTTCACCAATGTCTATATGTCCGCCTGGAATGCACCACTTCCCTCCTTCTTTCAAGTCTAAAGCTCTTTCTGTTAGCAGGATTTTTCCATTCTTGAGTAATATTCCTGCAACAGTGGCTTTTACTGTTGGATATTTCCTTTTATTAAAGTCTTTATGTTTTTCTAAATTATTGTATTCCATTTTCATTAATCTCAAACAATCCTAACTTTCCTTTAACAGTAAAGGGCTTAATATTTTTTATGTCTTTTAATATCCATGAATTTGCTCTTGGATAAATTTTACAGCATGCTGCATCTTCATCATGCTCTGTCATTTTTCTTACATCAATTAATTCTGCAATTGCAAATGCCTTGCCGCTAAGTTCAGATTTTGGATATTTGCTTGCGCATAAAATTATATTGCCTCTGTAATTTGTTTTCCATTTTCTTGTTTCTATTGTTTTCTTGCCCTCTTTTATCATTGAAGCCCATGGTTCTTTGAGGCACAGCGCTTTCATAACTCTTAAAAAGCCAGTTTTGTTTAATAATTTATGTATTGGGAATATTTGCTTGCTTTTGCTGTCCTTTTAACTGCAGTTCCGGTTGCTTATGTTTTAGCCAAACTGACAAAAGAGGAGATTAGAAAGAGAAAAAGATTTTTTATTGCTCTTATAGTATTATTTGGCATAACATCTTTGCTGTCTTTAATTCTTAGGTTTAACAACTGGAAGGCTGTACTATTTACATCATTGTTTATGATTTTGGTTGAATTAGGGTTGTTAATGTTTTCAAAGAGATGATGCAAACCTTTTTAATAAATGAAAATTCAGCTTTGTTATGTTCTACTTAATCGGGCTAGGACTTAGCGAGAAATCATTAAATTTAGAGGCAGTTGAAGTCTGCAAGAATGCAGATGCTGTTTATATGGAAAATTATACAGTGAAGTTTCCTTATGATATTAACAAACTTGAAGATTTAATTGGAAAGAAGATTATTAAATTAGACAGGAATCAAGCAGAAAAAGCTGAGTTTTTAGAGAATGCTAGGAAGAAGAATGTTGCTTTGCTGGTTTATGGAAATCCTCTTACAGCAACAACCCACATCTCACTTTTACAATATTGCGTTTCAAAAGGAATTTCTTACAAAATAATACCAAATGCGTCTGTTTTTGACGCAATTGCAGAGACAGGCTTGCAATTATATAAATTCGGCAAGACAGCAAGCATTCCTGCATGGAACGATAAGTACAAGCCAGATAGTTTTGCTTTAGTTGTCAAAGAGAATTTGTCAATTGATGCGCATACCCTTCTTTTAGTTGACATTGGGCTGTCATGCTGGAATGCATTAAACCAGCTGGAAGAGGCATTGAGGAAAAATAATATTTTAGAGCTGGGTCATATTTACATATGCTCAAGGCTTGGAACTGATAATCAGAAGATATTTGTCATAAACTTGAAAGATGAACTCTATGAAAAAGTGCTTCAGGTAGAAGAGCCATTCTGTTTCATAATACCTGCAAAAATGCATTTTATTGAGAAGGAATTTACAGATAATTTCAGTAAAGTTTAAATTAATGATATTATTATTCATTTCATGCAAAAAAGAATTATTCTAAATATTATTGGTATCATTTTTCTTGCTTTCGGCATTGCTGCAATAGTTAATGTCACACTTCGCAGCCAGTATGAGCAGGTTATATGGTTTTGCTATATAGGGCTTGTTATTATGGGAATTGCTACTTTGAAACAGAATTCATTTTGGCTAACAAGCCAGATAAATATACTTGCATTTCCATTATTGTTCTGGAGCTTTGATTTTATTATTTTGATTGCAACTGGAAATTCTATATTCGGGCTTACAGATTATTTTTTAGCAGAAGACTTTCCTCTTATATCAAAGATTATAAGCATACAGCATCTTTTCACAATCCCACTATCAATTTATGCGCTTTATTTAATGAAATTAAAAAGGAATGATGCATGGAAGATTAGTTTTGTTCAGCTTACTGCCTTGTTTTTTGTTACACGCATATTTACATCATCTGAAAGCAATCTTAATTGTGTATATAGATCATGCTTTAATTTTACACTTGATTTTTATCCTATAGCATGGTTTATTGCAGGGTCTCTGATGATTTTAATAACAAATTTTATTATTGTGAGGTTTTTTAAAAATGGAAGAAGACCCAAGAACTAAGGAAGAGTTGGATTTGTGCAAGAGAATTTATGCATTGATAGAGGAGCTGAAAAAGAAAGGAGATCACAGAGTTGTTGATATTTTGGATGTGATGGATAAGTCTGCTAAATCAGTCACTTCTCCAGAAAACATTAGACCTGTTGGTGAGGTATTGTATAAATCAAGTCTTGCAGTATTCAATTATATAGAAGAAAATCACCCGGATTTATATGGATTTGTTCAGAAGACGCGCAGGGATTTGAACTAACGATATTCCCTGTGGGTGAATTTGCACTTTGTGCAGCGAAAGAACTGCGTTTCAGCTTCATCTCCTGCCCTTGTCTGAACTGTCCAGAAATGAGCCTCTTCATTCCCGCATTTTTTGCATTTGAATTTTGTTATAGGAAGAATATCAACATTCTCTTTAACCACATCCACTTTTCCTTTTTTCTCTATTTTTTCAGATGTTTCCATCTTTATCTTGCCTTTCAGCGAATAATTGCATCGTGGGCAGCCATAATTCTTGGTCTTTTTCACAAGTATTGTTCCGCATTTAGGGCAAAATTCCATGTTAACTCTCTATTTTTATGGAGTGCATAAACTGCAATATATTTAAGCTTTTGCTTGCTATGATAATAGTTACTATTATTAATTGTTGAAAGTTTTTCTTATGTTATCAATGTTCTCTGCAATGCCCCTGCCTCTTTCTGTAAGTGTAATCAATTTTATTCTTCCTTTCTTCTCCACTGAAATTAAGTCCAGTTTCTCAAGTGTCTGCAAAATTTTTACTGCATGGCTGTATGTACAATCCACTTCCTTTGCCAGAAGAGAGCCATACTTTGCTCTTGAAAGCCTTCTTAATGCAATAAGCATCAGTGCCGGCTTTCTTCGAAAAAAAATATCGAAGTTATCTTTCATTTCCTTAGTCTGATATATTGTTTATAATGTATATATTCTGATACATGTTCGCTTTAAAAATCTTTCTATTCCAAGATTTTTAAAGCAGGATATGAACAAATTAGATTGATATTTTTTCAGGCTTAGAAAAGATTTAAAACAAGCTTTGCTATAATGTTTTATGGAAAAATTCAAGGTAACTCCTTGGGATGTAAAAGGGGCTGTTGATTATTCAAAGCTTATCAAGGAATTTGGAACAGAGCCTATTAACGATGCCTTGCTTTCAAGGATAAAGAAGCACACTAAAGAATTGCATTTCATGCTAAGAAGAAAAATTTTTTTCTGCCACAGGGATATGAGCTGGTTGCTAGATGAGCATGAAAAAGGAAACAAGTTCTTTTTGTATACAGGCAGGGCTTCATCAAAAGGCGGAGTTCATCTTGGTCATTTGATTCCATGGATGTTTGCTCAGTGGATGCAGGAAAAATTTGATGCTGAGATGTGGTTTCAGTTTCCAGATGAGGAAAAATTCCTGTTCAGTAAGGATATTTCACTTGAAGAAACAGAGAAGTCAACATTAGAAGATGCTTTAGATGTGATTGCTCTGGGATTTGATTCCAAAAAAACTCATTTTTTGATTGACACAAAACACGCTGGCTTGATGTATAAGCATGCATGCAGAGTTGCCAAGAAAATAACTTTATCTACAGTAAAAGCAAGTTTTGGCTTTGAAAATGATGCAAATATTGGCATGATTTTTTATACAGCAATGCAAGCTGTTCCAGCAATATTGCCATCTGTGTTAAAGGAAAAAAATATTCCGTGCTTGATTCCGCTTGGTGTCGACCAGGACACTCATTTCAGAGTTTCAAGAGATGTTATGCCAAAGCTTGGATATTACAAGCCAGCAATAATACATAACATTTTTCTTCCAGGCTTGAAAGAGAATGGAAAGATGTCTGCATCTGATACAAATTCTGCAATATTTACAACAGATTCTCCAAAGGATGTTGAATCAAAAATTAAAAAATATGCTTTTTCAGGCGGGCAGGCAAGTGTTGAAGAGCATAAGAAGAAAGGAGGAAATCCTGATGCTGATGTTTCATATCAATATTTGAGAATGCTTCTTGAGCAAGATGACAAAAAACTGGAAAAGATTTATAATGACTACAAATCAGGCAAAATGACAACAGCAGAGCTTAAGGATATAACTATAGAGAAGATTAATGCATTTTTGAAAGAGCATCAGAAGAAAAGAGAGCAAGCACGAAAACAACTAGACAGATTTATCTATAAGGAGAAATAAGAATATGATAAACTGGAAAGACATTGCATTTTGGATTTTGATAGTTCTCGCTATAATAATGTTAATTGTGTCATTTTATAGATAAAATGGCAAGAAAAATTAATGTATATGACATATTATTTTGGATATTCTTTATAATTGCAGTTATATTCTTCCTATGGTATATTTTTGGTAATTCTCCAACATTAGAGCAAGCGTTATTGATATTAATAATTACATTTTTATTTAAGATTCAAGCAGATGTTGTTTCTAATACCAAAGAAATAAGTATTATAAAGAATAGTTTTATCAGGTTAGTTAATGACTTTAAAGAAATTAAAGATAAAAAAAGTTAAAATGAAAAAAA
>JACPGZ010000052.1 GCA_016188895.1 Candidatus Pacearchaeota archaeon
AACAGCAGAGCTTTATGGAGACAAGGCATCAAATTATGACATAAGTTTGCAGGTAAAGGCAATAACCTATCATGATATGCTTATTGAAAGCAAAGATAAAAAGTGGATTGCTCAGGTTGTGGTTGATGTATGACCACAAGTTATTTAAAATATCTAAATTATATTAAATTATGAAACTAAGAATTATAATAGAGCAGGATGAGGAAGGAAACTTTGTAGCAGAATGCCCTACTTTGCCAGGATGTATATCACAAGGAAAAACACGAGCAGAAGCAGTTGCTAATATAAAAGATGCTGTTAAAGGTTATTTAGAAAGCTTAAAAAAGCATAATGAACCAATACCTCTGTCAATTGAGGAATAGGTAATTGAAGTAAATGCCTAAACTGCCAATTATTTCTGGGAAAGAACTTATAAAACTATTATAATATGGACCCATCGGGAATCGAACCCGAATCTCATCGCTGCCAGCGGTGCATAATAACCATTATACTATGAGCCCTTAAGAAATTGTATAAATATTGATTTAAAATGTTTATCATTCTGCTTCCACAATCTCTTGCACCTTCACTAAATCAGAAACTTTATCGCCATCCTGCATTTTGACAATGCGAACACCTTGGGTTGCCCTTCCCATTATTCTAAGAGCTTTGACAGATGTCCTGATAACCATTCCTTTTTGCGTTGTTACAATAATGCTGTCTTTATCATCAGCTGAAACAGTTGTTACAACAGGCCCTGTTTTCTCACTAACTCTTAGATTAATAACACCCTTTCCAGCTCTTCCTGTTAACCTATAGTCATCAATTGCGCTTCTTTTACCATATCCTTTTTCAGTTATTGTCAATATTGTGCTTTTTGATTTTTCAGTTGGCAATACTTCCAAGCTTACAACTTCATCGCCTTTATCTAATTTAATTCCAGTCACTCCATAACTTGACCTTCCCATTGACCTAATCTCATTGGAATTAAACCTAATCGCCTGCCCGTCTTTTGTAACTAATAAAACTTCCTGTTTTTCTATTATCGGCTGGACATATATTAGAATATCCTCCCCTGTTATTGGAAGATTCATTACTCTGACTCCTGTTGACCTTGGCTTTGACAATTCAGATAGAGGAAGTCTTTTCACTATCCCCTTTTTTGTCACAAAAATCAGGAAATCTTCAAATTTCTTTACAGCTATTATGGATGCAATAGTTTCATCTTTCAGGTTCAACAAATTGATAATGGCTCTTCCTTTTCCATATCTCTCTCCTTCTGGAATCTGGTAGGCCTTCAGCCAATACACCCTTCCTTTTGATGTAAAAAACAGCAGGTAATCGTGCGTTGAGCATGTCAGCAATTGTTTTATAAAATCACCTGTTGATAAATCCGAGCCAATAACTCCTCTTCCTCCACGTTTCTGTTCTTTATAGGTTTTGAGATCTATTCTTTTTACATAGCCTTTTTCTGTGATTGTAACAACAACTTCTTTCTTCTGAACAAGATCTTTTTCAGATATTTCTGCAATTCTTTGCATTATTTGGGACCTACGGACATCGGCAAACTGCCTTTTTATCTCATTAACTTCTTTTTTAACAATATTTAATATTTCATGCATGCTAGACAGGATTTTTTTCAATTCCTGAATTCTTTCTTTTAATTCCTTTTGTTCTTTTTCTAACTTGCTGTGCTCCAATGCTGTTAATTGCTGCAGTCTAATCTCTAAGATTGCCTGAGCCTGCCGTTTTGTAAGGTCAAATTTTTTTTGCAGACTTTCACCTGCTTCTGAAGCTGTTTCAGACTTTTTAATCAAAGAAATTATATTGTCTATGTTTTTAATCGCCTTAAGCAGCCCCTCTACAATTTCTAGTCTTTCTTCTGCCTTTTTCAATTCAAACCTGCTTCTTCTTGTAACAACATCTTTTCTATGGTTGACATATGCCTCAATAATTTGTTTCAGATTTAGAACATGAGGCTTTCCTTTTACTAAAGCAAGCATATTTACATCAAATCTGTCCTGTAGCCGTGTGTATTGATAAAGCCTGTTTATAGTGAATTTGCTATCTGCTCCTTTTTTTAGCTCAATAACAATTCTTACCTTGCCTTTTGCAGATTCGTCTCTTATATCAGTTACATCAGGAAGCTTTTTTTCAGAAGCCAATCTTGCTATTTCTTTTATTAAGTCTGACTTGTTTACCATATAAGGAATTTCCGTGACTATAATGCTTTCTCTGCCTCGCTCGTTCTCAATGCTTGTTTTCCCCCTTACAATTAATTTTCCCTTGCCTGTTTTATACATTTCAAGTATATTTCCTGAAATCTGTCCGCCTGTTGGAAAATCAGGGCCTTTAACTATTTCTGCAAGCTTTTCTATTGCAACATCCGGCTTATTTATGCACTCTATAATTGCCTCGCATACCTCTGTAAGATTATGCGGTGGAATATTCGTTGCCATTCCAACTGCTATTCCAGAGCTTCCATTAATGAGCAAGTTTGGAAGTTTTGCAGGCAAAACTTCTGGTTCTTTAGTTGAGTTATCGAAGTTAGGGATAAAATTTACTGTGTCTTTATCAAGATCTTCTAATAATTTTTCAGATATTGCAGCCAGTTTCGCTTCGCTATATCTCATTGCAGCTGCCGGATCTCCATCAAGCGATCCAAAATTTCCTTGACCATGGATTAAAGGATAACGCAATGAGAAATCCTGAGCCATTCTTACTAATGCATCATATACTGCAATATCACCATGAGGATGGAAATTACCAAGAACATTACCAACAATTCTTGCCGATTTAACTGTTTGCTTATTTGGATATAAATTCAGCTCATGCATTGCATAAAGAATTCTTCTATGTACCGGCTTTAATCCATCTTCAACAGAAGGCAATGCACGCGATACAATAACTGACATTGCATAATCAATATATGCTCTTTTCATCTCATTTGTTATCTCTGCGCCAATCACCTTTTGATTTGGGTCAATTACATCTTTTTCAAGCTCTTTCTCTTCTACCTTTTTTGCTTCTTCCTCAAATTTTTCTTCTTTGTTGTTATTTTCTTCTTCTGCCATGTTTTTTCATTGTTTCAAGTTTTTTATTCTGAAGATTTACTATCTCGGGAAAAATAGTGCTCATGAAATTGCAGTTTGTACATTTCCATGCTCCTGTAATTCCACCTGCATAAGTTATTATTTTTATTTTCTTGCATTTTGGGCAGAATTTTACTTTTGATTCCATCTTACGTATCCACAAGCGCTTCGTGGGCATGCTCTACAATGAATTGCCTTCTAGGCTCAACTTCATCTCCCATTAAGATTGAGAATGTTCTGTCAGCTTCAACAGCATCATCAATTGTTACTTTTTTCAGTATTCTTGTTTTTGGATTCATTGTTGTTTCCCACAACTGCTCTGGATTCATTTCTCCTAGACCTTTAAATCTTGTTACTTGAGCTGTGCCAAGCTTGTCCATAAGTTTTTTTAATGCATTATCTGAATAGACATAGTGATCTTTTTTCTTCCTGACTTTGTATAATGGCGAGACAGCAATGTGAATATTTCCATTTTCAATAAGCTGTGGCATAAATCTGAAGAAAAATGTTAATAAAAGTGTTTTGATATGCTGTCCAT
>JACPGZ010000051.1 GCA_016188895.1 Candidatus Pacearchaeota archaeon
ATAAAGCAAAATAGAATCAGCACTTTCTTTTCCAATTCCCTTGACACTCAATAGCAAAGTCCTTGCATCCTTGCTTTTCATTGTTTTTAATCTATCAAATTCAGAGACAAAAAACTTGCTAAATTCCTTCAGCTTCTTTGCCTTTTGATTGTAATATCCAGATGACCTTATAATATCAGAGACATCATTGTGTATAATTTTATAAGGATTAAGCATTTTATTCTTATGTAATAAAAGTAACGCCTTTTCAGCATTCTTCCAAGATGTGTTTTGCGTAAGAATCACACCAGCACATATCTCAAATTCCTGCTCTCTAGTCTTGGGATAAGAATAATCTTTTGGATGATAAATTATCTTGTCATTTTCTATAAGCGGCCACCACCCCCGATGAGAGTATTTCTTCAAAAGGGAATTATACACTTCTTGCAGCATATTAGAGCTAAGACCCGCGTCTTCCCTCAAGTCTTTCAATCTTCTTCTCTAATACTTCTATTCTTTGAATTAGCTTATAAACCCTGTCTGCAAAAGCATCAATCTTGTATTCAAAATCATCAAGCTTGTTTTTGAATCCTTCAGTATCTAACTCTGGTTTTTGACTTGATTCGCTTGATGCAACTCCTGTAAAATCTCCTAAAAATCCAGCTGCACTATCTGTATTAGAACTCTGGCTGTCTGCAGGCTTATCCTTTATTATGCCCCTCTTTCTAAGCGCAACTAAATCAATAACATCATCCTTTTTCTTCCTGAACAGGTTTATCATTCTATCTAAAGGAAAAAGCATTATTTAAAATTATTGGCATAACATTTTTAAATCAACAATATTACAATAAATTGAGGTGAATGCCTCAGAGAATTCTCTGGGTTTTTTATATGGCAATACAGCTAAAAAATGTATCAAAAATATACAGAATGGGAGATGTAGAAGTTAATGCCCTTAACCAATTAAATATATCTGTTAAGAAAGGTTCTTTTACCGCAATAATTGGGCCAAGCGGCTCTGGAAAAAGCACTGCAATGAATATTATTGGAAGTTTAGATACCCCAACAGAAGGAAATGTTTTGATAAGCGGGACAAATATAAAAGATTTTAACCAAAATCAGTTAGCTGCATTCCGAGGCAAAAAGATAGGTTTTGTTTTCCAGCATTTTAATCTCATTCCTTCATTAACAGCTTTAGAAAATGTAATGATACCAATGCTCTTTCAGGGAGTACCATTGAATGAGAGAATGAAAAGAGCTGAAGAATTATTAACCAATATAGGGCTTGGCGACAGGATGAATCATCTTCCCAAAGAGCTGTCTGGAGGACAAATGCAGAGGGTGGCAATTGCCCGCGCATTAGCAAATAACCCAGAAATAATACTTGCTGACGAGCCGACAGGAAATCTGGACAGCAAAACAGGACAAGAAATCTTAGCCTTATTAAAAAATTTAAACAAAAAGGGGAAAACTATAGTTGTCATTACTCATGACGAGGACATTAAAAAATACTGCAATGTCGTTCACTATATAAAAGATGGAAAATTAGAGAAAACATGGACGAAAAGATGAAAAATTTATTAGTTTTATTTTTTGCATTTTTGCTAGCTCTACATCTTGCCTATGCATTAAATATTAACAGCATTGATATTCCAGCAGAGGTTAAGAGCGGAGATATATTTAGCGTCACTCTAAAGCTTGAAAATAATGAAGATGATACAATAAGAAATGTCAACATAGACTTGAAATTAAATGATTTGCCCTTCAAAATTATATCTCAAGAAGGAATTGACAGAATAACAAGAAATAATGAAAAAACATTGTCTTTAGTTCTTCAGGCCCTGCCTGGAAGCCTGTCAAAGACATACACCATACCAGCCACTATAACATATAAACTATCAGAAACAATAAATAAAAAAGAAACCAGCTTTGTAGTTATAGTAAATGATCGCGCAATTCTTGATGTTACAGCAAGATCAGATATTTTAATAAAAGGAGAAAAATCAACAGTAACTATAAAGATAGTAAATAAAGGATTAGGAGATGTAAAATTTCTTAATGCAGAAATAAATTCGGCAAGTCTGATTTTTATCTCTGAAAAACAGCAGTATATAGGAACTCTTTCTAGCGATGATTTTGATTCTGTGGATTTTGAGGTAATAACTAACAAGAACTCTCCTTCAATTATTATACTTAATGTTATATTAAATTATGAAGATATAACTGGCAACAAGTATACAGAAACAAAAACCATTGAATTAAGGAATTATGATAAAAGAGAAGCAGAGTCACTAGGTTTGATAGAAAGAAACAACACGCCACTTATCATTGCAGGGGCAGTTATTCTTGTTATATTATTCTTCATTTACAGAAGAATAAGAAAAAGGAAAAAATGAATCTTGATTTCTTGGCATTGAGTATAAACAATCTGCGGAGAAGAAGATTGAGAAGCTGGCTTACAATGATAGGGATTTTTATTGGAATAGCAGCTGTCGTAGCTTTAATATCTCTCGGGCAGGGTTTAGAGCAGGCAATTCAAGACCAATTTCAAGAATTTGGCTCTGACAGGATTATAATTCAGGAAAGAGGTTTGCAAGGCCCTCCTGGAAGCGGAACAGCAAAATCAACTAAGCTTACTGAGCAGGATCTTAAAGTCACAAAGAATGTAAATGGCGTTGAAGGAGCAGCAGGGATTATTGTGAAAACAGCAAAGATAGAGCATAACAATGAGATAAATTTTGTCTTTGTCTTTGGCTTGCCGCTAGGGGCAAAGGAAAAAGATATTGTGAGCTTTTTTAATGTAGAGCAGGGCAGGGAGTTAAAAGAAGGTGACAAAGACAAAGCAGTTGTTGGTGTAAGATATACAGAAGGCAAGGTTTTTTCAAAAGAAGTTAATATTGGTGATAAAATAAACATAGAAGGGAGGGATTTCAGAATAGTTGGCGTGTTGGAGAGAATAGGCAACCCGTTTGACGATTCAGCAATTATCATTGATAAAGAGGCAATTAAGGAGATTTATGAAATAGAAGACGAAGAGAGCATGATTCACGCCAAGGTCAGCAATGTTGATGATATAGCAAAAGTCAAGGAGGATATTGAAAAAGAGCTAAGAAAATCAAGGGGGGAAGAGAAAGGAAAAGAGACATTTCAAGTAAATACAGCTGACCAGCTTTTGCAAAGCTTCTCAAATATTTTTGCAATTGTTCAAGCTGTTTTAGTCGGGATAGCTGCAATTTCTTTGGTTGTTGGAGGGATTGGCGTTATGAATACAATGTATACTTCTGTCCTGGAAAGAACAAGGGAAATTGGAATAATGAAGGCAATCGGAGCCAAGAATTCAGATGTGTTAACATTATTTTTATTTGAATCAGGGCTTATCGGACTTATCGGCGGATTTATTGGAGTGGCAATTGGATTGGGATTAAGCAAAATAGCAGAGTATTTTGCTACAATCCAGCTCGGCACAAATCTGCTAAAAGCATCAACAGACCCATTTCTCATTATCGGAGCATTAATCTTTTCATTTGTTATCGGCACATTGTCTGGAGTTTTTCCAGCAATGCAGGCCTCAAGGTTAAATCCCGTAGATGCGCTGAGATATGAGTGACAATAAGTAGTTAAGAAGACATACAAAAACATTTAAAACTCAACTTTCTCTAAATAATAAGAGAGGTAAAAAGAGATGGAAAATTTTTCTTTACAGGTAGAAGAGAGCTTAAAGCTGAAGCTGCCCAAAATTAATATTAAAGATTTCAGCGACATAGTTTTTTTAGGAATGGGAGGAAGCGCTGCAGCTGGAGAGCTTTTTGCAGATTACTACAATGATAAGCCAGTAAATGTTATTAAAAGCTATGACATCCCAAAATGGCTCAATAAAAAAAGTCTGGTATTTGTAAT
>JACPGZ010000006.1 GCA_016188895.1 Candidatus Pacearchaeota archaeon
AATAATTCTCTTTGATATTTCCCTTAGCTTGCAAAGAATAAGGTTTAAATCCTCAATTCTACTATCCCATCTATGTAACATTTTGCCCTCCTTTTTTATTAAGGGAGGGTAAAATTAGTATTTAATATTAGACACGCTCTCATATTCATTTCAACATAGTTTCTAGCCCTTATCCAGTATTTTGTAATATCTTTTTCATATAAATCTCTATTAGCAGACATAAATTCGTTATAAAATTTTACCCGCATTTGATCTATCACAAGACTCTCGTCTGGAAAAGAAATTCCATATGCTCCATCTCCAAATATCTCCTCTCCCTCATCTTCGTCTTCCTTGATTTTTTTGGATATTAATTTGCCTAGCCAATCTTTAAGTCCCATTATAAAATTGTAATAATCAATTATATAAACATCCTCAATTCTTTAAAATCATGGAGAAAGCGAAAAAAATTGCCCCGGCTTATTATTCAAGAAAGGATGTTCTTTCATATATTTACAAATTTGCTCAAAACAGGGAGACAATTCCCCGTTACGGCGAGGATTTTGGCAAACGCCCAGATTATCCGCAATATGAAACAGATTTATTTTATCATGTCAAAAACGGAGCCACTTCATTTCATGTTTCAGAGGAATTATGGCATAATCCTCTTCAGATAAATACAGACATGCATCAGAATGAGATTAATGAATTAAGAAAAGGATGGGATCTTCTTATAGATATTGATTCAAAATACTTTGAATACAGCAGGATTGCCGCAAGTTTGATTGTAAGAGCATTAGAATTTCACGGAATTAAAAATGTAGGAATAAAGTTTAGTGGAAGTAGAGGCCTGCATATAATCATTCCATGTAACGCTTTTCCGCAGGAAGTTTCAGGAATAAAAACAAAAGATATGTTTCCAGAATGGGCAAGAGCAATTTCACTTTATCTCACAGATTTTATAAAAGAACAATTGATAAATGAAATAGGAAAATTTTCCTATAAGAAATCCTACATAAAGGATTTTGAAGCCCCAAAAGAAGTAATGCCAGATATAGTGCTTGTT
This sequence comes from Candidatus Pacearchaeota archaeon, assembly GCA_016188895.1. Taxonomy (GTDB): domain Archaea; phylum Nanobdellota; class Nanobdellia; order Pacearchaeales; family GW2011-AR1; genus JACPGZ01. The sequence goes on from JACPGZ010000006.1 coordinate 1,046, forward strand.
GCCCCGCGCCATTTATTTCGCGCCCCCTATTCATTGCATGAAAAAACAGCGCTAGCGAGCATTGTTATTGATAAGGATAAAATAGAGTCATTTGACATCAAGGATGCAGACCCATTAAAAGTGAAAATAAAGGAATTTTATCCTCAAGCTGAAAAAGACGAGGCAAAACTTTTGCTGGAGCAGGCGCTTGATTGGCACAAATTTCAGAAAAAACCATCAAAGGAATACTCACAGCCCATAGAAGTTGTAGACAATAAGTATATAACAGAAGAGATGTTTCCTCCTGTAATAAAAAATATACTTAAAGGCGTGAAACAGGATGGGAGAAAGCGCGCCTTGTTTATCTTAATCTCTTTTTTTAACTCGCTGAATTTCTCATATGATTACCTAGAAAAAACAATTGCAGAATGGAACAAGAAGAATTACAAGCCATTGAAAGAAGGATACATTAAAACACAGGTTGAATGGAGCAGAAAAAACAAGAAATTGCTCCCTCCAAATTTTGATTCAGATTATTACAAAGCAATTGGTGTTTATGAAACAGATGATCTTACAGAAAAAACAAGGAATCCTGTAACATATGTTCTTGCCAAAGCAAGAGCAAGGATGAAGAAATAGAAAGAGTTTTAAATCCCCCAGTATTAATTCTGATATGAAAAAAGTGGGTATTGTAGTTTTTGCTGTTATATTACTTAGTTTCATCGTTTTGGCTCAGAATCTGACAGACCCTGTTGAAAAGGGCTATGCTTGTCTTTATGACAAGGTAAAAAACAACTGCGATTCTCTGACTGTAGAGCAACAATCATTCTCTCTTCTTGCCCTTGCTCACACAGATGTTGTCAATGAATGCAAGGATGCATTACTGGCAAAAAGCAGGCGAAATGAGGGAGAATGCTGGCCAAAAGAAGGATGCAAGTTAAGAGAAACAAGCCTTGCTGCACTGGCTCTTGGCGTTACAAATCAGGATGTTCAAAAGCCGTTAAACTGGCTTTTGTCAATGAATTCTACCCCAAGAGATTTAACATGGTACTTGGAAATAGACGCCCAGGAAGCAACAGCATGCACTGTTTCATATTCAGGCAAGGATTTCAAAATTTCAATGTCATCTGAAAAACAATTTAATGCAGATGCAGAGCCATGCTTGCGACGAGCTGTCAATAATTATTTTCTTGAAGTAGATCAGTCATGCCTTACAAGAACCTTTACAGTATCATGCGACAAGGAATTTATTTCAACATTTTTATACAAGAAAAAGAATTCTGATGTCTTCCATGTGTCAAGCAAGACAGAGAGTGCAAGTGCTGGCGGAAAAACCCAGAACACAATACGCGCTATCTGCTTCAAGGAAGGCGCAGAATGCGATTACGAGGGAAGCTCATGGACAACTCTTGCATTAATAAGGTCTGGAAAAGAAACAGCATTGTTTATTCCTTATTTAACAGCATTTGCTGCAGACAACAGCAAGTTCTTTCCGGAGGCATTTTTATTTATACTCACAGATAGAGATGAATTTTTTTCAGAAGTCAATTCATTAAGAGATATTGATGGGTTCTGGGATCTTAATTCCAAATACGGAAGATTTTATGATACATCTCTCGCCACACTTTCATTAAAAGCAGATGGGCTTGATGAAACACAAGAATGGCTATTGAGCAATCAAGACAGCTCTGGATGCTGGAACAATGGAAATATCAGAGATACTGCTTTTATTTTGTATTCAATGTGGCCTCAGTACTTTGACCCGTCATCAGGAAAGATTTCTGGAGGTGCAACTATAGGTAACATTCCTTATTGCGAGAGTTCTGGCTTTTATTGCATAACAGCTGGCGAGTGTGATGCTGCATCTGGTAAAAATCTTGAAAATTATTTCTGCCCTGGATTTAACACATTATGCTGTGATAGGCCTGCTCAAAGAGAGGAATCATGCTTTGATAAAGGAGGAATAATATGCAGGCCAGATGAAAAATGCACTCCAAGGGAAAGCGTTGTTCAGTCAGCAGATTCAGGAGTGTGCTGCAGAGGTAATTGTATAAAAGATGTAATAACTCCTCAAACAGAGACAGAATGCGAAAAAGAAGGCTATGAATGTCTTTCAAATTGTCCTTCTTTTGAAGAGGAAAAAGATTTTGCATGCAGCTCTGGTAAAATCTGCTGCGGTTCTAAAGATGCTTTGCCAGAAGAAGAGCCACCATCAAGGTTATGGATTGTATTCTTGCTCGGAAGCCTGATAGTACTTGCAATTATCGCAATATTATTCAGAAACAGGATAAGATTATTCTTTTTCAGGAGGAAGAAGGGCCAGGAAAGACAGCCATTCAGATTTGGCCCACCATCATTTCCGCCCCGCTCTCCAATGCCTCCCACATTTAGAGGCCCGTCAAGACCAATGCCGCCAAGACCTATTCCAAAAAAAGAATCCTCATCTGACAAGGAATTTGATGAAACACTCAAGAAATTGAAAGAGGTTGGCAAGAAATGAAATATCTATTAATGTTTCATATATATAAGAATGTTAAAAAGCCTTCAAGACCATTATATGGAAGTGTCAAAGATTCTATTAAGTCTTTTGATAATCCTTTAACTACGGGAATGGAACTTTCCCTTCAACCAAGAGAGGGCAATCCTGATACATTTCATGTTACTATAATTGAGCAAACTGAAAATCAACAATATGATGCAATTGTTTATCTATTGAAAAAGATGCCAATAAGAGATACTCTTCCTTCTGGTATTGAAGTTTGGTGTGCAACTGGAATTAATTATGTAAAAAATCGTAATGAATTATTACTTGAGGAAAGAATGGCTTTATTTGGAATATAATTAAAATTCTTCTTCATCTTCTTTTTTAACTTTCTTTTCTTTATCCAAGGTTTCTTTCTTCTCACTCCTTTCCTCTCCAATCTCCTTAAGTTTTTTTAACGTTTCTTCTGCCTCTTTATCAGCAGGTTTAATTTGGGGTTTAGCAACAGGTACAAATGACTTGCCAATCGGTGGCAAAGGTCTTCTTGCTGGAAAAGCCTTTGGCGGCATTTTTGGAGGAATTTTAGATAATGGTTTTAGTGGAAAGGGCTTAGGTTTTATTGAAGGAAAACCTGATGGCTTAATTCTTTTAACATCCTTTCTTCTTTTAATAACAATATAAATAATAATAGCTGCAACAATTAAAATCAGGATTATAAGCGATATGCTAACATACAAAAATGTTCTTTGAGGAGCTTTCTCTTCTTCTAAAACACATACGTCATTTACACACTCTCCATCACAATTGTTTGCATTGCATTCTTCAACTACTTCTCTTTTTTCAGGTGGAATAGTTTCAGCTACAATCTTCTTCAGATACAAAGTTGCAACACCATTTTTCAGCTCATCCAGTGATATAATTAAATCATCTTTTCCGTCTCTGTTTAAATCAAATCTCTTCTCATCTCCAACAATAAAAGAGCTTTTCTGCTCATTGATTGTGAAGCTCGCTATATTTCCAGAGAACGAGTCATATTTTATAATGTAATATTTTCCGCCAAGACTCATATTTATCTTATCACCTTTTTTAAGATTTAATGTAATTCCCCTCTCTAATTGAATCTCGCTGACACGATAAGTCTGCGCGCCTGCAGCTCCTCCAGTCGTTCCTCCATCTCCATCTTCAGGAGTTTCATTTACAGGAGGCGAAGGTTGTTGTGGTGGAGGAATCAGCATTGTAAGAATAGATTTTATATTTGTATTAATTGTAATTTGCTGGCTCAATGTATCATACCCGCTTTTAGTTGCAGTTATTGTATGAGGATTCTTATTTGTTGTTCCAGCAGCATTCCTGGAATAATCCATTACTGTTTTTCTCGCTATATTTCCAGAGTTGTCAGATGCATCAGAAAAAACAACATTGTTCCCAGAGTCTCTTAATTCTATATTTGCTCCATTAATAGGAACAAGCGTTTCATTCCTGACATGGACATCAAAATACCAATGAACATTTAATCTTGATAATGATAATGCATCAAAGAATATTCTGTTATCTGCAAAAGTTACATTGATAAAGCTGATAGTTCCTGCTGAATCTGTAAACATACTATCATTAACTAATGAATTAATAGAGGAGTCAATAAACAAATTATTATCAGACAACCCTGAAAATATTAATCCTGCAACATTATTACTTGCATTAATTCTATTATTTCTAAAGACACTATTAGATGTTTCAGCAATAACAATATCAGCTCCATTATTGCTATCGCCAAAAATATTATTGTTATCAATGTTTGCATTATTGCTTTTATCTAATAAAATTCCAGCACTTGCAGTGCCATACATACCGAGATTATTATTCACAATACTGAGATTAATGCTTGAAAATGTTTTAATACCATTGCCTATATTTGTTATTATATTATTGCTGTCAATATTAGAATTTGAACTGTTGTATACATTAATGCTGTTCCCGCTATATGTTACAATGAAGTTTCTGCGAATCTTGTTGCCATCGCCAGTCCATAGACTAATTCCATTTAAAGCACTTCCGCTTATATTAATAATGCTATCCACAATGGAATTATCTTCTCCATTAGAAAATATTCCATTTGAATTAATTCCATTAGAAAATATTCTGCTATTTCTTATATTTGTATTGTTTGTCACAGAGTAAATCCCAGTTGAATTATCTCCAGTTATATTTATTATAACGCTGTCAATCTCGCCATTATTTGCATTCACAAGTATTGTCATTATGTTATTGCTCATGCTACTTATATTAATATCCTTTACTGCAAAATTATCAGAATTATTAAGGAAAATTCCAGTTCCTCCTGTTGCATTATCCTTTATATTCAAATTGATAACAGCAAATCCATTTGAGTTATTGACAAGGATTCCATATCCAGGTGTTGATGCAGAATGCATTATTTCAAAACCTTTTCCATCAAGAACAACATTATCTGCATTAATAGTAAAGCAAGTATCATTTACCGAAGTACTGCTCGCCAACGTATAAATTCTGTTTGATTCATTTAAAGAGCCGCATATCGGAGCAGGAGCTTGCTGGAACGGCTTTAAGCTCAATTCAACAAATTTTGGAGCAACAACAACAACTTTTGTTTCATTTGGAAAAAAGCCAATTGCCTTAGCATTAATATTATATTCAGTAAAATTAGTCTGAACACCATAAAAAACAACCCAAGTCAGAATTGTTGTTTTAATTCTTCCTGTTGAATCAGTGGTTAAAATTGAATCAGTGCTTAAAACCTGAAAGTCAATTAATTGCGATGAGCTCATATTAACAGTTGCATCTTCAATAGGAACATTATTTGTCTCATTTTTTACAAATACTTCTAATGGCCAGTGGATATTAAGAACACCATTCCCGCCAACATTGTCAGGAGAAATGCCTGTCACATTTGTGAAATTCCATTCCCCATAAGTTATAATTGGTGTAACATTAATGCTTCTTGATGATAAAAATATCAAACTATTAAAAAATGTAAAATTATGGCTGCCAGATTGAATAAAAACCGCATCATTATTAATGTCATTTGCAATAGTAATTCGTGAGAAGTTATTTGCATTAGATGATTGGACAAATCTGATTCCTTGTCCAACTCCGCCAATAAGATCAATTAATCCGTCTTGTATATTATTGCTGTTTGAATTTTGCAGACCAATGGCAGTATTATTTCCCCTCAAGGTTATGGTATTATTCTTTATTGAATTAAATTCTGAATTGCTAAGCCAGATAGCTGTAACTGATTTTGGGAATAAATTCGTTATCTTGTTTTGCCTGATTATATTTTCGTCAGAGCCAAAATCAAGATATATGCCTGTATTTAATGAATTATCAAATACTATTTCGTTTTCTCCAACATAATTATTTTTTGATTGATAAGAATAAATCGCATTTTTAAAAACTCCAGCATCTTTCAGCGTTATTTTATTTTTTGTAATGTTATTTTGCAAAGTTGAATCAAGATTTAATGCGCCTAGACTTGAACTTGCAAACCCGCCAGCAGTAATAGTGTTATTGATTATGCTATTGTTATGTCCGCTATAAAGATTTATAGCAATAGAATAAAATTTATTTTCTGTTTCATTTAAATTGCAGTTCTTAATTTTAGTATAATTTGCTCCAATAGTATCAATTCCAACTCCACTAAATATGCTTGCATATGTAATTGTGTAACCCTTGCAATCAAGTGTGATGTTATTATTTGTAATTGTAAAGCAGCTTTCTCCATTAACATCAGCAGAAAGATTGTAGAGCATGTCTGGAATGTCAAGAACCATACAGCTTGAAAGGCTTACTGAAGATAATCTCTTAAGTGTTATATCAATAAGAAAATAAGCGCTCAAGGTTTTAGTAGTTGTATTTGATTCAAAGCCGAATTTTGACGCATTAAACAGCCAGATACTAGGAGGATTATCAACAAATGTTCTATTTGCACTGAAATCAAGATGCGTGATATTAGTAAACCCCTGAGAATCAGTATATCTTGTTTGTTTTTGTCCTGTTGATTGATGAGTTGCATTCAACTCAGCATTTTTTATTGGTTTATTATTGATTTCATGAATAAAAATATTTGGCCGCCAATGCACATTTACTCTTCCTAAAGCATTTGTGCCCCATCTTATATCCGAGTCAAGCAATGTTCCATCATCTTTTCTTGCATTTGTAAAATTCCATTCATAAGTAGAAAGAGTGTTATCCCCTGCAATAGAGATAATTGCAGTGCCAGAATCAGACGCATTTAAAATGCTCTCTTCTATTAATACATTTAATACTTTGTTCTCAATTCTGATAGGAAAAGCATCTGTTCCTTTTGTGAATATATTTGTTGAGCTAATAATCGAGCCATACTGGTCTTGGACTCCGCCACCATCCATGTATATACCATACGCATTATTTCCTGCTGTAGCAATTGTATTATTGAACACAAAATCAGTTAACGATCCCTTCATATATATGCCTCTTGCATTATTCTGAGATGTTCTGATAACATTATTCTCAATTATCGTTCTCGAATCATCCTGCAATCTTATTCCTTCTACTCCTGGAGCAGATACTGTTATATTATTCTCTTTTAAAATATTATCATTGGGATAGGTGGCTTGAGATTTCTCAATAACAATTCCAGAGCTGTCTGTATCTCCTCCTGCATTGATATTTATTATATTTCTGAAAACTGTGCTAAAATCTGCATCCAAAAGCTTTATTCCAGCTCCTCCCCCGCTTGTTGTAATATTATTTCCAGTTATATTAATGCGAGTTGAAAATAAGCCGCTTAATACACCATATCCTCTGCTTCTTGTTGTCTCTATTGTATTATTTGAAATTGTAATATTATTTGCATACTCAAGCAGAATTCCTGAATGCGTGTTGCCAGAAGTTGCACCTTCTTTTATTTTGCAATTTTTAATTGTGATTTTTGTTTTTTTATTAAATGCACTTGCCCCCTTTACTTCTATTCCATTTCCAGTCCCATCTGTTGCATATGTAATGCTATGCCCCTCGCAATCTAAGACAATGTTATTAGCTCCAAATTCAAGACAAGTTCCAGTTGAGCTGGGAAGATCATTATTCAACCTATATACAGAATTTGCATTTACAGGATCATCACCGCAAGTGTTGATATCATAAACAATAAGCCCTGTGATTCTTATCTGCCTATAGATTAATAAAATCAGCACAATTATGATAATTGTAACGCCAATAGCTATTAGGACTTTCTCTCTTTTTTGCATTTAATAAAATAAATTTAATAATATTTAAATTTATCATTTCCATAGCATTAGTCAATATATTTATTAATCTAATATATTTACATAAAATAATGAAAAAAGAGATATTTATCTTATTAATATTAATCCCTCTAGTCCAGAGTTTAGAAATAGAAAGCAAAGGCAATTATTCTGCATCAGAAACTTTAATAATCTCGGTAAAAGGCAATTTTCTTGAGCCAATATCAAAAGAAAATATCTCATTTTATGAGGGAAGAACAGAAATTTCATTGCTTTATGACATAACAAAAATAGACAGTACATATTTTTTATATGCACAACTAAAGCCAACTGCCAAGAATTATACTTTGAGAATAGAGCAAGCCCATTTTCTTGAAAATGGAATTGAAAAAATAGAAAACATAGAGATAAATTTCAGCGCAGAGCTTCCTGTAGCTGATTTTTCAGTCTCTCCTGGATTTGTCATAGCACGAGATTCGTTTTCATTGAACATAAATGCATTCAAGACAATTTCTGTTACAGCCTTATTTGGAGTTCAGTCTGCTCAATATCAGTTGTCTCCAGGACAATTAAAAAAGGTTACATTTTCAATCAGCGAATTTGAAAATGAAACACTAGAATTTCTTTTAATATCATCTGCATCAACATCTTATAAAATCCCAGTTAAAGTATTTCCACCAATAATAAAAAATCAAACTAATATAACAGAAATTCAAGATTCAAATGCAACAAATAAAACATCCAATGAAACAAAATTAATATTCAATGTAATATTAATAAATAAATCATTAAAAACAGGAGAATCTAAATTAAGCTTTAATATAATAAATCCTGCAAACAAAACAATAGAAAATATCAGCATCTCATCAAATCTGGATTTTGTAAGCATATCTCCAAGTTACATTGAAAAATTAGAGCCATTAAGCACGAAAACAATACTGATAGACATTTCCCAATCAGAGCCTGAAGAATATCAGGGAAGCATTTCCATAAGCTACGAAAATCAAGAATCAATTATTCCTGTATTTTTTTCAGTTGCCCAGGAGGAAATGCCATTAAAGAATGAAAATGTGTATCAATCCTGCTCATTTATTGGAGGCACATTATGCAGTTCAGGGCAAAAATGTTCTGGCACACCTCTTGAATCACTTGAAGGAAACTGCTGTATCGGAAAGTGTGAAGAAATTGAGGAAGAAAGTGGTTTAGGGCGAACAATAACAATAATCTCAATTACAGTCCTTCTATTAATAATAGGTTTTTTCTCTTATAAAAAGCTCAGGGCAAAATATAATGTGGATGAATTAAAGAAATCTACCTCAAAATTTGAGGAAAAATTTAATCCTAAATTTTAACTATTTTTAGCTTTTCTCCAAGTCCTTTTCACTAACAACTTCTCCCAAATCCCTTTCGGGAAAAGGCGATTTAATGTTGTGCTTTTTCAGCAAATCTAGCAAAGCATTCCTCTCGTAGAGCAATCCCTTTGTCACTTCATCATACCTGTGCATCATTATGGTAAGCTCTCCGACAAGAGTGTTTACATCAGAATTTGTAAGCTTGATGTGCTCGGGCTCAATTATCTCTATGTGCGAAGGCAGATATCTCAAAACAAATTGTATAAGATGGGAGATTTCCTTAAAATGCACTTCTATTTCTGTAAATGTTGTGTAAAGATTCTTGTCTTCAACTTGCTTTGCATCAAAGAATTTTTTGTCCTTTACCTCAACTTCTTTTTCTATAGAATCAATCAGCTCCTTGATAGTTTGCTCTACATATTCCTTTGGCCTTCCAAGAATTTCTAAGGTAACGATTGTATGAACTTTATCCATTTTTCCTTTTAATTAGAAGAACAGCTATAATTATGATACATAATAAAGCAAACAAATATATAGCATTCTCTTTTATTTTTTCATTTCTTGACTTATAAATATTTGTGCTTTTTGCACTAAGCCTTATAATCTCTTTCCCAATACTTTTATTATAATCTAAATACTTTTCTGGATTGTCCTCTACAATTTTTATTATCTTTATCTCATTAACATTATCTTTATTATTTTCAGAGTTATTAGTTGTTTGTTTATCCTCGTTTTCATTTAATTGACTATTATTTTCATAAGTTTTTATCTGATTAATTTCAGGATTTACATCAGCTTTATTTTCCGCACAACTATTTTCCTCAATAGGAGTTGGCTCGCACTCATTCCATTCTGAATTTATTAACTGCCAGCTTGTATTTTTATTTGCCTTGCTGTATGAAAATGAATCAACAACATTTTCTTGGTAGATTAGTTGAATGCTGTCTCCTGAATTTGCAAGCCCCATTCCTCTCCATTCAGTCACATCAGAAGAGCCAAACCTATTAATAAAAGCACTTTTATGCTTTGCTATAACAAGAAAACCCTGAAAACTTGCATTTAGATTTAATTTTTGTCCATTTGTATCTAAAATATATCCACTCAAATCCTGCGTAGTTTCTGAATATAACTCTATAAACTCGCAGTTTGCAGTCAGATTCCCACAATCAGCCATTACTTCATTGATTTGCAAAGATGAAACAGAATCAATAAAAGTAATTATAATAAATAAAAGAAACAGACTAAACCCTCTTCTTTCCATATCTTAGATAGTTATGAAGTATTTTTAACTATTATTATTATTTCCGATATATTTAGATGTTACACATATTCCCAGACATCAATATCATCTCCAGAGCGCTTTCCAAGTGTTTCCTCCGCTGTTTTAATAATTATTCCAGCAACTTTACTTGAAGGAATTCCTTTAAAATCAGTCATTCTTGTTGCAGTTGCTCCAGGATTAACACAATATGTTCTCACTCCATGAGGCAACTCTAATGCAAGTGTTTGCGTAAATCCCCTAACCCCAAATTTAGTTGCGCAATACACACTCAATCCTTTATGAGCTTTTTTGCCAGCTCCGCTCGCAATATTGATGATTATTCCTTCCTTTTGTTTGTAAAATTGAGGAAGAAAAGCTTTTGTTACTTTTATGAGTCCAAGCAGGTTGACATTAATCTCCTGCTCAATTTCCTTATCTATAATGTCTTTTAATTCCTTCCAATGTACAACTCCGGAATTATTAACAAGTATATCAAGCCTGCTAAATTTCTTTATAATTTCTTTTACAGCATTATCAATAGATTTGTTATTACTAATATCTAATTGTAAAAGCAATGCATCTCCATATTTCTTGCACTCTTGAAATACCTTTTCACCTTCTTTTTTATCTTTATGATAAGTAACAATTACTTTACATCCTTTCTTGGCAAACTGAATTGCAGTTTCCCTTCCAATCCCAAGACTTGAGCCTGTCACCAAGACAATTTTGTTTTTGAGTTCCATAATCTAAAAATATAATAATCTATATAAATACTTTTCACCTCTAAAATTAATGAAAATTACTAAAAAGGGTGGTTTTCTGAAAAAAGGTTATTGGAAGGTTTTGAGAATTTTGATTTTATTGAGCATTTTTTCTTTCTCTTCATCTCTGGTTTATGCGCAGAATAGTGTTGATGCAATTGTAGTTTTTGAGTCTGGTGGAGATATTCATTACTCTATCTATGGGCATAACCCAGCAATACCCCAACCTATTAATCAAACTTTAACATGGAATTGGTGGTCTCTGGGGGTAGGTTCTGATGCTCCCATTGCTTCTACTTCCGATATAGAGTGGAGGCCAGATATAGCATTTTCAAGAGAGGATTATGCCATGGCAGTATGGGGAACTATTGAAGAGTTTGATAAAATATGGTGCGACCCTACGCCGGCTATGCCATCATCAGGGGATGAATATAATGACACAATATATAGAGGAAATATCACTTATTCGATTTTTAATGCAAGTGGATGGTCACCGTATAAAGTTGTCGATCCTGGAGCACCTGACGTGATCAATCATCATCCCTCAATTGCAATTGATAGCAGTGGAAAAGCAATTGTTGTCTATTACCATGAGTTTATCTTTAGGAAGAACTCACCCTTTCCACCATTTATTGGAACACCATCACATGAACAAGAACTTTTTACTGATATAACCTTCACTGCAATTCAGACACCAGATGGCTCATCAACACGTCAAAAAGCACTTGCTGTTTGGTATGATCTTGCTGGTCAGGCAACATGTAATCCGCCACCTCCTAGTCTCCCTTCTCAGGTTGATCTTTTTTGGGCATTCAAGTCCGAGTGGGATGGGAACACTTTCTCACCTTATAGTGAAGTTCCAGGAAGGCCGTCCTTTACCGTGCTTGGTTCCGAGTTCAAAAAATTAGGTGTATCAACAGATCAATTTGGCAGAGTAAAAGTAGTTTTTCCCGTTGCAAGAACCATGGATCCCTGTGTTTCTGGAACAGAGGAAGTCTGGCACGCAATGCTCAGCAATTAGCAGTCAAGAGGAATCCTGACATTGCATTTGAAAATGATTATACTGGAATTGCAGTGTATGTTGATGAGGGGATAAAGTGGGCTGCTGAAGAAGTAGGTGGAACATTCACACCTCAGGGAACGATTTCAGCAAGTACTGATGCTGAAACACCCACAATAGCAGGTTTGTCTCATCTCAGAGAAGTTGCTGTATGGTCAGAGGCAGGAAGTTTAATGTTCTTCGCTTATCGAGAAAATACAACATGGTCAGCTCCTTTAGCGATAGGCGCTGGAGCCTTTCCAGAAATTGCTGCCCATACAGGCTCCCCTTCTATGCCGCATGCAGAATGGACAATAGCCTCTTATTTAGCAGCTGATAATGATCTAGAACCGTATATAGTGGCTGACCAAGGAGAAATGAGAGCTGTTGGATCTACGAATTTAGTAAATATTATCACAGAACTGGATAAAGGGTTCAAAACACCTCCCAATATAGCAAGAAGATATTATATTAAGAAGAATAGCGAAACTGAGTTGCAAAACTTAGGCACAATTGATTCTCGATTACCAGCTACCTTAACAAATTTTCTTGCTTGGGCAATTGAGAAATATCCTGCTAAACGCCATCATGCCCTTTTGAGCGATCATGGTGCTGGATGGATTGGAGTTTGCTTGGATTATTCTCAGGGTCCTGCACCACCTGGACAATTCTTTAGCGCACTTACATCATGGAGATTAGAGCAGGCATTACGGTCTGTAAATAAAAAATTTGATATCCTTAGTTTTGATGCATGCATGATGGCAAATCTTGAAACTCTCTATCAAATAAAGGATTATGCAAATATTTTTGTTGCATCGGAAGAAGTGATAGTTGGTGAAGGTTATCCCTATACCCCAATCCTTAATGACTGGATTAGTAATCCTTTTAGAGATAATTCTGAGTTTGCAAAAAAAATGGTTGATTTTTACAAAACAAAATATGAAGGAGGAGATTCAGGTGATACCCTTTCAGCAATTGATGCATCAAAAATACAAGATATCGTGACTGCATTAGATAAATTTTCAGAAGTCGCTACTGTCGCTGTTCAAGTGAATGACCATGCAGGGGCTTTACGAAATGCACGTGATAGTGCAGACAGCTTTGCCTATCCTTTTTACAAAGATCTTCGTCACTTCTTACATTTTGTAATACGAAATCACCCTCATAGTGCAATAAAGGCGAATGCGTATGTTGTTAGAGAAAAAGTAAGAGAAGCAGTGATCAAACATTGGGAAGATAGTGGACATGCGCACAAGTCTCATGGCATTCAGATCTATTTAGAGCCAGCACGCGCGAACTACTACTCACAATATGATATGACAAAATTAGCAGTAGACACTCAATGGGATGAATTTGTGCAGAATCTCAGTAGCTCAACTGATATCTACTTTCAATTACAAAGCGGCTCTGGAAATCCGCTCCTCTTTTTGAATACAAGAAATACTCAAGGAGGTATTGTTGGTGGTAAAGAATTTACAGACCTGCGGTGTAGTAGTTCTTGTTATAATGCTGTTCCTGGAGCAACGTGTGTGCAAATAGCTGGGGGAACAACTGTCAGTCTCCCAGCAACTTCCGGGAATGTAGATTGGACAGTCAATGGGACACTTCTAGAGTTCACAGAAGGCTACAATCTTACCATTCAATGGAGACATGATGGTCAGATTTTAAAACATGAGGAACATTTGGGCTTTATCAGTCCAGGAGATTCAGTGTCTGGAGTATTTACACTTGATCTTCAAGTTCCTCCAGCACTCGTTGATATTATTCCTGATCTATTTATTGGAGTCAATGAGTCACTTGATATTAATCTTTCGCGATATTTCTTCGATCCCAATGGAGATGACTTAAATTTTTCAAATACACCAATAGCAAATATCACAGTTACAATAAATAATGATACAGGTATTGCTACATTAACACCCCAAGTCAATTTCAAAGGAACAAGACACGTCATCTTTATTGCAACCGATAGCTTCAATAGCACTCCAAGCCACAATATTACAATTGATGTTGATGAGCGAGTCCCTGTTGCCGTTGCTCTTGCCTTCCCTTTAGAAGTAGATGAAGGTGAAAACGTAACTTTTGACCATTCCTTTTCATTCCATCGAAATGAATCAAAACAGCTCGTTTTATTTGAATGGGATTTTGAGAGCGATGGAGTATTTGACTGGAGCACCACAAACATAGATGAACAGCACGATTTCAGCTATGTCAACGGAGGTTTTTATAATGCTACACTGAAGGTGACTGATAATAGTATTCCGGCAAAAACAGTTTCTGACAAGATCCCTATCGTCGTCAATCATCTCATTGCCTCATGCGACGAGGATCCTCATGAACCAGGCCTTTGGAAACTCTCACAAGACTTTAATCCTTTATCAAACACTACACAACCTTGTCTAGAGATAACTTCAGATCGTGTAACTTTAGATTGTCAAGATCATCACATGACAGGATATGGTGATGACATTGGAATTCTTGCAGAAAATAAAAACTCCTTAATAGTAAAGAATTGCAAAGTCCATACTTTCCGTAAAGGAATTGCAGTATATGGAAATAATATTACACTTATCAACAATAAAGCAACATCTTCAAGAATAGGCATAGAAGTATTTAGGCAAAATAATACGCTTTCCAATAATATTTTGGAGAATAATGGCGAGGGTATCTTTGTAGGTGACGGGAGAAATGTAAGTATCGAGAAGAATATCATTAAAAACTCCTTTTATGGCGGCTTGCACGTTATTAATTTATATGATAGTATATTCTCTGATAATATTATCACTAATAATACTATTGGTTTTAGTATGCATAATGCGATAAACAACACTCTAAAGAACAATAAAATTTTCGAAAATAGTGTAGGTCTATTGATAGAAACATCTGAGAATAATACTATCTTTAATAACTTTTTCAATAACAGTGTACAGAATGCAAGAAATCTACAAGTTAGTAGTAAAAACTTCTGGAACACAACTAAGGAATGTACTAAGAAAAATATCATAGATGGTCCTTGTATAGGTGGAAACTTTTGGCATAACTATTATGGGGAAGATATAAATGGGGATAATATTGGAGATACCTTTCTTCCTTACAACGGAAATGGGGGCATTGCAGTTGGTGGTGATTTCCTGCCACTTTTACCCATAGACAAAATTGAGTCCTGTGCTAATGATCCAAATAAACCAGGATGGTGGGTACTTGCTAATGATATTACTTCTTTGCCATCTGCTTCATCTTGCCTCGATATACTTTCAGACAATGTTACTGTAGACTGCCAAGGTTATAGAATAACAGGACTGGACCTTGTTGGTATTGGTATAAAAATAACGCAAATGAACAACATCCGTATAAGGAACTGTATTATTGAAAATTTCACAAGTGGTATTGGCGTAAGTGGGAGAACAGGGTGCTCCAACCTCGTTGTTGAAAGTAACACATTTATGAAAAATGGCAATTTCGGGATAGACGCTGTATGCTTGACTTCAAATTCTTTTATCATACGAAGTAATCTTTTCGATATGAATGGAATCAATACGTTAAATACTGGAGGCGGAATAGAGTTATTTGGGATAAACCACACGATCAGCAACAATAATTTCTCGAATAGTGATATATTCGGGATTCTTTTCTCCGGAAACAATACGATTATCGCGAACAATTCCCTTATAGCAGATGCTCCTAGAAGTCAGTGGACAGCGATAAGATTAGGTAATGCATATAATAATTCTATTCAAGGAAATGTAATTCAAAAACATGATATTGGAATAAAATTGACTTCAAGCAATAGGAATATTGTTGTTTCAAATAATCTTAAGAGCAATACTTTTGGAATCTGGCTCAACCCTTCCTTTGGTAACTTGATCTATAATAATCTCTTCAATAATTCAATCAATGCAAAAGATGATGGTGTTAATTATTGGAACATTACAAAGACATCTGGAGTCAACATCATTGGTGGAAACTTTTTGGGAGGAAATTTCTGGCACGACTATACTGGAGTTGATACAAACAACGATGGCATAGGAGACACTTTATTGCCTTATAACTCAAGCGTTCTTGGAGAAGGAATTGCAACTGGCGGAGATTTCTTGCCATTAACAGATGTAGGTATAGGATGTGGCTCTACCTTTACACAAGATACAATCCTCACTTCTGATGTAACATGCAATGGCACAGCACTCATAATAGGTGGAGATAACATAACTTTAGATTGTAATGGACATTCCATTACTGGAGATGGAATTGGAAATGATTTTGGAATTCGCAATATTGGCTATAGTTTTGTCACGATAAAGAATTGTAATGTCTCTAACTTTGGATGGGGAATTAGATTAGATAATACAAATAATAATTTAATTTACAACAATACAGCAAATAGCAACACATACTTTGGAATTTCCACAGTATTATCATCAAATAATAATATAACAAATAATATTGCAAATCTTAATGGCGCTGATGGTATACAACTATTCTCTTCATCAAATAATAATATAGTATCTTCAAATATATTAAATAACAATGCCAATCACGGATTACAAATTCATACTTCATCAAATAGTACCATAAAAGAAAATACAATAAATAACAACATTATAGTAGCGGGAATAAGATTAGTATCAAGTTTCAATAGTCTAATTTCATCTAATCTGATAACAAATTCTCCTAACTATGGCATAAAGTTAGAAAATACAAATCTAACAACAATATCGAACAATAATTTCTCTAACAACAATATAAGCATTAAATTAACTTCAAGCAACAACAATGTAATTATTACAAATAACATCTTCAACAACACTTTAGGAATATGGCTTGATCCTTCATTCAATAATGAAATTTATAACAATAATTTAATAAACAACACACAACAAGCATTTGACGATGGAACAAATGCATGGAACTCTAGTTTAGGAGGGAATTATTGGAGTGATTTTGACTCTGCAGCAGAAGGCTGTTTAGATGCGAATAGTAATGGAATATGCGATGCATTCTATCAAATTCCAGGAGGAAATAATAAAGATTTTAAAGTATTTATCCAAGAATCTTCATGGCTTTTAGACTCTGATAATGATGGAACAAACAATAATCTTGATGTCTGTCCATTTGATGCAAATAATGATATAGACAATGACAATGTTTGTGGAAATATAGATAATTGTCCTTCAGTATCTAATCAGAATCAGGCTGATAGTGATAATGATGGAATAGGTGATGTTTGTGATTCACAAACCTGCGGCAATAACATAAAAGAAGGAACAGAACA
>JACPGZ010000007.1 GCA_016188895.1 Candidatus Pacearchaeota archaeon
TATTATGTTGTTGAGGGTAAGCTTGATAAGAGGGGCAAAGTTAAACAGAAGGTTATTCTATATTTGGGCAATGTTAAGCATATTTTAGAAGTCTTTAATTACTATAATTCCAAGAAGAAGAATTAATACGCAAAGCCCTAACTTTCTAGAAAATGAAAACTTTTGCATCAAGAATCTTCAAAATAGGCATTAATCCTTGCGTTAATATTCCGAAAAAGATAAGTACATCTTTTAACAAAAAAGGATACATCCCTGTGACTGCAAAAATAAATAATAAAAAGTTCAAAGCAACCCTTGTTCCAGTAGGAGGAAAGCATCGCCTTTATCTCAATATGTACATGCGAAAAGCAATAAGGAAAGATACAGGAGACATAATCCATATATCTTTGCAAAAAGACATTCAAAGCAGAATTATAAAAACCCCCTTAAAACTCATGGAAAGTCTTAGAGAAAATCATCTTCTTGACATATATAAAAAACTCGCTCCATCAAAAAGAAAAGAAGTGCTCAAGTATTTTAACTCTCTCAAATCGCCAGAAGCTAAAGAAAGATTCATCAAGAGAATTATTCTGCTTATCCGCAAACCTTCAAAAAGCAAAGCTTTTTGAACCCTAAAATCACCAAAATATCATAAACTATAGGAGGATAATAACAATGGGAAGATTCGATAGTGGATTCCGAGACAATTTCGGTCCTAGAGAAGAGCATAAAGCAACTTGCTCAGAATGCAAGAAGGAATGTACAGTTCCATTCAAGCCAACTGAAGGCAAGCCAGTGTACTGCAAAGAATGCTACGCAAAACGAAGACCAGCACGATTTTAGTATTTAGATCTCTAGAATTCTGGATTTGTGAACATATATTTATTTTTTAATTATCTTATTAAAAATAGAAATAAGTACTGAAAGTTATCAATACAACTTTCCCCTGCTGTATCTCAGCTTTTTGGGAGTCTTGTAATTATCCTTGTATCTTTTTATTTTATCTTTGGATTTATTAGAATTAACTTCCTTATTTTCTTCTTCCAGTTCCTTTTCTTCAAGATTTTCTTCTTCCATACTTAGTAGATTAAAATTGCACTTTTGGCACAGCCCTTGCCTCTGCTGGAATTTCAAGATACTCTTTCTCTTTTCGGCTGAACACCGAAGCAAATAATTTTCCCGGCATTGTTGTGACAAGATTATTGTATGTGAGTATGCTGTCATTATAGTGCTGCCTTGCATAAGCGACTTTATCCTCTATCGCTGCAAGCTCTTGTTGCAAGTGTAAAAAATTTTCATTTGCTTTTAATTGCGGATAGTTTTCAGCAATTGCAATTATTGATTTCAATGCTTCTTGTAATGCATTTCCTGCCTTGACTCGTGACGGAAGGTCTTTTGCAGCAAGTAACGCCTTTCTTGCATCAGTGACTTCTTTCATTATCCCTTTTTCATGCTTTGCATAACCCTTAACAGTCTCTATCAAGTTCGGAACCAAGTCAGCTCTCTTACGCAATTGCACATCTATCTGTGATAGGCTATTGTCTATTCTGTTTGAAAGGACTGCAAATCTGTTGTAATAATACATTACTATCAAAATTAACAAGACAACAATAATTACTGCAATCCATATAGCAAGGGCCATAACATAAATTATGTGAATATCTTTATAAATGCTTCTGTACATTAATAATAAAAGAGGAGAAATGTCATTTAAAAAATATCTTGAAAAGTATAAAAAGCTGGCAGCAAAGCCAAGAGAATTTTTCCGCTCTATTTATAGCGAGGATGTTATTCCTGCGATTAAATTCTACTTATTCATGATAATAGCATTTTCAATTATGATAATCATCCTGTCTTTTATTACAGTCAAATTTGATCCTGCACGCGTAATTATAGGCATTGTACAGCTAATAACAAATATCATAATATCTTTTCTTACAGTTATTATCTTTTCAGCGCTAGTCTATGCAGGTACTCTAATCTATAATAAGGGAAAAGCTGAATTTGGCAGCATATTTAAAGTTCTTTTATATTCCTTGACAATAATGCTGTTTTACTCTGCATTGGGTGTAATAATAGCATCTGGATTTGAGATTTACCATCCAATGAGTTCATTGCTTAGCCAGATTAACCAAGCAAATCCTAACATAATAATCCAAGAAGTAATTAGCGACAAAATCCATGTAACACGAATTGCAATAATATTGCTCATTTTATTTATATCAATAATTCATTTCTTAACATTAGCAACAATCGGGTTATCTGAATCTCACAAGCTAAAAAGATGGCGCGCATTCTTAAGCATAATTACAATCCCAATAATTTTAATCATACTAATGATAATTGCGCTTGTCCTCGCTGTTTCTGGAGTATAGAATAAAATTATCCTGAAGTTATAGGAATCCTGTCAGCATCCTCAAGCTCGTCTTCATTGACATTGCAACTTGCATCATAATAATTATATTTACCATAATTATCCTCTAACTCAAAAATAACCAATTCATCATACCCTCCATAGTCTTTGAGCAGCTCTGTATAATTTCTGGAATTTCCGTAAGGACCATATTGGATATTATAAGCTGGCTGCAGGTAAATGCTTATCTTTTTTTCATCATTAGCCTTAACCTCAACGCTTAATACATTATCTGTGCTGCCAACAACAGAGCGGGCTAATTGCTCTGGCTCATACTCATAATCGCCTTCGCTGTATTGTATATTTCCAGCAGCAATCCTCTGCAAAACTCCTTCCTTATCATTCAAGCATGCTGACCAGCTTGGAAACTCATATCTCTGGCTTAGAAAATAATCATTCTCAAGATAAATATCGCCTATTTTGATGCTGTTAACAATCCTTCCGTCTCTGAAAATATCTGTTAAAGCAATCTTTGTTACAAATCCCTTCTTGACATCAATAGAACCTAAACTGCCTAAAATAGTTATAAAAACAATAATTAATGCTGGAACAATAACCCCGAAAATAATTTTAAGATTCATCTTCTTTGTTTAACTGGAATGTTGCTTATAAATTCTTCTTTTCTTGATTTGAATTTATGCGCAAAATAAAGGCCTAAAAGTATAAACACTAAAGAAGAAAATGCAAGAAGCAAAAGTATGACATTCTTGCTAAGGTCAAATTTATTAATAACAAAACCTATAGTAAATATGTAAGTTGTAATTGAGATAACATACATTACAGGATAAAACCTCCTCTTTACTGCAAAAAATATAATAGCTGCAATTAATCCTACTGAAAATATTCCCCACCCAAATGGCGCTAACCAATATCCATGACTCATCTTACCATTCCTTCTCCCACATAACCTCTCCTAAAACAAAAAATATAATAATAATTAAAATAAGTATAATTGTTTTAAGCATGTCTGAAAGACTGAAAAGATAGTTATAAGCAAAATATGAAACTGTTATAAAAAGGAAAATAATTCCTAGAATGTAAAACAAGTATTGCAATTTCATATTCTACACATGAAAGTTATATATTTAAATCTTGCGAAAATTAATGACTTTACTATGTGGTATAAATCACTTCCATCAATGAATATCATCACTCTTTCTTTATCCGCCATAAATCGCTAATAGAAAACTGCTTAATAAATATTTAGACATAAAACCCAGGTTTGCACAAAGTCAATCCTGGGGGTATATAATTATAACACTACCAGCTCCTTTAAATAACTTTCGGCGATGCAAATTTTTAGTTTATCCAGCAGGCAAAGCTGGCGGCTGTGGTATTGAGTTTCCACCTAGAATTCCGCCGTCATTTCCGCCAGAAAGCAAAAAGTAAATTCCAATCCCAATAGCTACAAGAATCAGGATTATTAAAATCCATATCCATGAACTCATGCCTCTTTTTTGATTTAGCATTTTGTATTATGTTTTTAGTTTGGTAAGAACAAAGATTTATAAAGATACATAAATTATACGTATTTAGGATAATTAGTGCTACAATGACTAAAAATAAAATTAAAGGACTTTCCAAAAGAGAAGTCGAAATTGTAGCTTGGCTTGAATTTTATAAAAAATATTTCTTTCATGCTAATGACATTAAACAATTCTTTAAGACTAGAGGCACTCTTTATAGAAACATTCAAAGACTTTTAGCTAAGAAAAGGATAATTAAACTTAATCAAAGTAAATATTATCTTGTGCCGATAAAGGCGAAAAGCGGATCTTGGAGCGAGCACCCATTTATTATAATTGATGAAATGTGTAACGGCGAGGATTATTATATTAATGGATGGGCATCAGCCAATTACTGGCATTTAACAGATCACATACCATCGGCTTATGAAGTTTACACTCTAAATAAACAGGGAGTTAAAACTATCCTTAATACAAGGGATATTTCCTCTAGATTCAAGTTTGACAGAGCAAAGCTAACAAAGGATTATTTTATAACAGTTTTGCTCTATCTAATAAGAAATATTGAAGGAATCTACTTTAAAGGTGGAACTGCCCTGCAAAAAATATTTTTAGACAATTCTAGACTTAGTGAAGATATAGACTTTACCTTAACAAGAGATGTTTCAAAAGTTAAAAAAGAAATTAATAATGTAATTAATAACTCTAAATTATTTGGAAACATTGCAGAGGATAAGAATGTTGAAGGTTTCCTAAGGATTATTGTTTACTATAAGGGTTTTGATGGACAAAAAGACAAATTATTCATTGATCTTACTGAAAGAGCAAAACCAATGCTCGATACTGAAGAATACGAAGTCAAACATTTTTATGAACCTAACATCCCAAAATATTCTATCAAGACACTTGCTTTAAGAGAATTAATTGGTGAGAAAATAAGAGCTACAATTACCAGAAACAAACCTCGAGACCATTTTGATCTTTATAAAATAATTCGGGCAAAGATGCCTATTGATTTGGAAATAGCAGAAAAGAAGTGCAAACAAGTCGGGGCAGAGTTTTCAATTATTAAGATGTTCAATAAAGCTCAAACTCTTAAGAACAGATGGGATAAAGATATGGTAGTTTTATTAGCAGAACCTGTTTCTTTTCAAGAAGTTATGAAATTTTTAGCACGACACTTTAAATTAAAAGAAGAAAAGAACTCCTACAAAAAGAAAAAAAACGATAAAGGATAGCTTGAGTTAGACAAGTTTTATCCAGCAGGCAACGCAGGTGGTTGTATAACAATAATTTATTAACCTAATTTTCATTAAATAAACATGCCTTCATTAAGAGATTTTGTAAAAAAAGCATTAGAGCATGGTTTTACAAAACACGAGATTGTTTCAGAACTTTTGAAAAAAGGATATTCAAAAGAAGAGCTCATAGACGCATTTAAAACAAGAAGACAAATACAAAACTCCAATAAATACGCCCAAACAAAACTTCTAATAATTGATAAGATTAAGCTTATCTTTTCTAATCCAACATCATTTTTCCATTCTGTTAATGAGCCTACAATATCAAACTCGCTCATAATGTACATAATCATAGCTGCAATACTCTCTGCAATAAACATTGCTCTATCCTTTGTGTTAAACTATGGAGTATTGCGCCAGTTTGTTGGTTTTGGGCTCAGCTTTTTATTTTATCCTGTATTTTTTGGAATAGGCATAGCTATAACATTTGCATTTGCAGGAATATCCCATCTTGCAATAAAGCTAATGAAAGGTAATGGCAGTTATGTAAATACTTATAACGTACTTGTATACAGTTTAATCCCCTTCCTGATAATATCAATAATTCCAATTATAGGATTTCTCTCAATTATTTATTCTATTGTATTAATGACAATTGGATTTTCCATACAGCACAACATCTCAAAAGGAAAATCAGTCATAGCAGCATTAACGCCGCTAATAATATTATTCGTATTAGTCATATTGTTAATAATTTATCTTATCTTTGCATTAAGAAATGTGTTTTAACTTTTTATTACGACAATTTTTATATATCATCTACTATTCTATCTTTAAGGAGATGATATAAGAAGAACCAACTCAGATACTGGGTTGATAAGGGTTTACCCTTATGTTCTTTTTATAAGACTAAGGAGGAATGTAAAAGAGAATATGAAATTTGCGCATTTTGCAGACTGCCATCTTGGAGCATGGCGCTATCCAGAGCTGCAGGAGCTTAATTTACAAAGCTTCCGCAAGGCAATAGACACCTCAATAAAAGAAAGGGTTGAATTTGTTTTAATTGCAGGAGATATTTTTGATTCAGCATATCCTCCAATAGATATTCTCAAGGAAAGCTTTTCAGAATTCAGGAAGCTCAAAGAGTCAAATATACCTTGCTTCATTATAGCGGGAAGCCATGATTATTCTGCATCTGGAAAAAGTTTTTTAGATGTGCTGGAAAAAGCAGGGCTTTGTGTAAATGTGCATAAAGCAGAAGAGCGAGATGGCTCAATAATCCTGCTCCCAACATTGCACAGAAATTGCGCCATATACGGATATCCTGGCAAGAAATCAAGCATGGAAATGCCTGAGCTGTTAAAGATAAAACTTCATGACACGCCTGGATTCTACAAGATTCTTATGCTCCATACATCTCTCTCTTTTGCAGCAAATGACATGATGGAATCAATAAATGAAAACACCCTGCCTCATGCAGATTACTACGCTCTCGGCCACTTGCACATAGACAAGCCATACAAAAACTATGTGTATGCCGGCCCTTTATTTCCAAATAACTTCCAGGAACTTGAGGAGCTAGGGCATGGAAAATTTTACATTGTAGAGAACAGCATTCCAAGAAAAATACCTCTTATAATCAAGAATATAGAGCCAATGTCAATAGAAATAAAAAATACGCTTCTCGCGAATCAGATCATACTTACAGAGCTCTCAAAAAAGAACATAGAAGACAAAATAGTTCTGTTGAGGTTATATGGCAATATAGAAAAAGGCAAAATCAGCAACATCAATTTTTCAGAGATTGAGGAATACTCAAAATCCAAGAAATGTTACGCTCTTATAAAAAGCACCTCCCAGCTTTTTGCTTCAGAATCAGATATAACTGCTGAATTTGACAGGGAAGTTGATAATATACAGCAAATTGAAGAGGAATTGGTAAAATCGCATATCAATCACAATCCTTCTGAGTTCAGTCATATCATCATGCAATTGATGAGGGCTCTTGATGTAGAAAAGAAAGAGGATGAGAATTCCGAGATATTTGCTTCGCGCTTGATGGAAGAAGTAAACAGAATAATAAAGATACAATGAGCATCCAAAAGATTTATAAATCAGAAGTCAATAGTAATAATAACATGCTCCCTGGTGATCCAAAAGGGTTGCCAGATGAGTCCTTTTTTAATAGAGCAAAGGAAACTTCGGTTTTTATTGATTCAAATTTTCTTTCAAAAGTATCTGGTTATTTCGGAAAAGGAAAATATCTTGTATATGATTTGATAACTTTTTCGCAGAATCTTGCTGAAAAACAAAAACTTTCTTGCAAAAAAATCTATTATGTCAGAATTGAAAACCACATACTTCAGTATATGGTTGTTAACAATCTTACTTTCAATTCTGAGCATCCCAAAAACCCAATGAACAAACAAGAGGGTTTTTCTGATTATACTGCTCCGCCATTTCAAAGTCCAATTCCTTCAAAAGAAGAAGAAAAAAAAAAGGATGGCTATAACAGATTTGTTAATAAATTAAAAAAAAGAGAAGTTATATTTAGAGAAGAAAGATGCCAAAGACTAAAAATTGATGGGAAATTTGAGTGTAGGCAAAAAGGTGTTGATATTCTTTTGGCTATGGATTTAATGAGTATACCTTTAAAATTTTCTGAAATTAAAAAAATAATCCTAATTGCTTCAGATAGCGATTTTATTCCTGTTATAAATAATTTAGAAGAGCAGGGAATAAAGGCAATTCTCTATACTTATTATGAAAAACAGAGAAATACAAATTTCTCAAGAAGCAATCATTTGATCAAATCAGTCTACAAATATGTCCTATTATCAAAAGATGATTTTCTTAATGCTGTTTTTAATAAAAAAGGAGAAACAAAATGATTCTAAAAAGGATTAAACTAAATAACATAAGAAGCTATGAAAATGCTGAAATCCATTTCCCTGAAAAATCAATTCTCTTGTGGGGCGACATAGGAAGCGGAAAAACAACAGTGCTTATGTCAATAGAGTTCTCGCTGTTTGGATTGCAGCCAGGGCAAAAAGGCTCTGCATTATTAAGAAACGGCAAAAACAGGGGCTCTGTGGAGCTTGAATTCTTTATAGAGGGGAAAAACATCATCATAGAAAGAAGTCTTAGAAGAGGAAAGTCAGTAAATCAGGATTATTCAGCTCTCACAATAGACGGAATAAAAAAAGAGATGGCTGTAAGCGAATTAAAAAGCAATATTCTCAACATAATAAACTATCCTGCAGAATTTGCGAAAAAAACCAATCTGCTTTACAAGTATACGGTTTATACGCCCCAGGAAGAGATGAAGCAGATAATACTTGAGGATTTTGAAACTCGCTTAAACACACTTAGGCATATTTTTGGCATTGATAAATACAAAAAGATAAGAGATAATACCGCAATTTTTACAGCACGTTTAAGGGAGAATATAAGAAAAAAAGAAGGAATGATACAGGACATTGAATCAAAAAGACTTCTAATAGAGGAAAAAAATAAAATAATTCATGAATATAATACAAAAATAAAAGAGATAGAAGCTAAACTCCTATTAAAAAAAGAGGGATTAGAAAAGATAAAAAAGCTTGTAATAGAGATAGAGGAAAAATTAGAGCAAAAGAGAGATTATGAAAAAGAAATAGAAAAAACAAAAGCCCTGCTTGCTGGAAAAAAAGAGATATTGTCAAACAGAATTCTTGAAGCCCAAGCTCTTGAAAAGCAAATAGAAGAAATAGAACGAGCGGTTATTGATATAAATGAGCTCGCCACAATTGAGAAAAACCGGGAGGAATTGCTCAATAAAGAAGCCATATTAAATAAGAAAACTCTAGAACTATCTGGGAACATAAATGCCATAAAAAAAAATATCGCAGACAGTGATAAGTTAAAAGAGCAGATTCTTAAATTAAAACTATGCCCGACATGTCTTCAGAATGTGGACAATGATTACAAAAAAAATGTAATTAAAAAATTAGATGATGATGTTGAAAATAACAAGGAATTAATTGAAAGCTCTGAAAAAGAGCTGTCAGATTTGAATAAGATTCTGTCTAATACCAAAAAGGAAATTTCTGATATAGAATCAAGAAAAAATGAACTGCTTTTGCTGAAGATGAAGACAGACAGCATAAAAGAAAAAAAAGAACGTTTAAATGAGATAAATAAATCAAGATTAATTATTGAAAAGGATATTGATTTTTTGAATAAGCATATAACTAACATAAAGGAATCCTTATTGCCATTATCCAACATACATGCGCTTTACGAAGCCCGCAAAAAAGAACTTGACAGCGCAAATGACGAGCTTAAGGCAGTTGAGATAGAAATTGCAGAACAGAAAAAAGAGATAGAATTCGCAAATAAAGAAATTCTTTTGCTAAAGCAGGAAATTGCGGAAAAAGAAGAGACAAGAAAAAAGCTGATTTATATTACAGAGCTGGAGAAATGGCTTGCTTCAAATTTCCTTTCGGTCGTATCAAACATAGAAAAGGTTGTGATGCTAAAATTAAGGGGTGAATTTTCAAGGCTCTTTAATAACTGGTTCTCAATGTTAATAACAGATAATCTAATTGCTCGCTTGGATGAAAATTTCACCCCGATAATAGAGCAGGAAGGATATGAAATAGATTATTCTTATCTTTCAGGAGGAGAGCGAACAGCTGTCGCGCTTGCTTACAGACTTGCTCTGGATCAGGTATTAAACTCATTATTAAGCAATATAAAAACACGCGATATAATCATTCTTGACGAGCCGACAGATGGCTTTTCTGACCAGCAATTGGATAAAATGCGTGATGTCTTGCAGCAGCTGAAAATCAAGCAGTTAATTCTTGTCAGCCATGAGCAGAAGATAGAAGGATTCGTAAATCATGTAATAAGATTCAAGAAAGAGAATGGAGTAACAGTTGTTAGTGACGAGGAAGATTTAAAAACTAAGAATAATTAAGCTAACTCTTTTTTTATTGCTTCTAATAAAGGATAAAAACATGCTCTTGCAATGGAAACAGCGTCCTCTGCCTCTGCTTTTACTCCTTTTAATTTTTGCTTCATGTTAGTGAATATTTGAAGAACTATTCAAACTTTTCTATTACCTCATAGTTTTATAAATGTTTATTTGAACTATTTAAGAACCATATGTAAATTTGATTTGTCTAATTATCTAACAGAAGCTTTAAAAACCTCTCATCTTCTGATATTATCATGGGTCTTATGAATGCTCGCAGTTTGGCAAGAAAAAGAAAGAAATTTAGATGGCACGATAAAAATTACAAGAGAAGAGTGCTTGAATTATACAAAAATGCAGACCCATTGGATGGAAAAAGCCAGGCAAAAGGCATTGTTCTTGAAAAAGTGCAGAAAGAAGCTAAACAGCCGAACAGCGCCATGCGAAAATGCGCGAAAATTCAGCTGAAAAAAAATTCCAAGAAAATTACAGCATTTATACCCGGAAATTTGGCGCAGAGATTTATAGAAGAGCATGACGAAGTACTTATTGAAAGAATTGGTGGAAAAATGGGCAGAAGCAAAGGCGATATTCCTGGAGTCAGGTATCAGGTTATAAAAGTAAATGACCAGCCATTAAGATTGCTTGTAAAAGGCAAGATAGAAAGAGGCAGAAGATGAAACTATTTGATATGTCTGATACTTCTGAAATCAAGGTTGATGACCCAGGGCTTAAAGGTTATATAAGTATAGAGCCACGCCTTTTAGCAAAGAGCCATGGAAGAATGAGGGCGCGTTTTTCAAAGTCAAAGATGAATGTAGTTGAGAGGTTTATAACTCATCTTGGAATTCCAGGCCACAGAGGAAAAAAACATAAAGTAATGACAAGCCATGCTTCTGGAAAATATAACAAAAACGCCAAAATCATGATTGAAACAATGAAGGAGATAGAGAGAAAAACAGGCAAGAATCCTGTCCAAGTTATTATAAAAGCCATTGAACATTCAGCTCCAAGAGATGGCGTTACTGTGATAGAATATGGTGGTGCGCGTTACCCTCAGGCAGTTGATTTATCTCCGTCAAGAAGGGTTGATCTTGCAATAAGATTGCTTATTCATGGAGCTTATGACAAAGCATTTAACAAGAA
This sequence comes from Candidatus Pacearchaeota archaeon, assembly GCA_016188895.1. Taxonomy (GTDB): domain Archaea; phylum Nanobdellota; class Nanobdellia; order Pacearchaeales; family GW2011-AR1; genus JACPGZ01. The sequence continues at coordinate 11,206 of JACPGZ010000007.1, forward strand.
AGCAAACATAATTCAGGGTCTGGTTTCGGAAATTGTGGCTGCATCCCAAAATCTTCCAGAAAGCCTTGCTGTCCAGAAGAAGAATGAGTCTGAGAAGCAGGCTGACAGCGCGCGTTAGTTCTATTTCTTTCTTTTTCTCTTGCCCTTTAATTTCTGTATCTCTCTTTTCAATCCCTTCTCTTTCAACGCAAGAGATTTAAGATATGTCTTTCTCTTTTCAATCTCCTGAAGCTTCAAGATATCTTTTTCTTTTTTCACAAGCGCCTGCTGCATCTTTAAGATATCTTTTTGAATCTTCTTTACCCCCTTCATTCCACTAGCCATCTTTCTATAAGCCCTCCTTTTTTGAAATTCTTGTATCTTATTATGTATAATTTTAAGTATATTTTTCAGTTTATATTTTATCTTTGCTCTTATTTTTTCAAGCAGGTATTTATTCTTTCTTATGTATGATATAAAAATAATTAATAGTGTTATTATAAAAATTGCAATAATTACAATAAGAATATAATTTCTCTTTAATCTCTCAATATCTGTAATTGCAGATGTAGTAACAACCTTGCCAACTACAGTTATTACAGATGAAGCAGAAGTTACCATGCCCTTATACCTGACTTCTGCAACTAAAACATATTTTCCAGGTCTAAGATAGTCAGGAATATGTATATCTTTAAAAATTGATGTTCTTATATCCACTGCAATTGCGCTAGATTCGTTTATAATAACATTATTATTCTGATCTTTTAGTATATAAGATAATATAACATCAACAGCTCCTGTATCTTTCAGGCTAAATATTTCTACCCTTGCAGTAATGTCTTCCCCAGGTTTTATTTGCTTATTTTTAGGATGAACAATTTCAAGTTCTACATCAAATAATTTTTCAGCTGTTTCTACATTTATAATTATTGGAAGCTCTTGAACAATTCCATCTGCTTCGACAATTATGCTTGTTGTATATACCTTTGGTTCTTTTGGAGCGATAACAATCGTTTCTATTTTTAGAGATTTTCCATGTTCTAAAGAGAATATTCTAGTAGGAATGGTTACATAATCCTCTAATTTGCTCACACTTATTATAAAATCAAGTTTCTCTGTTCCATTATTTGTTATAGTAAATACTGCTTTACTAAACTCGCCTACCTTGCTTACAACATTCAAAACATCTTTATCAAAATAAAAGCTCTTTACCTTCCTTAGAGCAATTTTACCGCCACCTGAAGGAGGAGATTCTGTTGGTGAAGAAGAATACAATTCTTTGAATTGCTGTATTGATGCTAATTGATTGCTGGACATTTACAATAAACTGACCAAATCTAAAGGCAGATATACTAGTAAATAAATTAATTCCTTGTGTTGGGCGTATAAACAATCCTGTAACCCTTTGAGTTGCATCATTCATATCAATTACTTGCATAATATCAACAAGAACCTCGCCAGGAGTTATTGTGAAAACAAAATTAAATACATTAATTCTTTGGAATATATTTCTAAATCCAACAAATAGTCTAACAATAGCATCATTAATGTCAATGATCTGTGCTACTCCTCTCAACCCTGCAAATATTCTAAACACAGCGTCATTTAAATCAATTATTTGTGCAATAGTTCTAAATCCTCCAAAGCTTCTAAACACAGCGTCGTTTAGGTCAACAATCTGGCTAACAAACCTTGGAATGGAAATAAATCTGGTAACAGCGTCATTTAAATCCAAGAGCGCAAAAACATTCCTAAAGCCCGCAAATGTTCTTATAAGCAAGATGTTAAGATTCAAACTTTGTGGCAGATATCTTACTCTTAAAATTGTTGTTGAAACCATATTATTTAGCGAAAATGTATCAAAAACCTCCCTTGAATTTAAGTTTCCTATATCAGTAAATGTTGCTATAATAAATTCATTGATTGCAAGAGTCTGAAAAACACCCCTGAAGGCATACAATATTCTTATTGTGCTGTCCTGAATATCAATAACCTGGAAGATTCTTCTAATCGCACTGAATCTTTCAGATGCCACTGCATTCAATGTTAATAATTGATTGTTGGATCTGAATCCAACAAAAAGTCTTGTAGTTGCGTCGTTTATATCTACTACTTGAGATACATCTCTCAACACTCCAAAAACTCTGGTAACAGCATCATTGAGGTCGATAACTTGAAATAGTCCTCGTAACGAACCAAAAATCCTGAAAGTTGCGTCGTTTATATCCACAACATCAAATATAAAGCGAACTCCGCCAAATATTCTAGATGTTGTATCATTCAAGTCAACAACTTGAAAAGAATTTCTGAATCCAATAAATACTCTGAACACAGCGTCGTTTATGTCAACAATATCAAATACCTCTCTTGTAAATGTTTGAATACCTACAGTAACCTTGGTGAATACAGCATTAATTAACTGAAAATTCTGGAATATACCTCTAAATCCAGCAAATATTCTGAAAACAGCGTCGTTGAGGTCAATAACTTGCGCTATGTTTGTAAACCCAACAAATAATCTCGCAACAGCGTCATTGATATCAACTAGTTGTGCAATAGCTCTTGGTATTGTGATAAATCTTCCTGTTATTGCATTAATGTTAATAACTTGATTTGAAGCTCTAAATGCAAGCAAGATTCTTGTAACAAAATCATTAATATCTAAAAGTTGCGCTAGTTCTCTAAACAAATAAGTAAACCTCAATAATAAATCTTTTCCTAGAATATTTACGAATGATGTTCTAATAAACCCCATAATTTTATCAATAAATGAATTAAAAGATATAGTTTGAATTATATCGGCAGAGTAGATAGATAAGGTAATATTTAATGCTCCACCCTCGTTACTGCAACTTATAATCCCATCTGTATTATTACAACACGCATCAAAATCATAATTTCCAGTCTCTAGAGTTATTGAAAAATTCCAATTATAATTCACAAGCATAGAATTATTAGTAGCATTTATTATACCATCTACTATAATCCAACAACTATCCAATTGATTTTGTGTAACATTTGTAACATTAACAGTCAAACTTAAATTGGCACTGTAAAATGTAGAATTACTCAAAGGATAAATTAAATGTACTTCTGTAACATTAATAACAGATATATCAGAAATTACCACACTTCTAAAACCTGTATTATTCATTTTTCCCGTACTATCATTAACATAAAATATATAACTATAAGTCCCATTAGTAGTATAATTTACACTTATGCTACAATAGGCATTATTTCCAGATAATAGCTGAGTATAATTAAGAAAAGTTCCAGAAGCATTTGTTGATAGAATACAAGTTGATAAACCAGAGGAGCTATCGAGCCATTTTGATATATGAGTCACATCTTGGTTCTTATAAGCAGGATCAGGAAGGGTTATGACTGTATTAGGATTATAATATGGGAAATCGTTATCAACTGAATAGGTTATAGAATAGTTTATGGTATTTTCTATTGGAATTGCTGCATCAACCATAAAAAAGTCTATTTTTTTATCTGCTCCAGAGCTAGTATTAACCATTACGCTATAATTCCAAAAAGAATATACTCCTGTAGATAAATTCCCGCTTTGAAGGGTCATATTAACATATCCTGTGCCATTAATATTACTCAAATCAACTTGAACATATTTCATACCAGCTCCAGAACCATCAGTCAAATTAATTCTCAGAGTAATATTGTCTCCATTCCCGTACCAATTCTTATCAGGAGTTATCGAAGGATTTACAGCTGGATTCTCAGATAATATTGGAGAAAGATGATCAACCTGTAATGTAATATTTGTCTGATTAGAATTTCCTGCTGAATCATAACCCTCAAGTTTAAATGTAAGATTATCTCCAGTTGCATATTTACTAGAATTAAATTTATAACTTAAATAAATTCTAATTCCTCCAGTGCTATTAACACTAAGAAATTCATAGGGGTTTGTTCCATTCTTAACCCATAAGCTTATATTCCAGCTAAAAGAATCATCCTCAACATATCCTGCAAAGCCTATCTTTTCTCCATTAATCTTCCCAACAGGGTATGAAGTAAATGTAATATTTGGGATAATAGTATCTGTACTCCCATATACATAGAATGAATTCATGGTACAATTAATTCTACCCAATGAATCATTTGCACAATAACCCCAGCTAAAAGTCCCTGCTGTATCTAAGAGTTTAACATTGCTTGTGAAACCAGAAGCAGCGTTTATCAAAACCGGAGTTTCATTTTTATATGTGTAATTAACCATGTTTAATAAGAAACGGTAATCTCTGCCTAAATCGCTCCAGCTTGAGCCGGAATTTGTGCTTACTTTTCCAGTTCCGCCGGTATAAGCATTATCGTTATTAGCAGAACGCCATCGGTAAGTGGATGTTGAACTTGAACTTGGCGAGCTTAAGACCAGCCAATAGGGTACGCTGCCACTAATGTCTGCAGGAGCTGTGAAATTGAATAAATAATCTGTTGCCGTGGTGCTTGTAAACGCGTTAATGGTTGCATTTGCGAGAACTGTTGAGCTTGGCGAGCCAGCTGAATCAGTTCGTATTTCAACAGTTATGTTTCTTGCAGTTCCTGTGTTGTAGAGCAGAGTGACTGTGCCATTTTTTATTTTTCCCGCATTATTAAAAACAAATGATTGTGCCCTCCAGGTTGTGCTTCCAAAGGCATTGTTTGAAGTTCCAGTTGCCGAGCTTTCGGTTTCAATAACAATCACATCGAAATTATGCTGGAACCATATTGAATCAACTTTCCATACATCAATAACATTAGTAGAAAAATTAATTCTTTCAGGTGCAATTGCATAAGTTTTATTTGGAAAGGTATTGTTGAAGAATGGCCCTCTCGCATCAACGTTAAATGTAACCGTGCTTGAATTTTCAAGGCCAGATGTATCTTTAGCATATACAGTTATTACTATAACCCCATCGTTCCATGTTTGATCAGTTATATTATTTCCGCAAGTGATAGTGGTATTGGTTGAGCCTGAATTACTTGTATATTTACAACTCTCAAGATTTACGTCTGAAACAGTGTAATTAACATTCACATTTGCGTAAGTAAAGTTACTCGCATTTGTAGGATATACAATTCTTATATTGGGCGCATTAAATTCAGAATTAAAAGTAAATACTAAATATCTATTCGTTGTCATGTTCCATGACTGTGTAAGATTCTCTATTTTATCAGGGTCTGTTGCATTAAATGTGTAATTATTATAGTTCTGAGTAAGTGTTTTATTTCTTGTAAACTCAAGTAAGATCTGTTGAGGAATTCTTCCATCGCCTCCTGTCAAGTTAGAAAATGCAAGATCTCCGGAAACATTCCATGCACTGATATTTGCATTTGTCACATTACTACTATTTGTATAATTAGCAAATGCATCTAAATACCAATGAACATTCAAGCGAGCAGTTGTTGTTCCACTAAAGGCAAATTTACCATTAGATGTAACATTTGTGAAATTAACTGTTCCTGAGGTGCCTGTTGAAAAATTTATGTCATAAGCAATACTATCAGATGCGTTAATTAAACTATCTTGAACTGTGAAGTTATGATTACCTGAATTAATTTGAATCGCATCGGAAATATCTGATGTTACTTTCATATTTTTGAATATATTGTTGAATTTGAGCTTGAAAATAAATAGATACCATATCCATTGATTCCGTAGGTTGTAACTGTGTTATTTGTTATTGTTGAATTTGAGCTTGTGTCTAAACGGATACCATATCCATTGATTCCGTTCGTTGTGACAGTGTTAGTTGATAATGTGTTAGAATTTGAGCTTGAAAGTAAATAGATACCGTATCCAGTACCTCCGTTCGTTGTAACAGTGTTAGTTGATAATGTGTTAGAATTTGAGCTTGAAGATAAATAGATACCATTTCCAGAGCTTCCGTTCGTTGTAACAGTGTTATTTGTTATTGTTGAATTTGAGCTTGTGTCTAAACGGATACTATATCCAGTAGTTCCGTTCGTTGTAACAGTGTTAGTTGATATTGTTGAATTTGAGCTTGAAGATAAATAGATACCATGTCCGGAGCTTCCGTTCGTTGTAACAGTGTTAGTTGATAATGTGTTAGAATTTGAGCTTGAAAATAAATAGATACCGTATCCGGAGCTTCCGTTCGTTGTAACAGTGTTAGTTGATAATGTGTTAGAATTTGAGCTTGAAGATAAACGGATACCGTATCCAGAGCTTCCGTTCGTTGTAACAGTGTTAGTTGATATGTTAGAATTTGAGCTTGAAAGTAAATAGATACCGTATCCAAAGCTTCCAGAGGTTTTTATCGTATTATTAAAAACAGTTCCGTTATTTGCATTCTGAAAGAAAATCGCATATTTATCAGTTCCGGAGCTATTTCCCTCTGTAACATTTACATTTTTTATTATTGTTCTATTTGCTCTGTTTACATAAATTCCGTACTGGCTAGCAGATCCATTAAGGGCGTATGTGATAGAGGAACCATTTCCATTTAAAGTGATATTATTCGCAGTAATTGTAAAGCATGTTCCATTTGAAGAAACACTTTGATTAAGCGTGTATGTTGAATTTGCAGTGCTTAATGTTCCGCACGATGATTGATAAGGGTCAATAAATGCAGTAAATCCTGATGCAGAGATGTTGAAGGTGAATGAATTTTCTTGATACTTTGGCGCTTCATAGTTTATCTTGATTGCGAAAGGCGTGGCTGTATTTATTGAGCTCGGTATAGATGTGAAATTACTAAATCTTCTCTTAGTAAATTGTATAATCTCTTCTGTTATATTATCTTGTGTTATATTAGTTCCGTCTTCAAATGTAAAATTTATCAATTGATGAGTTATATTTAAATAAGTCTCGTTATATAAAGTAGAAACATTAGAGAAATTAATGACGATATTTCTTATATTAAGATTTAGGAAACTAAAATTCAAGTTAGGTGTACTTATCGTAGGTTTGATATTTTTCATATTCTCTACATCAAATACAGCTTCGCAATTCTTCCATCCATCATCAATGCTGTCTGGCTTCCATGCACATGAAATTTCAGCCTTTGTTGAGATAATAATGCTAGAATAATTTGAATATTTGTATCCATAATATTTCACTTCGCTATTAGCAGGTATGGATGGAATTGATGGAACCTCTATAATTTGCTGTGATGCTGCAAGAACAATAAAAAGGAGAATTACAGCTACCGCTAAAAAAATTAGTTCTTCTCTCTTTTTTTCCATAAATATAAATCCTAATAAGAATATATAAATCCTGCTTATATGTTAAGTCAAATTCACAAAGTAACAATTTCATTTATTGCTTGTCGTGAAAGCTCAATTCATTGAACTTTAATTTCGAGCTGTTCAAGTCCGAAATGAACAACCCTAAAACAAGACCTTAGGAGATCAAAAATTATCTAATCTAAACTGCTCTCTTCCTGCCTTGCTTTTTTAGCTTCTTTGGATGTTTCAACATATTTATTATCTAAAAACAAATCTTTTCTATATTTTATAGCAAAAACAAAATGAGATTTTATTCTAAAAACTTTATGATATGATTTAAACAGCTCACTCATTCATGTAGCCAGTTATGCTAACTTATAGCTTTATCCCTGTGGCAAGACCACAAGGTATTACAGATAATTGCTGCTTCTCAAAACCTTGCAGAAAGCCTTGCTGTACAGAAGAAGAATGAGTCTGAGAAGCAGGCTGACAGCGCGCGTTAAAAATCAGACAAAATCTATTTAACAAAAGATTTATAAATAGGTATATACCTGTATATACCATGAGACTAATAAAACAAGCTGTTGAAATTGGAAACGGTGCTGCTGTTTATGTACCAAGAGAATATGCGGGCAAAGAAGTAGAAATTATAATACCAGAAGGAATTGATGAAATAAAAAAAAGGGTACTTAATAAATTAATAAATTTCATGCCAAATGTTTTAGGAATTTATCTTTATGGATCTTATGCAAGAAATGAGCAAACAAAGGAATCTGATATAGATATCCTAATCCTCACCAGAGAAAAAGATGATAAGATAAAATACATATTTGAAGACATAGATATTAGAGTCTTAACATTGGAAGAAACAAATAAAGCTATAGAAAGCTTTCCAGCTATAATAATACCAATATTAAGGGAATCTATATCATTTGTTAATCCTTTACTTTTGGAAGAATTAAAAAAACGGAAATTTGATCTTAAAAAATTTATTTGGCATTTTGATGATACCAAAAGAATTATAAAAATAATAGAGAAATTTATAGAAATTAATGAAGAAGAAATATCTAATTCGCATATTTATTCTTTAATTATGAGAATAAGAGTTTTATATATGATAGAAAGTCTTATAAAAAATAAAAGTTTTAATAATATTGATATTAAAAAAATTTTATTAAATAATGGTTTATCAAAAAGAATTTACAATAAATTTTATTTTATATATAATAAAATAAGAAATAATGAAGAACCTAAAGACAAAATAAATAAGAATGAAATTTTGATATTAATTAAAATAATAAAGAAATATCTAGGAAAAATTGAGAATGAAACGGAAAAAAAGATTAGAAAAAGGAATAATCTCTTTAGAAGAGCAAATTAGAATTCATGAGGAAAAATTACAGAAAGCCAAAGAAAAAGGTTTTGTAGAGCTTGCTACTTATTATGAAAAGGATATTGCAAGACTCAAAAAGCAAAAACTAAACAAGGAAACGAAATTATAAGAAAAATAAATTAATTATTTCCTTTTTCTTCTGCCGGTTAACTTCTTATACCACTTTTCAGTCTCTTTATTTCATTCTTTACTGCATTCTGTTTAGAAGTAATATCATTAAGTTCTTTAACAAGTCTCTTAACATAGGATTTTCTATCCTGTAATTCCCCAAGACTTGCTTTTCCAGTACCTCTCAATTTTCTTATTTCTTTTCCTATCTCGCTTTCTTTAGTAGAAAGCTTCTTAAGATATGCTTTTTTCTTCTGCATCTCACGAAGCTTAAAGATTTTTTTCTCTTTTTTTCTAAGCCTTTTCTCAGCTTGCGTAAGCTCTTTTTGAAGCCTTCTTGCCTCTACTACACCTCTTGATACCATCTCTTCTATAATTCTCCTTTTTCTATAGTCTTTTATTGACCTATAAGCTCTTCTTAATAATAAATTCCTCTCTTTAAATACCTTTTTATGCCTCTTTTTTATATGAAGGACTACATAAATTAATAACAATATAAATGCTATTAGAATAAGGGTTATTGCAATCATTTTAAATCTCTCATATATAGTTTCTTCAACTACTGTAATTACAGAAGAGGAAGAGCTAACAGAATTTTTATATTTTACTTGAGCTACCAAAGCATATTTATCAGGTTTGAGATAATCTGGAATATGCAATTCTTTCGTGAAGGATGCACTTGTCTCAACTGCAACAATTTCTGAATCTTCAAAAATAATATTGTCATCTAAATCCTTAAATATGAATGATAAGGTAACATCAACAGTCCCAATTTCTTTAAGATTAAATATAGTTGCTTCTACTCTAATATTATCTCCAGCTCTTAACTCCTTGTATCTTGGCGGGACATTAAGTTTTACATCAAATAATTCTTTTAGAGATTCTACATTTATAATCACAGGAATTTCTTGCGAGATTCCATCTGCCTCAATAACTAGCTTTGTAGTATATGTTCTCGGTTCTTCAGGAGCGGTAATTATTACTTCTATTTCAACAAATTTTCCAGAATCTATCGAGAACGATTTGTCAATTACTGTTATGTAATCCTTCAATCCTGTCTTGATTATAAAGTCTAACTTTTCTATTCCATTATTTATTATTGTGAAATATACCTTGCGCGTCTCCCCTGACTTAACTATTAAATTTATCTCTGTCTCTGAAACATGAAAGCTTTTCTTTTTTACAGCAGCTCCGCCGCCGCCAGCAGATGGCGGGGTTTCTGGTGAAGGCGATGGAGATGGCGATGGTGATGGCTCTAGCACGCAATTACTTCCATTAACAATGCATAATATATTATTTGTTATCTTATCAAATATATTTCTTAAGAAAAATGCTATTTTGTTGACTGCATCATTGATGCTGATTGATTGCTGGACATTTACAA